>SHUF01000073.1 GCA_009694745.1 Acidobacteriota bacterium
TCTCCCACCGTGCTGTGCGGAGTGCCCCACGTCATGCTGGGCCCGCGCACCCACAACAAGCGATCGAGATCGACGCCTGCGTCAGCCGCGCTCGCCGGGTCGAAACGATCGGCCACATCCACCAGGGCCACCACCCCCCCGCGCGCGGTGGCTGCGGCCAGCGTGGCCATCACGACACTGGTGCGCCCAGACGATGCGGGCCCCACCACTTCCGACACATGACCTCTCGGCCAACCGGCTTTCTGATTACCTGGGGCCAACGCCTGATCCAGCGCTTCCACACCGGTGCTGGTCGTGGGCAACCCGGTGCTGAGCGGCCGGGTGAGCGTGCCATCAAGTTTCCTGGCTTGCAGCAGTGTGGTGAGGCGGGAGAGCGCGACTGAGGCCATGATAATTTTCGCTTTATTTTCGCTTTCTGGCCGTGAGTATACCCAACTTGCCAGTGGCGATCAACAGGCGAAAGTCGCTGCGCTGGACTATGTTTTCTGCCGGTACCGGAATTCACAGGCCGGCGCGCCGCCCATGATCGTCGTCTCGCGCGTGAGTGTGATGTCGGCGTTGTAGCCCTCAATCAACGAGAAGTCACGGTTGCAGGAGAGCACGGCGCCGAGTTCAGGGATGCCCAGGTCGCGATACATCTCGGCGTAGCGACAACGCGTCACATTGAAGTCGTAATGACCGGCACTGTGCTCGATCACTTCGATCGTGAGCGCGTCACCTGAGGTCCACGCCTTCGTGGCATCGGCAAACCCTTCAAGGGCGTTAGATCCGTGCGCTTTCGCCAACTCAGCACCCTGTTCACGCGCCACCTTGGTGATGGTGTCGCGGAGGATCTCGATTATCCGTTCGCGCCCAAATTCCGCGGCCATGGCGTCCACCACCGGAGCCAGGATTCGTGCCTCAATTTCTCTCCGGAGCAGGACTGGAAGAGTGGACAGTGAAGATGCCATTGGTAGATTGGAGAGTCTATCGCTTTGGCGCGATCAACTGTTCCACGTCATGCATGCGGCCGTTCGCCATTACCTTTCGCACCTTGACGGTGTTGGCAATGTCGGCCAGCGGGTCGCCGTCGATCATGATGATGTCGGCGAGCTTGCCGGCTTCGATCGTGCCGGCCTGCAGACCCAGCGCCTTGGCGGGATTGACGGTCGCGGTCTTGAGAATGTCGAAGGGGGCCATGCCGGCCATGCGGTACGACAGCAACTCGCCGTGCAGGTTCACACCATTCGGCGTGTCGGTGCCGGCGACGACCAGCCCGCCCGCTCTCATGATGTCGAGCACCATCTTGCCGTGACCGCCGGTGGGATTCACACCGCCGCTGGGGCCCGGGGTGTTGGGCTGCGCCGCCACCTGCCGCTGGATCCACTCCGGATAGAGCGTGAAGCGCGGGTCGCGCTTGAGCGCGGGATCACCTTCGAAGAGCTTGCGCGCACCGCCGCCCGAGATCATCGGGCAGAAGATGCGCTGGCTCTGGCCGAACAACTGCACCACGTCCTGGTAGGCGGTCTGGAGCGTCGCCTGCTTCGGCGAATAGCCCCGCCGACTCGTTGCCGCAGTGTGCTCGGTGTTGTCGACGCCGACGAGCGAGGCCGGCCAGATCTCGTGCGTGGCCACCGGCACGCCAATGCTGTGCGCGAATTCCACCATGCGCTTCTGCTGCAAGTCAGGCAGGCGCACGTAGCTTTTGATCAGATCGTGCTCCAGCACCTTGGCGCGCTGCAGCTCCATCTCGAACTGGCTCACGGTCGAAATGGCGATGCCCATCTTGTAATAGACACGGTTCCACTCCATCAGGTAGCCGGTGCCGTAGACACGCGGGCCCGGCCGGACGCCGGCCTCGTTGGCTTCCCGGTCTTCGACCGCTTCGTAGGGCGTGTTGCCGGGGCTTCTCACCGTGGTGATGCCAAACGCCAGCCACGCGCGGCCCTGCGATTCGCCGTAGTCCTTCTGCAGGTGCGAGTGAAACTCCACCAGGCCGGGCATGACCGTCAGGTGGGACGCATCGACCACCGCAGCCGCGGCGTGGTTGGCCGCAGCGTGGGCGACCACCGAGACGATGGTGTTGCCGACGACCGTGATGTCCACGTTGGTGCGAGGCTCGGCGCTCTTCATGTCGAGCAGGCGGCCAGCGTGAATCACCGTGCGCGTCGTGGGAACCGCCGGCGTCCACGTGAGGGTGAACGGCACGGTCCTGGTCTCGCCTGTCTCAATATCAACGATGCGCAACTGATCCAGCGACTGATACAGAATGTGCCGCGAGTCGCCCTGCCAGCTTGGCGCATGCGCGCTCTCGGAGGTCACGCGCCGCGGCGGGCCTAGCGGCTCGCCGCTTGCCGCAACCGGCCACACCGACAACACGCCCTCGTAGATCGCGGCCATCTTGGTGCCATCGGGCGACCACACCGGCCCGCCGCCACCACGCGAATCGATCGACAGCATCGGGATGGGCGCGTACCACTTCACATCGCCGCCGGACGCAGAGATGGTCTGCACCTGGTTGGTGCCCTCGCGGAAACGCACCGTCATGGGCGCAATGCCGGCCAGCGCGATGCGCGTGCCGTCGGGCGACCAGGTCGGGGTTCCGGGCTGCGGCAGCGACTCGTGAATCCGGGTCACGCGGCCGGTATCGAGATCAAGAATCGACATCTCCGCCACGCGCCACATGCCATCGACATTGAAGAACACCACGCGCTTGCCGTCGGGCGAGAACGAAGCCGCTTGCGGCTGGGTCGCGAGGCTGGTCACCTTCCGGCTCTGCCCGCTCTTCATATCGCGAATCCATAACTGCAGGTGCTCGCTGTCCTTGTCGGACGAGTAGACAAGCGACGAGCCATCGGGAGACCACGACGGGTCGGTGTCGAGCGCCGCGTCTTGTGTCACGTTGACGGCGGCGCCGCCAATCGGCATCACGTAGATATCGCCGACGGCGGCAAACGCGATCTGCGTGCCATCGGGGGAGATCACCGGCCGCACAATGCCCAGGACCCTGCGCGGCGTCGTCGACGTGAAGTCGCGGACTCGACGGGTGTACTGCGGGCGCGTGACCTGCATGGTGGCGGTGAAGTCAAGGGTCTGCATGGGCAGGCCGGTGATCGACCGCTTACGAATCTTCCCGTCCGACACGTAGATGATCTCGGTGGGCGAGGCCCACGAGGCGCGGAACGCAAATACGTTCTCGGGGCCGGTCACCGGCATGCCATCGAGTTCGAACCGGGTCTGGGTGCCTGCGGTCACGTGATAGAGCAATTGACCGCCGGGCCCCCACGAGGGCGCGTCCACGCGCGCGCCCTTCACCGCGCGAACCTTCCGCTCCGCGCCGGTCGCCACATTGATCACCCACACGCCGTCGTAGGCGTCGCGGGAAGAGACGAACGCAATTTCGCTGTCATCAGGAGACCAGGTCGGCATGAAGTCTTCGCCGGGCGCCTTCGTGATCTGCGTGATGGCCCCCGAGCGCGTGTCGAGCATCCAGATGTTGTAGTCGCTGCCGAGCACGTGGCCGCGGTCCGACGAGAATGCGACCCGGGTGCCGTCGTGCGACCAGATCGGTTCGCGATCGTCGAACGTGCCCCAGGTGACCTTGCGCTGGTTCGAGCCGTCAGGATTAATCGACCAGATGTCGTAGCCGCCATCGCGGTAGGCGAAATACGTGATCGTGCGGCTGTCGGGCGACCAGATGGGCTGGCGCGCGTCGTTGAACGGGTCGGTAATGCGCGTCATTGCGCCGCCCGACGAGGGCAGGGTCCAGATGCTGCCCTGCATGTCGACGGCAAGCGTGCGGCCGTCGGGCGAGAGCGCCACCGACATCGAGGTGCCCTCGCTGACCGTGACGTCAATCGGCGCCGCCACGGCAGACGCCCGCGGGGCCGCAGGCTTCTGCTGAGCCGGCGTGACGAGACCGGCAACCATCGCACCGAGGACGAGCAGCGTGCATTGGCGCTTCATGGGGCGCATCTTACCGGGATCCGGGACCCGGGATCCGGGATCCGGGATCCGTCGGTCAAACCCTCAGGCGAAAGGTTTCAGTCTCGGCTAAGATTTGCTGGCATCCATGTCACTCACATCTGGAACCCGTCTTGGGCCGTATGAAATCGCGAATTTGATTGGCGCGGGGGGTATGGGCGAGGTCTACCGGGCCCATGACACCCGGCTGGGGCGGGACGTGGCCATCAAAGTCTTGCCGGGGGCCTTTGCCCAGGACACTGACCGGCTCGCCCGATTCGAGCGCGAGGCCAAGTCCATTGCCGCCCTCTCGCATCAAAACATCCTCGCGATTCACGACACCGGGACCCATGACGGGCACATGTTCGTCGTCACTGAACTCCTTGAGGGCGAAACACTTCGCGCGCGAGTGCAGCAGGGCCCGATGCCGGTACGCAAAGCGACCGACATTGCGATGCAGATCGCTCGAGGCCTCGCGGCCGCGCATGACAAGGGCATCGTCCATCGCGATCTAAAACCCGAAAATGTCTTCTTACGCGAAGACGGGCACGTCAAGATTCTCGACTTTGGCCTCGCGCGTTCGACCGTCGCAAGCAGCGGCGCCACCCAAACCATCGCGGCCGTCACCGATCCGGGCACGGTGATGGGCACCGTGGGCTACATGGCGCCGGAGCAGATGCGCGGCCAGGCTGTTGACGCGCGCACGGACCTCTTCGCACTCGGCACCGTGCTCTATGAAATGTTGAGCGGCCAGCGCGCCTTCAAGGGCGATACGGCCGCGGACACGATGATCGCCATCGTCAAGGAAGATCCACCGGAGCTGACGGTGCTTCGGCCGGACATTCCCCCTGCGCTGCAACGCATCGTCCGTCATTGCCTCGAAAAGAATCCTGTCGAACGTTTCCAGTCGGCACGTGACGTGGCGTTCGCACTCGAGTCGTCAACGGACTCAGGCGCGACATCTGTTCATGAAGCACTCTCCGGAAGCGCCGCCAGCGCTCCGGCCTCCCGGTCTCGCTTCCCGGTGGGCGTCATCATCGGCGCCGCCATCGTCGTCATCGCGATTGGATTCGCATGGACGTCCGGCGTATTCAGATCAGCCGGCAACGATGACACGGCGCCACCCATCGTCATCGGCTCGGCATCGCAGCTCACGACAGACGATGGGCTCGAAATCGATCCGGCCATCTCGCCCGATGGAAAGATGCTGGCGTACGCGGCAGGCAAGGCGACGCATATGCGCATCTTCATCCGGCCGGTTGGCGGCGGCCGGACGATCCCACTCTCTGATGATCGGGAGGCGTTTGAATATCAGCCGCGCTGGTCGCCCGACGGCAACCAGATTCTCTACCTCACGCCGGATGGTGCGTTCGTCGCCTCGGCCATAGGGGGGACGTCCCGGAAGGTCGTCAGCGGACAGTTGAGCGCCGCCGCGTGGTCGCCCGACGGAAAGCAGCTCCTGCTCGCCCGGGGGCCCACGCTCGCCGTTGCTCAGTTGGACGGCAGTGGCGAGCACGCGCTCGGCACGGCGTCGGACAGTCTGTACTCCTGTGACTGGTCGGCAAAGGGCGTCTGGATCGCATGTGTGATCGGTAATCTCCAGTCCGTGGTCCCCGGGAATGCCTTTGGCAACATCGCGCCGAGTGCCATCGTGCTGGCCTCGACGGCAGGTGGCTCGTTCATCGAGGTGACGAAACTGGACAGACTGAATCAAAGTCCGGTGTGGTCGCCCGATGGTCGCCAGCTGTACTTCATATCAACCAGACAAGGGCCGCGTGACATCTACGTCGTGGACATCGCGGAAGACGGTCGGGTTCAAGGAGAGCCTCGCCGGATCAGCACCGGCCTTGGCGCGCAGTCGATTGCCTTTTCGGCCGAGCGCCTGGTGTATGTTTCGTACACGGCGCGCGCCAATATCTGGTCGCTGCCGATTCCCATCAGCGGCACTGTCGATACATCGGGTGCGCGAGCGATGACCAGCGGCAATCAAGTGATCGAGTCGTTGCGCGTCTCGAGCGACGGGCAATGGCTATTGTATGACTCGACGCTGCATCTGAATGCCGATATCTTTCGTCTGCCTCTGGCGGGAGGCGCGGCGGAACGATTGACGACCGATCCGTCGGACGATTTCTCTGCCGACCTCTCCCCCGACGGGCGCGAGGTGGCGTACCATTCGTACCGTTCAGGGTCGCGCGATATCTTTATTAGTCCAATCGCCGGAGGCAAAGCGCAGCAAATTACCTCGACGGGAGCGCGAGAGGGTTTACCGATCTGGTCGCCTAACGGCCGTGCGCTTGCGTTCATGAATCAGACGGCAACGGAGGGAATGCGAGGGCTGTACCTGACCCGCCGCGATGCGTCAGGGAGTTGGAGCGCGCCCGTGTGGGCAGCCAGGGGTGTAAGGGCCTCGTGGCTCACGGACGAACTTCTGCTGGCGGCTAGCAGCACAGGCACGATTGAGAGCATCCCCGCCGATGCGGGACCGACACGCGTGGTCTATGCAGCCTCTCGCCCTGGCGATCCCAGGGCAGAGAGCGTCATGGTCAGCGTTGACGGTCGCACGGCCTACTTCAAGAGCCACGACGCCGACGGGCGCGCGTCGATTTGGGCCATGCCGGTCGCGGGTGGCCAACCGCGTGTGGTCGTGCGATTCGAAGATCTGTCCAGGGTGTCCATTCGGCCGGACTTCGCGGCCGGGGCTGGAAAGTTCTTCTTCACGCTCGAAGATCGCCAGGCTGACATCTGGATCACGGACATCACGCGCCGTCCCAAGTCGGCGCCGTGAGTCCCATCACTCCCCTCCCCAACCGCGTCCTGGTCTTCGTGCCCTACGTGGTCGACGACGGCCATCCGGTCAGCCCCCACTACGACGTGCCCGAGTACCGGGCCGAAGTGGAAGGCTGGATGGAGGGCCTGGGCCGTGCCTGGGACTGGGTGCCCATTACCGTCGAGACCCTCGCCGCAGAAGTGAGCCGTGCAAGTGTGCAGGCCCGAGCCGGGGACATGTTGGTGCTCAACCTCTGCGACGGCACCATCGCTGACGGTTTCCCCGGGCTTGACGTGGTGACGGCGCTCACCGCACAGTCGGTGCCATTCACAGGCGCCGGCGCGGATTTCTACCGGGTCACCACATCCAAGGCCGCCAGCAAGACCCGGTTCCAGGCGGCCGGCGTTCCCACGGCCCCCTGGGCGCTGACTCGGACCACTGCCGATGTCGATCGCGCAGCAGATACTCTTCGCTTTCCGCTCTTCGTTAAACCCGACGTCTCGGCCGGCAGCTACGGCATTCAGCTGGATTCGGTGGTGCACGACCGTGCGGCCGCGCACCGGCAAGTGACGGCGGTTCGCGCAGGCCTGCATGGCCAGTCGTTCGAAGACGAAGCCGTGCTCATCGAGACCTTCATTGAAGGACGGGAGTTCACCGTACTCGTGGTGGAAGACCCGCAGGAACCGCTTGGGCTCTTCGTGCTGCCCCCCGGTGAGCGCGTGTTCGACTCGCGCGTGCCTGCGCAGGAACGGTTCCTCGCGTTCGAACGGTATTGGGGACTCCCCGAAGTGGATCGCCCCATCCCGCCCGGCGAGCCCTATTATTGGTATCAACTTGCCCCGCTTGATGTGCGCCCCGTGCTGGCCGACATCGCGCGACGCGCGTTTCGCGCGGTTGATGGTGAAGGCTACGCGCGCGTGGACATCCGGCTCGATGCACGCACAAATCAACTAATGGTGCTTGAAGTCAATGCACAGTGCGGCTTATCCTCCAGCGACTCATCTACTGTGGGCAGCATTCTTCACCTCTGCGGACAGCGCATGACACCGATCATCGAGCGCATTATTCGACATGGCATGACCCGCCGGCATGGCATGACCCGCTGATGGACACGCGTCCCTTTGTCTCGGTGTTCATCGCGTATGCCGAATGCGACGGCCGTCTGACCAGTCCCGAATACGACGACCCGTCGGTGCGCGCCGAGATCAACGGCTGGATGCGGTCACTGAGGTGTGAGTGGGAGTGGGTGGCGATCTCGGCGTCCACACTCGACATCGAGGTCAACCGGGTCCGCGATCACCAGCACCGGCGCCGCGTCGTCGTCCTGAATCTCTGCGATGGAGACGACGTGAACGGGTACCCGGGGCTGTCGGTCGTCAAGGCGCTCGAAGCCGCCAAAGTGCCGTTTACCGGGGCGCGATCCCGGTTCTACGACATCTCCACCTCGAAGGGCACGATGAAGCGGCGCCTGGCCGCCAGAGGGGTGCCGACTGCGCCGTTTGTGCGCATCCGCAACCTGAAGGCCGACATACGCCGCGCCGGGCAGACGCTGGGCTGGCCGATCTTCGTGAAGCCGGACGTGGCCGCCGGGTCAGCCGGCATCACCGCCTCGAGCCGCGCGGCCAACGTCGAGGACGGCGTGCGGGCGGCTCAAGGAGCCTTCACACATGGCCGTCTCATCGCCGAGCCCTTTCTGGCTGGGCGCGAGTTCACGGTCTTGGTACTGGGCGACCACGCCGAGCCGGGTGGCTTGCGCGCGCTGCCACCGGTCGAACGCGTGTTCCACACTTCCGTCCCGGTGGAAGAGCGGTTTCTAACGAGTGACACCGTCATGGCCGAGGGCACCGACGATCACGCGTATTCGTATGCGCCGGCGCCGGGCGAATGGCATGACGAACTGACCAGCCTGGCCAGACGCGCGGTGCAGGCCGTTGATGGCACCGGCTACGCGCGCGTGGACATCCGCTACGACGGCGACCCCGGCATGCCGCTCGTGCTGGAAGTCAACGCCAACTGCGGCCTGACGGCGGATGTGACCTCAGCCGTGGGCAGCATCCTGGAGTACTCCGGCACGTCCATGGTGTCGTTTGTGGACACCATTGTGGCCGACGCGCTGGCGCGACATAAGGCCCTTCAGTCATGAAGGTGTGTGTGCTTCAGCCGTCATATGCCAAATCAGAACTGCTGAAGGAGTACGCCACACACGATCCGCCGCGCGACCTCTCGCCCCTGATTCCCGAGTGGTCGTTCACCAACTTGTTCCTGGACAAGGCCACCGTGTACGCGCAGTTGAGCCATGCGAAGAAGGAGGGCTACGACATTTTCGTGAACCTTTGCGAAGGGCATCTCGACTGGGACGTGCCGTCGATCGATGTCATCCACTCGCTCGACAGCCTGGGGCTGCCCTACACGGGCCCGCCCGCCGACCGCTACGAAACGGGCAAGGAGATGTTGAAGATCGTCGCCCGCTACGCGATGGTCCGAACGCCGCCACATGTGGCCGCGCGTTCGGCATCCGATGTGGCGCACGCGGCCGCCTCGCTGCGGTTTCCCCTCTTCGTCAAACCGGGTGAAGGCGGAGACTCGTTCGGCATCGACGCCGCCAGCCTCTGCACTGACACACGCGCCCTCGACGCCAAGGCCGCCGCGCTGCTGGAACAGTACGACACCGTTCTCATCGAGGAGTACCTTGACGGCCGCGAGTTTTCGGTGCTGGTCGTCGCGGATCCTGCGAACCCGAAGGTGCCGCTGGCATTTCGCCCCATCGAATACCGCTTCCCGCCCGGCGAGCAATTCAAGACCTACGACTTGAAAAATGCGCAGTACCACCCCGAGGCCAACATCTCGGTGGGCGATGCCGCGCTCGAGGCCGCGCTGATTGACGCTGGGCGCCGCGTCTTTCTGACCTTCGGCGGCACGGGCTACAGCCGAATGGACTTCCGCCTCGACCGCGACGGCGTGCCCAGCGTGCTCGACGCCAACTTCAGCTGCTCGGTGTTTTATCCGGCAGGGTTCTACGGCACGGCCGACTACATCCTGCAGCACGACGGCTTCGGCGTCGGCAACTTCCTGCGCCACATCATTCAGGAAGGTCTGGCCCGGCACGCTGCCCGGCAACGACCGTTCACCGTGCGCACCAGGAACGGCGGCCTCGGGATTGAGGCCGTTCGCGACATCCGCCGGGGCGAGATCGTCTTCGTCGGCGAAGAGCGCTCTCAGCGCATTGTCACGCGCCGGTGGGTGCAACAGACCTGGGACGCCCGCGACCGGCAGACCTTCGCGCAGTACGCGTATCCCCTCTCAGACGATGTCTATATTCTCTGGTCGGACAGTCCGCACGACTGGGCGCCGCAGAACCACTCGTGCGCGCCCAACACCGGCTACAACGGCCTCAACGTGCTGGCCCTGCGCGACATCGGCGCGGGCGAGGAACTCACGCTCGACTACGCCCAGTTCTGCAACGACGAGACCGAAGCGTTCGCATGCCACTGCGGCGCCCCGGCGTGCCGAGGAATAATCACGGGTACGCCGTCCATGAGCGTGCAGATGCGCGAGGAGGCGCGGCGCCTCAGTATTCTTTCCACGTAAAGACGCTCATTGTGCTTGATCCGATCCGGTGGACGGTTTAGTTACGCTGCGTAAGTCATCTTGCGCTCGTACGCCGCCGGGCTCATCCGTCCTGCTGATGAGTGCCGTCGCCGCTGGTTATAGAACACTTCGAGGTAGTCAAACAACTGGGCCTTGGCGTCGCCGTGGCTCTCGAACCGCTCGCCGATTTCGCTCTTGACGGTCGAGAAGAACGCTTCCATGACGGCGTTGTCATAGCAATTGCCGCGGCGGCTCATGCTGCAGGTGATACCGTGCGTCGCCAGGACCTCGCGATAGTCCTCGCTGGCGTACGTCGACCCTCGGTCGGAGTGATGGAGTAAACCGGCGCCCGGGCACCGCCGTTTGAGCGCCATCTCAAGGGCTTTGATGGTGAGGTGCCGATCGTTGACCGCGCTGATCGCCCAGCCGACGACAAACCGTGAATACAGATCGACGATCGCTGCCAGGTAGGCTTTGCCCTGGTCGCCGATGCGTAGCTCGGTCGTATCGCCGACCCAGCGCTGATTGGGCGCCAAGGCGGTGAAGTCCTGTCGCAACACGTTGTCGGCAATCGGTTGATCGTGATCGCTCTCGGTCGTGACCTTGTACCGCTTGACCACTCGTGCGATGAGGCCTTCTTCCTGTTTGAGCCGAATGATTCGCTTCCGACTCACATGCTCGCCCCACTCGATGAAGTCATCATGAATGCGCGGGCTGCCGTAGTACCCGCGACCACCCGCAAACGACGCGTGCAGAAGCACCTTCAGCCGTCGATCCTCCTGTGCGCGTGTGGACTCGGGACGCAGCCGCGACGCGTAGAAGCCACTTGGCGACACGTCGAACCATCGACACAGCTTCCGCACCGGCATGTGGGCTCTCTCCGCCGCGATCGCCTGGAAGGCTATCGCTGGTCTTTGGCGAAGAGAGCCGACACTTTTTTTAGGAGGTCGCGCTCCAAGCGCAGCTCACGATTCTCCTTGCGGAGTCGCATCAACTCCTCGCGCTCTTCCCGCATCAGCCCGCTCTTGCCCTTGGTCCGCTCGGCTTGCGCCTGTCGCACCCACAAGGCCAGTGCGGAGGGCGTCAGATCCAACTCGCGAGCCACGGCGCCGACTGTCTTGTCTTCGTTCAAGACCAGCCGAACCGCGCCGGCCTTGAACTCCTCAGAGAACTGCCGGCGCGGACGCCGGCCACTGCTTCCTTTTGCCATTCGGGACATCGTATCCACCTTTCGGAACGTGTCCACCGGATCGGATCAAGCGCA
>SHUF01000017.1 GCA_009694745.1 Acidobacteriota bacterium
AGGCCGGGCACGGAGTTCTCGAACATCCAGCCGTAGTACTCATCGACCGTGATCTGCTGGCCGGCACGATACGGCGATTCGAAGAACTTGCGAATGCCCAGCGAGCCGTCCGGATCGATCTTCCATGAGAGCGCGATCCAGAATTCCGACTCTTCCCACACTTCGCCTGGGTTGGCCTCGTGCGTGGCGCTCACCGGTGTGCCGCGCTTTTCGAGTGCGACACGCCTCACGGGTTGCCGGAACCCCAGCCAGCGCCCCGCGTGGGTTTCCTGGCTCATCGTGTCGTGCCGCTCGGTGCCTAGTCCCATCGGCAGGACGTAGTCAGCGAACCACGCTGTCTCGCTCCACATCGGCGTCAGCGCCACATGGAGCCCAACCTTCGATTCGTCTTCCAGCATCTCCATCCATGAGAACCCGTCGGGGTTGGTCCACAGCGGGTTATAGACGCGAGTGAAGTACACGTCGAGTTTGCCGCGACCTTCCTTGAGGAAGTGCGGCAGCAGGAAACTCATCTCGAAGAATGCGAGCGGGAACTCCTTCGGGAACAGCAACTCATTCCAGTATTCGGGCGCCGGAGGCGGGTTCGGGTGTTTCGGCACGAACTTGTTCGTGACGTGCAGGTTCACTCCGCCCTTTTCGCCCACCGCCCCCATGAGGACGACAAGGAAGTAGAGCGCGCGGGTAATCTGCCATCCCCACAAGTGGCCGGCGGCAGCGGCGCGCCAACTATGTGTGGAGAACGCCGTGCCCGCATCGGCAATCGCCTCGGCCGCTTCGAGGATCTTGTGCGCAGGTACGCCAGACTCGCTTTCCGCGTACTCCGGTGTGAACTGCGCGTATTCCTCTTCCAATGCGATCTCGAACGCGTCAAACGTCACCGGCAAATCAGGCCGGCTCGTCGTCAAGTACGTCTCCCAGTTCACCCAGCGCATTACGAAGTCGCGGTTGTACTTTCCCGTCTCGATCAGATACTTCGCGATGGCCAGCAGGATCGCGCCTTCCGTGCCAGGCTTGGTCGGCATCCACACATCGGCCTTGGCCGACGTGTTCGACATGCGCGGGTCCATGACGATGAGCTTGGCACCTTTGGTTTTGCCCTCGATGATGCGCTGCGCGTGCGGGTTGAAGTAGTGCCCTGATTCGAGATGTGACGACAGCAGCAGGATGGTCTTGGCGTGCGCGTAGTCGGGCGAGGGGCGATCCGCGCCCGTCCACAAGAAATGCGCCAGGCGCGCCGATGACGAACACACGTTGGTGTGGCTGTTGTGGCCATCGATGCCCCACGCCTGAAGGACGCGGTTCACGTAGCCGTCCTCACCTGGACGCCCGACGTGATACATCACCTCGCGGCGGCGGTCTTCGAGAATCGCCTTCCGGATGCGGCCGCCGATGTCCTCGAGCACTTCATCCCAGCTCACCCGCGCCCACTCACCGCTGCCGCGCTTGCCGACGCGCCTCAGGGGATACAGGATGCGATCGGGGTCTTCGAGCTGATTCGGTGTGACGACGCCCTTGGCGCACGTGCGCCCGCGGCTGCCCGGGTGAAGAGGATTGCCTTCGATCTTCCGAACGTCCAGCGTGTCTTTGTCTACGTAAGCGATGATGCCACAGCCGGACTCGCAGTTAAAGCAGATGCTGGGGATGATCCAGTAGTTGCGCCGGTCCTTCTTCGGCCAACTCGTCGATTCAAAATCGACATAGTTGTCCCAATCGGACACGGGCGGGTGCGATCGAAACTCAGCCATTTATGAAATCGGGACGCATTGTCCCGCCTCCACCCAGATGTATTCCCACGCGAGGCTGCCGGCCAGTGTGACGACCGCCATCGGGATGAGGGTCGTCATTGAAAAGCCCGTCGTGGCGGCTACCGCAAACAAGGCGAGAGGCGCGAGGCCACCAAGACCAAGTGCGCCCACCCAGAACATCCGCGCGTAGGCGCCGTGGCGAATCGCGCGGACCGCAAGTTCGTGATGCAGCGTCGGGCTGGGCGCCAGCAGATTCTCTGCCACCAGGATCATCAGGTGGAGCGAGGTCGCGCCTGCAAGCGTCCATCCGAGCACGCGCAGCACCCAGGGATCAACAGTTGTGAAAGCTGCCGCGATGAGCAGAGCAGCGGCGCCTTCCATCGCGGCCTGCGCGATGAGGTCAATCGTCGCGTGTGGACCCTGCCACAAATCACGCGCCAGTCCCTGCGCGAAGAGCAGGCCGGTATACCCGGTGGCCGCCAGAGCGATCGGCAAGGTCAGGACTGCAAGCAAGGTGATCAGCGCCGGAGCACCCAGCAGCCACGCCAGTACCCAGAGGCCGCCGACGACGCCGTGGGCCGTGAGGATGAACGCGCCGCGGGCCATCCATGAGTTCCAATTGGGCCGCGTGAGGATGTAGTAGAAGCGCTCCGGCCGTTCCAGATCCATGACGAGCACAGCCGCAGTCAGCGCGGAAAAAATCGACGCCACGAGTGGCGCGGCAAAGCCCGACAGTGCGCTGCGGTCACCCATCAGCCACAGGACTGCACCGAGGAAGAGCGCGCCCGTCGAGATGCCCTTGGTGAGCAGGTACAGCACGAGGTCGATTCCCCATGCCTTTTTGTGCGGCACGTCGTAGTCCACGCGAGGGTCGCCGGGCGACTGCGGGTCCGGTTCCTTTGACCCGAGGGGCCGCAGGTGCACTCCGCCTTCCTTGAACATGAACGGGCGCGACGCAATTTCCGGCTGGATGATGCTGTCGTCGGCCGACAGGTAAAACACTTTCGGCCCAGTGCCCTTTTCGGGCTTGCGCACCGTAAACGCCTCGCGCTGCACAATTTGTGCAACCTCGGTCGTGGGATCGTCCATGTCGCCAAAGATGCGGCACTCGGTGGGGCAGACACTGACGCACGCGGGTTCGAGCTGATTCTCCACGCGGTTCGCGCAGAAGTTGCACTTTTCGGCCGTGCGCGTATTTGGATCGATAAAGAGCTGGTCGTAGGGGCATGCCGCCATGCACGCTTTGCAGCCGATGCACGAGTCGCCGTGCAGATCGACGATGCCGTCGTGACGCCGGAAGAGGGCGCTCGTCGGGCAAATCTTCATGCATGGCGCATCTGCGCACTGGTTGCACAACACCGGAAGGAACAGGCGCTGCGCGTCGGGGAACCGGCCCTTTTCGACGGTCTTGACCCAACATCGATTTACGCCGACCGGAATGTCGTGCTCCGCTTTGCACGCGATGGTGCAGGCGTGGCACCCGATGCATTTCTTCAAGTCAATGACAAAGCCGTAATTAGGCATGCCTGTGGACTATAATGCACCGCCGCTATCGATTCGCGAGCGTGGGCACTTGTTTGGCCGCGATCAGCCTCTCGTCAGCCGTGACCAGCGTCAGGTGAAGCACCTGGGCCGTTGCGACCAGTAATCGATCTGCCGGATCACCGTGCGGCAGACTTATATCCTTCGCCGCCGCGGCCACATCGTGTGACAGCAGTGCCTCG
The DNA here is from genome assembly GCA_009694745.1 of Acidobacteriota bacterium. GTDB lineage: Bacteria > Acidobacteriota > Vicinamibacteria > Vicinamibacterales > SCN-69-37 > SYFT01. Next base: position 3,470 of record SHUF01000017.1, read on the forward strand.
CGCAGTCCGGCCTGCGCGCGCGGGAGCCACGCCTCAAAGTGGCCTTCAATCGTAATCCGCTTCTTTTCAAGCAACTGCACCACTTCCCAGGTGCTGACGGGCGACAGCCATAACTCGGAACTGGACTTTGAAAGTGCGCGGCGCACCCGGGGCGCCAGCTTGTCTACCGCCGAGAGACTCCAGAGCCAGATGTGGGTGTCGAGCAGCAGCCTCAATCCCGCATCGCCTCCCATTCCTCGGGGTCGGAAGCTGGGGCCACGATGTCGCCAAGAATCTGCATCGTGCCAGTCATGCTCCCAAGCCAACTCTTCGGCTGTTCGGCAGGCTGCGGCGGCCCGATTTGCGCCACGGGCACACCATGGCGCGTGATCAGGATCGGCGTGCGAGTCTTGCGCACGCGTTCCACCACCGACAGGCACGTCGCCTTGAACTTCGAGATCGCCATCTCTTCCACGATTGTGAGTATAGACATGGTCACACCATATAGTCAAAAATCTATTAATCAATTGTTTATGTACATCAAAATGATAAATCGTTATCGTTATTCCTCCCTTGAACCCCTCTCAGATACAGCTCGCTGATGTCCTGATTCAGGCGATCAATCAGGCGAGTACGAACCGCACGACCCAGACCCGGAGCGGCTAATCTGGCCGAAATCGAGGCGATGCGCCGCTGTGCCTGGGTCGCCTCCCAGCGGGGCACAGGCAGCTGTTCCACCAGACCCGTCGTGACGTGGCTGCCCATCAGCAACCGCACCACGCGGTTGAGCACGGCCGAGTTGAAGACCCCGCAGAGAAAATGCTGCTGTTCGATCGGTAGTTCGTTGCGCAAGCAAAACAGCGTGTGTGTGGTGACGACGCCGGCCGGCATTACAGCTGCGATCAGGGTGAATTGGTTGCCCACGCCAGACACGTCCCGATACGCCAGGCGCGGCCGGCTGAAGCGTCGCTCGGGAAGGCGTCGCTCGGCCGTCTGCGCTCGGATGAAGCGCTCGCACTGGTCCACGTTCACCACAAACGGGGAAATATGTTTGCCGTCGGCCACCGGCAGGACGCCGGACCCGGGCTTTGTGCCGAAGGCGTCGCGGTCGTCGGTGGCATTCAGTTCGCGGCTGAATCGTGCCTGCCATCCGCCGGCACCGCCAATCGGTGGATGAGACCGCATCACGTCCAGCAGCCACGCCATGCCGTCGTCTTCACGAAGGTCGGGAATGCGCCTGGAGGGTCCACCAACTTCGGCGACTGCCTCGGCGGACAGTTGAATGGGTAACGGGTCGTCAGCGGCCGCGGTCATCTCTTGAATGGCTTCGGCGGTGGTGACGCCAAAACGCGCGTGGATATCCCGCCTTGCCCCTCCGGGCGCCGCCACGACCATCGCGAACCGCAGTCCGCAGTGAATCGGAAACAACCCTCGCGCGTTGTCGAAGCCGACGATGGTGTCGAGGGCGCCGGCGTCAACAAGCGCCGACCTCAGCGCGCCCGCCCCGTCGTCTACCGCGAAGCCCCAGGGGACGACCAGACCGACCCGGCCGCCGGGCCGGACCAGCGACAGGCTTCGTTCGACAAACGGCTGGTACAGGTTGAGATGGCCGCGCCGGCAGAGTGGGAAGAGGCCCGACTCGCGGACAAAGGTCACGAGTGGATCGCGTGCGACAGACCTGCGACCTGAGGAACTGTCGCGGCGAATCATTTCCCATGGGGGATTGCCAATCACTGCATCGAATCCACCGGCGGGCCGATGCGCCCCATTGGTGTCGTAGAACACCTCAGGGAACTCGAGCGGCCAGTGGAAAAATTGGTGGGCGGCGGACCTCTCTTTCGCGATGCTCGCAAGGCGCTCGACCTGGGTGTTGGTCAGATCACCCGACCCTCGCACGAGCGCATCGCCTCCCGCGCGAATCTCAGCAGGCGACGGTCGCCGCGTGCCGGCGGGTCAGAACCACTGCGCGCACCAGAGACTGACGGCGAGCCGCCATCGCGAAAGCGGGTGGGTGTCGTCGCGCAGCGCGGCCCACGTGGCTTCCTTGCGCCGGACGTCCTGCACCGTGTTGTCGGCCTGGGTGCCGAGATCCGCAAGCGTGGGCACCACTCGCCGCAACATCACTTCAAGGCGTGAACTGCCCGCATCAAACACCGGCAATTCGTGGGTGCTGGCGCCGGGCGAACGCAGGAGGTCCGCAGGAGACGCGCCAACCAGGCTGTTACCCGTGCGGAGGCGATGGTCCAGGAAACTGAGGGGTCGCGCGTGTGTCAGGGTGGCCAGCCAGAGCGACAGTCGCGCCAACTGTACGGCGACTGGATTTGCATCCACACCAAACAGGCACTGTTACGCGATGAGCCTTCGAAACGCGGCACGGTCGGTGTCTGCAATATCTGACGGCGCGCAGCGGCCATCGCGGACGAGCGCACGTTCGTACGCTGCGCCCAGATACCGGAGCGCCGCAACGAGGAATGCGCCGGAACCCATGGCCGGGTCAACCACACGCAGTTCGAGCAGCCGATCAGCGGATGTTTCTTCGACCAATGGTGCGAGGGTGCGTTGGACCACGAAGTCCGCCAGCACTTGTGGCGTATAGAACGTGCCCGTATCTTTTCTCTTCGCGGAGTGGCGCCTGGCGGATGGCTTGTGGACCTGAGCCCCCGGAGTGGCATCAACGTCCAGCACCCGTTCGTAAATCGCGCCGAGTTCTTCGACGCCAAGGTCAGCGTAGGAGATGGCGACTCGACCTGCCGGCTCACGGCGCGTGCCGAGGGAAACAAGGGCACGGCTGACTGCGAGATCTCTCGCCTCACTGCCGCGTGAGCGGCGCCCGCCGCCGCGCGTGGGCTCCAGCGTCGGCGCTGCCTGCGAGGAAAAAAGATGGCCGTTAAACGGGAACACCTGCAGCGTATCCACCTGTCCGCCTTGCCGCGACAGGCGGCTGATGGCCGCCAGGCCGTCCCACACGCCGCGAGCCGGCGTGGCGCGAAGCGCCTCGCTGCATAACGACGAGAGCGTGTAGGCGTCACGATAGATCGGATGATGGCGAGGCACGAGATCACGCGACTCGGCGAACATCAGGAACAGGATGCGATAGACGAGTGTGAGCGCTTCGCCGGTGGGTGCGCCGCGTGTGGCCCGCGTCAGCACTTGTGTGAGTCCACCGAGCGCGTCGATCACGCCCTGCTGCAGGTCTACGCGCACTCGTGCGGCGTCTGTCCGAGCGGCTTCTAGCCAATCGTCCAGCGCGCCGGTGTCAAATGCCGCCGAGCCGGCCAGCATCAGAAGCACCCCGAGTGAGCCTGGGTCGGCTGCTGCCGGAAACGTGAAGTCGAGGCTGCGCCTGGTGACGTTGCCAGTGGCCGGCACGATCGAGAGCGTGGGCGGCGCGAAGATGCAGCACCAGTCGGCGCCGGTCTCGCGCGCGGCGCCTGTGGCCTCGCGAAACAACGCGGGCGGATGATCGGCCCACGGCCTCACGAGTAACGCGATCGTCTGGCCACCGGGCGTCAGGAGCGTTGCGGTGGCGCTCCCTGGCGCGAATCGTGGATTGCGGGCGCGGAACCCGAGGCGGCCAAACAGGGGCATGGCCGCCGTGTCGAAGAGCGTTCGCACGCCTGTGGCCGGGCCACAGGCGTGCGAGACGTCGCGCCACCAGCGCGCCCACTGCGCCTGGGCCCGCACGACGTGGCGCTGTCGCCCGGCGCTCCGGCCGTCAGCGCGCGCGCGTCAAACAGTCCCGGCTGCTGTGGTGCAGCCGGGACGTCTGCCGCGAGCGCGGCCGCGAGCCGGCGCCGGCGTCGCCGCGCGCGGGCGCTGAGCGCCCGCGCACGGTGCACCAGCGCCGGGTCCGGCCCATCGGCGCCGGTCGCCCGCCCCGCCCGGCGCAGCCATCACGCGCCGCATCAGCGCGCGCGGCACCTGCGCGCGCGGCACAGACGCGGGGTCCGGGCCGCGCGCGTCCATCGCGTGCACGAGGGCAGCGGCGCAGCAGCACTGAGGTGCTGCCGCGCCGCCACCCGTGCCCGGAGCGCGACGTCCGCCTCATGCCGGACGCCGAGCATCGTCACGTGCACGGGCCGCGATTGACCGATGCGGTCAACGCGGCCGACGCGCTGCTCAAGGCGCATGGGTGTCCAGGGCACATCGACGTTCACCACCCATCGCGCGCGGTGTTGCAGGTTCAGGCCCTGACTCGCCACGTCGGTGGCCAGCAATGTGTCGGCGCGACCTTCAAGAAACTCGCGCAGGGCATGGCGTTGCGCCGTGCCCGATAGCCCATCGTGTAATGCCGCCAGGCTCCGCGAGCCGGTGAGCGCGCCGGCCACCGCCTGCAACGTGTCGCGGTATTCCGTGAAGACCACCGCGGATTCCTTCGAGCGCTGCAGGAGTTTGCGCAGGCAGGCCAGCTTCGGATCGCCGCGTCCTGAGGCGACGGCACGCGTCGCCACGGCCTGAAGCCGCAGCAGCCATGCGCGCTCCTGCGCGGCCGGCAGGCCGGCATCGCTGGCGAGGGCCGCCCATTCGTCGCCCGGCACGACGTCTGTGCCGAAGAACTCCAACTGCACCCAGTCGGCGCTGGCCACGCCAGCGTCGGTGTTGCTGACCACCGAGAGGCGTCGTTCGAGAGACGCCTGGAAGGCGGCCAGCGACGACAGCGCGCGCTTTCGGAACACGCCACAGATCAGGCGCAGGCCCTCGCAGGGCGCCGCCACCGGCCCAGTCCGTTCAAAGGCGTCGATAGCATCAAGCACCTGAGAGAGACCTGGTCCTGCATTGACGTCCATGCGCCGTGTGTGACGAGACGGTCGCGTGCCGGCGCGGCGGAAGATCACCAGCGCGTCGGCCTTCGCACCAGTGGCGCCCAGATCGATCAAGCGGCGGAAGCGCGCGTCATCGCCGTCGTGTGGCGTGGCGGTCAGCAGAATGACGCGCCGGGCTGAACGCGCGATCGTGTCAATCGCCCATCGGCGTTGTGAGTCGCCGGCCATGGAGTGGGCCTCGTCCATCACCACCGCGTCGAAGCCGCGGCGAGGCAGGGTCTCGAGGATGTGGGGCTGCTTCAGGTAGTCGGGCGAGACCAGCCACACGCCCGCACTTTCCCACGGGTTGTCCAGGTAGGGACGTTCGGCCCGAAGCCGAGCGAACGACGCGGAGTCTGCCGCAAAAACCGGCACACCGAAGCGCGTTTCCAACTCGTCCGCCCACTGCGCCATCAGCGGAGGTGGCACCAACACGAGCACTCGCGCGTCTGTCTCGCGCCGCAGCGTTTCGGCCACGATGAGCGCGGCCTGCACGGTTTTTCCCAGGCCCACGCCATCCGCGATGAGCACTCGCCGTGCACCCGCGAGCACCGCGAGCGCGGGCTCGAGTTGATACGCGAAGAGCGTCGTGCGCGCGGTGACGATTGCTGTGGGCGTGGACGCGGCAGACGCGCGGGCCGCGCAGGCCGCAAGCCAGGCGAGCGCGCGTTGGCGTGAGACGCCTCGAGTGCGTCCCGGCTGGTCGTTGGTCCACGGTTCTGCCGGCAGCAGGAAGGTCCGCGGGCGCGTGGCACGCCCATCGTCCACCACGACGCGCGTCAGGCCGGCTCCCGAGTGGGTGGCCTGCACGCGCCAGCGCCGCTGTCGGATCCAGATCAGGTCGCCTTGTACAGGCAGGTCTCGCACCTTCTGCCACTCCCCGAGGCGCGGGACATTGCAGAATTTCCCACTTTGGCCCGTCCGCACGGGCTACGTGGCGCCTGCGCGCCTCTAAGGAAGCAAGGGAAGGGCCAGAGTCAGCGAGAGGGGTGCGTGGCCACCACCGTGGTGGTGATGCCACCGCGCGCGGTGAACGCGCCGGTCACGGTCATGCGCCTGGGGTGGCACGCCTGCACCAGGTCATCGAGGATCTTGTTGGTGGCCGCCTCATAGAAGATGCCCTGGTTCCGATAGTCGAGCAGGTAGTACTTCAGGGCCTTCAATTCCAGGCAGGTCTGGTCTGGGACGTACTGGATGCGGATCTCGCCAAAATCGGGTAGGCCCGTCTTCGGGCACATCGAGGTGAACTCCGGGCAGCGGATGTCGATATCGTAGTCGCGGTCGGGTCGGGGGTTCGGGAATGTGTCGAGCGGTGCGGCCATGCTGGTATTGTAGATGGCAGCCCGTGGGAGCCAGGACGTGGGAGCCAAGTTTGACACTGACCGGGGGGGCGGGGCTACGATACCGGCCGCCACACGTGAGCACGCGACCGAATTGACGGCCGATTCAGGCATGGAGACACCGATGGCAGACGCCAGGCGCATGGGAAAGATGGAGTTGTTCGCTCACTTCGCTGACAAGTTCGACTTGAAGCGTACGGTGGTGCGAGATTTTTTTGACGAGTTGCTGGTGTTGTCCGAGAAGGAACTCAAGCGGACAGGCGAGTTTTCCGTTCCCGGCATGTGCAAGCTGGTCGTGCAGCATCGCCTGGCGCGAGACGGGCGCAACCCGGCCACCGGTGAGACGATCAAGATTCCGGCCAAGACCGTGGTCAAGGCCCGGATCGCCAAGCAGCTGAAGGACGCCGTCCTTCCGCGCAAGTAGGCGTTCGCACGCACCGCGCGCGGCCGCCGCTTCCGGCCGACAAGTTTGACACCCGTGGTCTGGCGTCACGCTGGCCCACGGGTGTCTTTTTTTGTTAACGTGACAGCTGTGGTACACGAATACGACGTAGTGGTCATTGGCGCTGGCACGGGCGGCTATGTCGCAGCCATTCGCGCATCGCAACTGGGCCTCAAGACCGCTGTGGTCGAGCGTCAGCCAACTCTGGGCGGCACCTGCCTCAACTGGGGCTGCATTCCGACCAAGGCATTACTCGAAAACGCCCACGCCCTGAAGATTGCGCAGGACGCGAAGGAGTGGGGCATCGTGCTGGGCGACGTCAAACCGTCCATCGATATGGCCCGTGTGAACGCGCGCCGCATCAAGGTAGTGACGGGGCTTACCAAAGGCATCGAGTTTCTCTTCAAGAAGAACAAGATCGACTGGATCAAAGGCAGCGCGCGGCTTGGCGGCGGTGGCCAGGTCCACGTCACCTCGCCCGAAGCCGCCTCCCAAACCCTTCAGGCCAAAGAAATCATCGTCGCCACCGGATCGTACGCGCGGAGCGTGCCGGGGATCGAGATCGATCACCAATACATCATCACGAGCGATCACGCGATTGCGCTGAACGAAGTGCCGGCCTCGATGGCCATCATGGGGAGCGGCGCGGTGGGTGTGGAGTTCGCGTCGATCTACCGTCGGTTCGGCAGCGCGGTCACGGTCATCGAGCTGCTGCCGCGTCTCGTGCCCAACGAGGACGAAGCCGTATCGGCCGAGCTTGAGAAGGCGTTCAAGAAGCGGGGCATCACCGTGAAGACGGCCACCAAGGTGACCGGTGCGGTGGTCAGGGACGGCAGCGTCACCATCGACATGCAGGGCGCCGACGGCAAGACCGAGACAATCACGGTGTCGAAGCTGCTGGTGGCTACGGGCCGCGGTCCGGTCACCGATGGTCTGGGCGCCGAAGAGCTTGGCCTCGAGATGGAACGCGGCTACATCAAGGTTGACTCACTGTTCTGCACGAACGTTCCAGGTGTTTCGGCTGTGGGTGACGTCATCACGATGGGCAATGGCGCCCATCCCCAGCTGGCACACCTGTCGTCGGCTGAGGGCATCCTGCTGGCCGAGCGTCTGGCGGGCATGGAAGTGAAACCCCTCAACTACGATCAGGTGCCCGGCTGCACCTACTGCGATCCGGAGATCGGCAGCATCGGCCTCACCGAGCAGGAGGCGATCGCGCGCGGGTTCGATGTGCGCGTCGGCGTCTTCCCCTTCGGCGTGCTGGGGCGCGCCAAGATCGTGAACGAGACCGAAGGCTTTGTGAAGATCGTGGCCGAGAAGAAGTACGACGAGATCCTTGGCGTGCACATGATTGGCCCACGTGCCACCGAGCTGGTGGCCGAAGCCGGAGTCGCGCTTCGCCTCGAGTGCACGGTTGAAGAACTCATCCGCACCATTCACGCGCATCCCACCATGTCCGAGGCGGTCGGTGAGGCGGCACACGCTGTCCACGGCGCCGCAATACACTCGTAGAACGTAGCTCGGCCTGATCTGTAAAACGTAGCTCGGCCTGGTCCTCAAGGCCGAGAACAAGAGGGAAGAGAATGGCAACTGAAGTGGTAATGCCCCAGATGGGCGAATCGATTGCGGAAGGCACCATCGTCCGCTGGATCAAGAAGGTCGGCGACGCGATTGATCGCGATGAGCCGCTATTTGAGATCTCCACCGACAAAGTGGATGCCGAGATTCCGTCGCCAGGCGCGGGAGTGCTGCTCGAGATCATGGTCAAGGAAGGCGAGACCGTGCCGGTCAACAGTGTCGTCGCGCGCATTGGCGCGGCGGGCGAGAAGGCAGCGGCAGCTCCTGCGCCAGCTGCCGCCGTTGCGGAGACCACCACAGCGCCCGCGGCTGTGGTGGCCCAAACATCCGTGGCCGCGGCGCCCGCAGCAGTGGGCGCACCCGTTGAGTACGCGAACGAACTCGACGCCCGCCTGCGCACGAAGTCATCGCCCGTGGTCCGGAACATCGCGAAGGAACACGGCATCGACATCCGTCAGCTCAACGGCTCCGGCATTTCAGGACGCGTGACGAAGAAAGACATCCTCGACTTCGTCGAGAGTGGAGCGGCCACGAAGGCTGCACCCGCAGTGGTGGACGTGGCCCCGGTGACCGCGAAGGCGGCGCCGGCAGCGAAGTCTCCGTTCGCTCCTGGGGAGAACGTGCGCATCGAGCCGATGGGCATCATGCGCAAGAAGATCGGCGAGCACATGGTGTCGAGCCTGCGCACGTCGCCACACGTGTACTCGGCGTATGAGGTGGACTTCGGACGAATCGACGAGATTCGGCTGAAGAAGAAAGCCGAGTACGAAGCGGCCGGCGCCAAGTTGACCTACACGGCGTTCATCGCCAAGGCCACGGTGGACACCATCCGCCAGTTCCCGTTCTCGAACGCGTCGATCGACGGCGAGAACATCATCTACAAGCGCGACATCAACCTCGGTATTGCCGTGGCGCTCGATCAGGGACTGATCGTGCCGGTCATCAGGAACGCCGACGAGCGGAACATGCTCGGCATTTGCCGCGCGATCCAGGATCTGTCGGGCCGCGCGCGCAGCAAGCAACTGAAGGCCGATGAGGTGCAGGGCGGCACGTTCACGATTACCAACCCGGGCATTTTCGGCGCAGTGTTCGGCTTGCCGATCATCAGCCAGCCCCAGGTGGCCATTCTGGGTGTGGGCAGCGTGGACAAGCGGGTGGTCGTGATCGACGACATGATTGCCATTCGCCCGATGTGTTACCTGACGCTGGGCTACGACCACCGGCTCATTGATGGCGCAGACGCCGGCCGGTTCCTCCAGGCGCTCAAAGACCGGCTTCAGGACTTCGACGAGGGGTGGGTGTAGGGTCCAGAGTCCAGGGTCCAACGTAGCTCGGCCTGCTCCTCAAGGCCGAGAATTGAGCCGCGCAGCCACCAGCAATGACTGAAGTTTCCGTCCGGCGCCTCGGTCGTGTCGATTACCAAGCCAGCCTCGATTTGCAGGCGGCGCTGGTTGAAGACCGGCGCGCCGGACGCATCGGCGACACCTTGCTCCTGCTCGAACATCCGCCCGTCATCACGCTCGGCGTGAAGACGCGTCTTGGCCCGAGGCACATCCTTGCGTCAGACGAGGAACTTTCGCGGCAAGGCGTGACGGTTCACGAGACCGGTCGCGGCGGAGACGTGACGTATCACGGCCCTGGACAACTTGTTGGGTATCCCATCTTCGACCTGAAGCCTGATCGCTGCGACGTGCACAAGTACGTGCGCGATCTTGAAGAAGTGCTGATTCGCGCGCTGGGCGAGTTCGGCATTGAAGCCAGCCGTGTGAAGGGCCTGTCAGGAGTGTGGGTGAGCGCCGGAGGCCCCGTTGGCAACGAACGGAAGATCGCCGCCATCGGTGTTCGCATCAGCCGGTGGATCACCAGTCACGGCTTTGCGCTCAACGTAGCCACAGACCTGCGTCACTTCCAACTGATCGTTCCGTGTGGCATCGCCGATCGCGGCGTGACGTCGATGGAAGGCGAACTCAAGCGAAGTGTGCCACCGGCCGAGATCGAGGACGCCATCGTGCGTGGATTTACGGCGGTGTTCGCCGCACGTTGATCGATCTCCCGGCCGCGACCTCAGGACCCCTGGACCCCGGGACTCCGGGACTCCGACGACAATGCGTTCATGAAGTCCACGCGCTCTTGAGGACTGAACGAGGGACTGTGCCGAGCCAGCACGCGGCCGTTTCCCATAGACACCGGGAGCAGGGCGGCTCCGTGGCGCACACCGAACTCCTGGTCAACGATCGTCACTGCAGGAATCTGAGCGCGGGAGCCAAAGAGCAGACCCTCAACAACAGGCGCGGTCGCTGCGGCAATTGCGTAAGGTCCGGTCGGCCACAGACCCTTGGTCTGTTGCGCGATTGCCACCAGCCGATGCGCCGGCACATGGTCGGTGATGAGGGCCCCGCCGATGGTGGCGCTGGACCACGCGATGACAAACGCGGGCGGCCGTCCGGCCACCACGAGCGACACGTCCGCGCCCGAGCCGTTCACTTCGAGGGCCACCAGTGCGCGCGCAGCCCCGGCAAGCGCGGCCGCCGCCGTGCCCACGATGCGGTCGGCCGGTACGCCAAGTTCGCGCACGACCGCTTCCATCAACCATGTCTGTTTGGGGCCGGCGAACACGAACGGCGCCGTCGCGCCAGCGTTCACAAGCTGGCGCACCAGCGTCAGCCCGCGATCGCCCTCCCATTCACCAGACTCATGACTGTCGGCGATGACAATGACGCCGGCGCCTGCGGCAGCAAGAACGTCGCCCTCACCTGACACACGAGTGTCGTAGCTCTCAACCGGACCCGATTGTCTGATGTCGAGCGCCTTGCCGGCGGCCACGGAAGCCGCAGCATCGATCAGGCAGACATCCCGCACGCGAGCGCGTCCGGCCAGCGTCTGCGCGACACTCGCGCCAATCGGTCCCGCTCCGAGGATGGCAACAGTCGGCATGGCACCCCTATTCTAGCCGGTCATCCTCGTGAGCCGCCGGGACGCTAGAATATCGGCGTGCTGGAACACTCAACCACATGGCTCGCCGTCGCGTTTTTCGTGGCGGCGGTGCTGTATTCGTCAGTCGGTCATGCCGGCGCATCCGGGTATCTTGCGGCAATGGCGTTCGTCGGTATGGCAACGCCGATGATGCGGCCCACCGCCCTCGTGCTCAATCTCCTTGTGGCGTCGATTGCGACCATTCGGTTCTCCCGCGCAGGTTTCTTCTCATGGCCGCTGTTCTGGCCGTTTGCGCTCGGCTCCATCCCGTTGGCGTATATCGGTGGTGCCATCACATTGCCGGGGCACTGGTACCGGACGCTCGTGGGGGTTGTGCTTTGGACAGCAGCGCTGCGCTTGTGGCTGGATATTCGCCTGGTCACGAGCCACGCACCACCGAAGGCGGTGGCGGTGCTCTCGGGTTCGGTGATCGGTCTGCTTGCCGGGTTGACGGGCACGGGCGGAGGGATCTTCCTCAGTCCACTCCTGTTGTTCATGGGCTGGGCGCAGATCCGCGAGACAGGCGGCGTCTCGGCTGCATTCATTCTGGTGAACTCACTGGCCGGACTTGCGGGCAACCCGGCAAGTCTCGGCAACCTGCCTCCGCAGTTGCCGATCTGGGGGTGTGCCGCGTTTGTCGGCGGGCTGATTGGGGCGGAGCTCGGTAGCCGTCGGATCGGCACGCCCGCGTTCAGACGACTACTTGGACTCGTACTCCTCATCGCAGGGGCAAAATTGGTGTTCTCATGATCACATACCGTGTTGCCAACAACATTCCGGTGGACGTTGTGAAGGCGTTGTACGAAGCATCCACCCTTGGTGAACGGCGGCCGATTGATGATCCCGGTACCCTTGAAGCGATGATGCAGAACGCCAACCTCGTGGTGACGGCGTGGGACGGCGATGACCTCGTCGGCATCTCGCGGACGTTGACCGACTTTGTCTACGTCGGTTATCTCTCGGACCTGGCGGTGCACGCACGCTGTCAGCGCCAGGGCATCGGCATCGGCCTGATCGAAAAAACCCGCGCCGCCATGGGACCGAAGTCAAAGCTGATTCTGCTCGCGGCTCCAGCCGCCGTTGATTACTACCCACGCATCGGCTTTACGCATCATCCGCAGGCGTGGATCCTCTCGGCAACAGACCCCTTTCCCACGAGCGCCTCGTCATGACGTGTGCCATCACTGACCGCCCGGAACCACAGACCCTTGAAACCCTGTCGGGGAAGCTACCGCACATTCAGCAGTCACCCAGGGTCGAGGGCACCCTTGCGTTAATCGTCCGGCGGCCCCATGTGGACGCACGCGAAGTGCTTCCTGAAGGTGAGCTGAATCTGCTTGAAGGACTGGCCGGCGACACCTGGAATACGCGCGGAAGTTCTCGCACCCCCGATGGATCGGCCCATCTCGATATGCAGCTCAATCTGATGAACGTGCGCGTGATTGAAGCGATTGCCGGCAGCATGAAGCGATGGCCCCTTGCCGGCGATCAGCTCTACGTTGATCTCGATCTGAGCCAGACCAATGTGCCGCCGGGCACCCGCCTCTCTTTCGGGGATGCCGTGATCGAAATCACGCCGCAGCCCCACAGAGGCTGCGATAAGTTCGCCGCGCGTTTCGGCGTTGACGCGCTCAAGTTCGTCAACTCACCTGACGGTAGGCTGATGGGATTGCGCGGCGTGAACGCGAAGGTGATTCGGCCTGGACGAGTTCGGGCCGGAGACACGGTCACGAAGATGTTGTTCTGACGTAACGCCGGGTCACCGCGTGCCGATGGTTGAACATCTGGCGCAACCCGACCTTGACTGTCCAGCCAAAGAGCGCGTTCACCACGCCGCCTCCCGGCAGCGCGAACGTCACGCGATCGGTGAGCCGGCAGCGGCCGCCCTCGTCCATAAACTCGTGGCGATGGACCCACGAAGCGAAGGGGCCGGTCACGAGCTCGTCCACGAAGAGTCGATCCTGGTCGAACGCGGTGTGGTGGGCCGTCCAGGTCATTGGGCCGATCTTGAGGATCACACGCGCACCGGTTCGGATTCCTCCACTGCGGCTGATGATGCGCATCGGGGGAAATACGGGAGATAGAAGCGGCAGCGCGTCCTCCCGCTCGTGAAACGCGAACACCACAGAGACGGGTGCGTCGATCAGGCTGCTCTTCACAAAAGTGGGCACTCCTGACATCTTAGTGGCATGTACACAGCAATCGTCACCGGCGGAACCAAAGGCATTGGATACGGCATCGCGGAAGCGCTTCTTGGCGCAGGGGGTCGCGTGATGATTACCGGGCGTGATGCTGCCGGAGTCGCAGACGCCGTGGCGAGGTTGGGAACCGGCGCCGGCGACGGCAGTCGCGTGATCGGCCGGGCCGTGGATGTGCGTGACCGCGCGGCGGTTGACGCGATGGTTGCTGAAGCCGTCAGCAAGTTCGGGTCACTGAACACGCTCATCAACAACGCCGGCGTCGGCCTGTTCACCGCGGTGGAGCAGACGACAGATGATGACTGGTCTCGCGTCATCGAGACAAACCTGTCTACTGCGTAAATTCGGACTGGAGCATCCAGCGCGTAGTCCAGAACATTGCATCCGGCCGATGTGATGACGACGACCGAGTCTTCCGGGCCAAGCATGAGCGCCTCGCGATCCAGTCGGGGATCCTCCCAGCAGGCGTTGTAAACCAGTCGGTGACGATGGACGAGGTTGAATGATGCCCTGGAGAGCGGTGTGAGGAGTCCCATCGTCGGAAGGATGGAGCACGGCTGCGACGGACGGGGCACGAACCGGCAACAAACGTGTCAACTCGTGTGTTTCCGTCGGGGAATGGCCCAGATGGCCGCAGGCACCCACAGGCCAAGTCCGACGAGCGCGGCCAGCACGCGCGGATCGACGTGCCACATTTCGAGCGCCACGGCCGTCGAATAGGCCACCGCCGACTGCACAAGCGCCATCACGATGAGTTCGGCGGAGAACACGCGGCCGCGGAACTCGTCGGGCACGCGCATCTGCAGCAGCACATTGCTCGCCACCCACAGCATCGACCCAAAGACATGCGCGGCGATCACGACCGCGGCGGCAAACCAGATCGTGGGCACAATCGCCAGCGCCGCGTAACAGGCGCCCGCCACGAAATACGCCGGAGCAATCAGGCGGATGAGATTGCCCTGCCTTGCCGCAATGAGACTGATGATGAGCGAGCCCGCAAAGGCGCCAATGCCCCGCGCGGCAAAGAGGATGCCGATGCCGGCATCGCTCGAGTCGCCGATCCGGAAGATCCTGTCGCCGAAAACCGTCAGGAGCAGGAGTGCGCCGCCAACGATGGCCCACCCGCCCTTGATGAGTGCGATTCGAGCCACGTCGCCATGGCGTCGCATGTAGGAAAGGCCGTCAAGAACCCCCTGAAGACCCAGCGCCGCACGCTCGGTCGCAGCGCGGGCAGGCACTCGCATGCGCCACAGGAATACTGCTGAGATGAAGAACGACAGTGCGTTGATGACAAATGCTGCGTCGCGGCCGAGCAGCACGGTCACGCCGCCGCCGAGCGACGCGCCTATCGCCAGCATGGCCGACCACGTGCCAGTCGAGATGGCGTTGGCGGCCACAAGTTGCTCGCGCGGCACAATCGACGGCACAGTGGCCGAACGCGCCGGCTCGAAGAAGCCCGAACACGCCACCATCACGCCCGTCACGACATACGCGAGCCACACGGTGTCGGCAGACCGGACCAGGATCAGGCCTAGCACCGCTGCGCCTCTGACGATGTCGGCGGCAATCATGATCCGGCGCCGATCGAAGCGGTCTACAATCACCCCGGAGATCGGCCCGACGATCGCGACCGGCAGCAATTGCATCACCATCATGCCCGCCACAGCTGTCGCCGATCCTGTCAGTTCGAACAGCAGCGCGTAGAGCGCAACAACGTTGAACCAGTCGCCGAGCTGGCTGACGATTTGTCCGAACCAGAGCAGACGAAAGTTGCGATTCTCTCGAATGAGAGTGATCAGCGTGCGCATGGTGCCTGCCGGCGCACGCTAGAGAATCCGCCTGAGCACGGCTTCATCCACGTTCCGGCCCGTCAGCATGACGCCGACGGGACCACTGCCCATGTCGAGGCCGCCCTGCAGCAACGCCGCGACCGCCGCCGCCCCCGCGCCTTCAGACACGAGTCGCTCCCGGTAGACGAGGCCACGCATCGCCGTCTCGAGCGACGACTCTGCCACGAGCGCGACCGCGTCAACCAGATCGCGCACCAGATCAAACGTCTGACTGGCCGGCTCGAGATTGCCCGCAAGGCCGTCTGCCAGAGTGGGTTCCACCTTGACCGTCGTGATCTTGCCGGTCGCAAGCGCCGCTGTGAACACGGGCGAGCGCTCGGCCTCGGCGCCGATGACTCTCACCTCGCTGCGGTGGCTTCGAGCCACCAGTGCTGCGCCCGCCAGCAGGCCTCCGCCGCCAAGCGGAACGACGAGGACCGTGAGCGACGGCTCGTCTTCGAGCATTTCAAGGGCGACTGTGCCCGCGCCTGCAATCACATCCGGGTGGTTATACGGTGAGATGTATGGCGCGCCGCTCTCGGCCGAGTCAGCGCGACCGGCGGTTTCGGCGGCGTCGTAGTCGGCCGCCTCTACAAGTGCGGCACCGTACGACAGCAGGGCGTGGCGCTTGGCATCCGGTGCGCTGACGGAGAGGTGCACGCGGAGTCGAAAGCCGAAGTGCCGCGCCGCAATGGCCATTGCTGTGCCATGGTTGCCCGCCGACGCAGTCACGACCGTCGTGACATCCGGGCGCTCGGTATGAAGCACCTGAAGTGCGTTGAGCGCGCCACGAATTTTAAACGACGCGCCCGGCTGAACAGATTCGATCTTGAGCCATACATCTGCCTTCACCCGGTCCGACAACCACGCCGACCTGAGCATCGGAGATCGGCAGACGCGGGCCGACCCGTTCATCCGGATGCCAGCCAGACGCCGCGCCGCCGCTTCGACGTCGGCTCGTGTGGGAACGCGGACTCCGGGATAATGGGACATCGGTCATCGATTATGCATGTGTGGACAACCTCGGCGCCCCCCTTCTACAAGAACGGCTACGTTGTGGCCTGCGAACGCACCCGCCACGCCATCGTCATCGACCCCGGTGATGACGTGTCGGAGCAACTGGCGGTGGTGAAAAGGGAAGGTGTGTCGGTCACGATGATTCTGCTGACCCATGCGCATCTTGACCACGTCACCGGTGTGGGCGCGGCGAAGGGCGCGCTGGGTGTGCCGGTGTGGCTGCACAGCGACGACCTGTTCCTTTATGAACGCGCGGCCGAGCAGGGGCGGATGTTCGGCTTACATGTGAACCCCCAGCCCAAACCGGACCGCTTTTACGTGGAAGGCGAGTCGCTGGCCTTTGGCGACTACGTCGTAGACATCAGGCACACGCCAGGGCACTGCCCGGGCGGTGTGTGCCTGGCGATAGGCCAAGCCGGCCAGGATGGCCGGGAGCTGTTTGTGGGCGATACGCTGTTTGCCGGTTCGATCGGGCGAACGGACCTACCAGGCGGCGATCTGGAGACGCTGCTTGCATCAATCCGCAACGAGTTGTTTGTGTATCCCGACTCGACGCTGGTCCACTCGGGCCACGGCCCCGACACGACGATCGGCGAGGAACGCAGAGGGAATCCGTTCCTGCAATAGGGGGACGGGTGTCGATCCGTGGAAAACTCCGAATGCGAAAACGACCTCTGAGGTCGTTTTCGGGCGCGAGTTTTCCACAGATCGACACCCGTCCCCTTATTGCCCCTCAGTTACCGTAAATGAGACACGGCCGACGCCGAGGACGTCGTCGGGGCGGAGGACGGCGCGGGCCGTTGGAGTGCCGTTCACGGACGTGCCGTTTGTGCTGCCGAGGTCTTCCACTACCAACTGCCCGGACGCGTCAGCAGTGAGCCGACAGTGCACGCGGGAAACGAGGGGCGCCTCGAACACAAAGTCTGCGTGTGCGCCTCGGCCGATGGTGCGCGCCGTGCCAGGGGTGAGCCGCAGCAGGCGCGGCATTTCGTCGTTGCTTTGGAGAATCCAGCCAGCCATGGCGCTAGAGTGTAGACGAAAACTACCGCTTTACCGGAAAAACCTCTTTTAACCACGAAATCAGTGCGTCGGTGATTTCCGCCGACACAGTCTTGACCGGTAACGACGCATATTCCTCAACTTCGCCCGTGCGGGCGGGCACCAGAAGGTGATTCACACCCGGCACCACCACTTTGCGAGTCGCGGCCGCCGGGCCTGCGCGGCGGGCGTTCGCCAACGCCTCAAGTTTGTCCGCCTGATCGGGCGGCACCTGCGTGTCGAGCGAACCCTGCAACAGCAGGATCGGCTGATTGGTCCGTCGCACAACCAGAGCGGGATCAAACAGCAGCCAACTCCGGAACCAGGCCGTGTCTGACTGTCGCCGCATCTCCGGCGGCACCGACTCCCAACCCGTGCCAGAAATGACGGCGTCCATGATTCTGTTTTGCAGCGCGATCTTCTCCTGCTTTGCACTTTCCGGCTCCTGCAGTTTGTCCAGCGCCCGTCGCTGCTGCATCGCCGTAATCTCTCGACCGGTCTGGCCGGGTGTCGCAACCAGGCCCAACGCCCGAATCTGCCCGCGCATCTGGCTTCCTGCCAGAAGCGCCACGCTTCCGCCTTCCGAGTGTCCGACCACCGCCACTCGATTGGTGTCCACGTCCTTGCGCCTGCGCACCCAGTTGACCACTCCGCGCAGGTCCTCGGCATACGCTTCGATCGAGGTGCTCTCAATACGCCCGCCGCTCTGGCCCACGCCGCGTTTGTCGTAGCGCACCACGAAGAACCCGGCATCCGACAATCGCCCAGCCACCTGGCCGAGGATGGGAATGCCGAACACTGTTTCGTCGCGGTCCTGCGGACCCGAACCCGACACAAGAATGACGACGGGCGGTTTGACGACGCCCTCCGGCTTCGTAATCGAAGCCGCCAGGCTGAAGCCGTTGGCCGGAATAAACGCCGCTTCGTCGCGCGGATGGCTGAACGAATCAAGCCGCGACATGACACCCGACAGGTCGTCTCGAACCACGGCCAGCGAGGCCACTGGGATGGCCAACCTGGCGAGCCGGCCGCGGGCGTCCACCCAGACTTCCACCTGCAACGCGCCCCCTGGATTCTGGAACGACACGTCGAACTGCCGCAGTTCGTATTTTGATGTCGACGTTTCCATTCGGCGCGGCGTGATCTTCATGACCGTGGCCTGCACCTCGGCCTGAGGCGCTACATAGATCGGAAAGCCCGACCCGGCTTGCGCCGTGTGCAGCCGCAGCGCCAGCACTTCGTAGGCGCCGTAGAAGTTATTCGGCAGCGCAATCGTGTCTGCCGACACGCGGTGTGTGAGCCGCGCCTGTTTGCCCGCCTGCACCACGTCGGACGTTGCGGTTCCGCCACTGAATCCGGTATTCAGCAACAGCCCCTGGCCGCGCATCTGCCCCGAAACTTCAAGCGACTGCGTCTGCCAGTCGGCGCCGTAGCGCGCCACGAATTTGTCAAAGCTGAACTCGAGCGGCGGTCCGGTGCGTCCCGTGGCCGTCACCACCCAGCCGCCTGAAGGCCGCGTGACCGTGACTTCTTCCGAGCCGATTCGCTGGCCGCGCAGAAACACCGTGAACACGGCCCCGCCGGTCTGGTCTTCCTGTCCGGCTTGCACTGATTGTCCGGCCGGCACGGCGCTCCACATTGTGAAGGCCACAAGCCCAACGCTAAGATGCCTGAACCACTGCTTCATGACTCCCCAGTATCGCACCATCGCGACAGGCGCAGGATGGCTCGACGTCAGCGCTCAGGGCCGCCTTCGATTCGACGGTCCCGACGCGGCGTCGTTCCTGCACGCTCTAGTCAGTAATGACGTCGCGAACCTCCCTGTTGGCCGGGGCGTTTATGCAGCCTTGCTCACGCCGCAGGGACGAATGGTCACCGACATGCGCCTGTTGAGGGGCGAAGATGGCGTTCTGGCGGAGGTCCCGGCAGGCCTTGCCTCGAGCCTGGCCGTCCGTTTCGATCACCTGATCTTCTCCGAGAGAGTCACGGTGGTAGACGAGAGCGGCGACACACGCGCCCTTTGCGTGTTCGGCGGCCGTGCGGCGCAGGTGGTGTCGGATGCCACCGGCATTCCGGCTGCCCGAATCGCGGAACTCTCGATTCTCGATCACGTCACGCAAGACGGCCTCAGGGTGATCCGCACAGACGACATGACGCTTCCAAATTTTGAAATCTGGATGCCTACCCTTCGATGGGACTCCACTGTGGCTGCAGTGATTGCCGCCGGCGCGGTAGATGTGCAGCCGTCCGGCCCGGCAGGGCAGGGCACGATCTTCGACGCGCTCCGCATCGAAGCCGGCCACCCGGTGTTCGGCATCGACATGACGCCCGAAACGATCCCACTCGAAGCAGGCCTGCTCGACCGCGCCATCAGCACCACCAAGGGCTGTTACGTGGGCCAGGAAGTCATCATTCGCATCCTGCACCGTGGCGGCGGACGCGTGGCCAAACATCTCGTCCAGCTCCTGGCCGATCCGGATGTGGCGGAAATTCCCGATGCCGGCACACCGGTATTCGATCGGGGCCGCGAGGTCGGTGCGGTGACCAGTGCAGCGTTTGGACCAGCCGCCGGTCGCGTGGTGGCGCTCGGCTACGTGCATCGCGACAGCGCCGAGGGCGGACGCCACGTGACTCTGGGTTCGGCGCTCAGTCGCTGGACGGTTCAACGTGAACCAGCACATCTGCCACCCACGGCAAATCCCGCTTGAGCGTGGCCCGCACGTGTCCACCAACGGCGTGTGACGCGGCCACCGTCATCAGCGGGTCCACTTCGATATGCAAGTCGATGTGATACTGCAGTCCGGTCTTGCGCGCGAACATCTTGTCGACGCCTTGCACACCCGGCACCTTCTTGGCCACCGCGATGACCTCAGCCGACAACTCCGCCGGCGGCATGGTGTCAACAAGCTCACTGGACGCACCCTTCACCACCCGCAGGCCGGTGATGACCACCACGATGCCGACGACGAACCCGCCATAGTGATCGGCTACAAGGAACCGGCCCGGGTCGTACATCGCCAGGCCAACGGCCGTGAGCGCCGCCACGGCTGACAGGATGTCCACCGCATCATTCCAGGCGTCGGCTACCAGGGCCGAACTCCGGATCTTGCGTCCCACCCGGAACTTCCATGAAGACATGACCGCGCGCAGAACGATGGCGACGACCAGCGAGACGACGGCGCCGATTCCCGGCGGCACATGGCTCGCGCCGATGGCCCGAAGCGACTGGTAACAGATCATCACGCCGCCAACCGCGAGGATCACACCCACCAGGAAGGCCGACAACGTTTCAAAACGGCCATGCTCATACGGATGGTCATCGTCGGCCGGCCGTGCCGCCACGCCCATGCCAATGACGACGATGCTCGACGCCAGCACGTCTCCGGCGAATTCGAATCCCATCGCGAGCACCGATGTGGAATGCGCCCAGAGACCGACAAAGATGTTGCTGATCGCCAGAAATGCGCTGACGCCGATCCCAAAACGAGCGACGCGGCGTGCCGTCCGGTACGACTCCTCAACCGCGCTCATCCTCGTATTGTGCCCCGGATTGCTACGGCCCTTCTGCTTCGTGCTACCCTCGGGTGTTCTATGTCGACGCCTATCCTCGAGTTCGTGCTCAAGAACTACAAAAACTTCAATTCCCGGGCCACGCGCGATGCCCTGATTGCGTACTGGACCCACATCGACAACGGCGGCCGGATGTTCTGGGCCATGGCCGGCGCAATGTCGTCGGCTCAACTGGGAATCACGCTCGCGCCGGCTATTCGCGAGGGTTTGGTTCACGGTCTTTCAGTGACTGGGGCGAACATTGAGGAGTCGTTATTCCGCCTCGTGGCCCACGACAGCTACAAGGATTTTCCGGAGTACCGCTATTTCACGAAGCAGGACGACACCCGGATCCTCAACGAGCGGATGCGTCGGGTCACCGACACCAGTATTCCTGAAGACGAGGCGTTTCGCGCTGTTGAGAAGTTCGTGGTGCCGATGTGGAAGCGCGCCAGCGAGAAGGGCGACCGTCGTTTCTGGCACGAGTACTTCTACGAGCTGGTGCTGACGATCGGTGAGGATCTCTACGAGGGAAATCCAGAGGAGTCTTGGCTGCTCGCCGCCGCCAAAGCCAATTTGCCCATCGTGGTGCCCGGATACGAAGACTCGACGTTCGGCAATATCTTCGCCGCGCACGTGAAGGTCGGCGACTGCAACGCGAGCATCGCGAAGTCGGGCATCGAGTACATGGGTGCGTTCTACGATCAGTACGGCGCGCTGTCTGAAGGCGCCGGCGTCGGGTTCTTCCAGATTGGCGGCGGGATCGCGGGCGACTTTCCGATCTGCGTGGTGCCGTCACTGAAGTACGACATGGAAAGTGAGGCCAAGCCATGGGCGTACTTCTGCCAGATCTCGGATTCGACCACGTCGTACGGGTCGTATTCGGGTGCCACCCCCAATGAAAAGATCACCTGGGACAAACTGACTGAAGACACGCCGATGTTTGTCATCGAGTCGGACGCGACCATCGTCGTGCCCTTGATGCTGAGCGCGCTGCTCGAGTGCAAGCGGCACCCGGCCGAGGCCCGGGCGCTGATGGAGTCTGCCGCTCGATAGTGATGGACACTCTCACCGGCTGGGGCCGGTTGCCTGAGCCCGGGCGCGAGCTGCTCGACGAGGACTTCGAGACGCTCACTCGCGGAGCGGTGTTGTCGCGCGGACTTGGCCGCTCCTACGGCGATTCGTCGCTGCCGGCAAACGCGTCCGACCGCATTGCCAACTCCCGTTGTGCGAATCGCATCCTCGCCTTCGACCCTGGCACAGGGCTGCTTCGCGCCGAGGCGGGGCTGACGCTCGTCGATTTAGTGCGGCTCATGTTGCCCCGCGGATGGTTCCCTCCGGTGGTGCCTGGCACGAAGTTCGTGACGCTTGGCGGGATGGTGGCCAGTGACGTCCACGGCAAGAATCACCATCGCGAAGGGTGTTTCGGCGCGCACGTGCGGGCGCTCCGTGTGCGGCTTGCAGACGACCGGATTGTGGAGTGTTCACGCGAATCAGACGCCGACTTGTTCGACGGCGTCATCGGAGGGATGGGTCTGCTCGGGCACATCCTCGAGGTGGAGTTCGCCATGCACCGCATTCCATCGCCGTGGATCTGGATGGAGCGCGAGCGGGTCTCCGATATTCAGGCATTTCTCGACAGCATTGCGACCGCGGCTCCCCAGTGGCCCATGACGATGGGGTGGATCGACTGCGTGAAGCGCGGCAAGGGCATGGGCCGCGGGTTGTTGATGGCCGGTCGGTGGGCCACGGCTGAGGAAGCTCCTGCAGAGCATCCGGGTTCGCCCCTTGAGATCACGATGCCGGTGGAACTGCCGAACTGGGCACTTAATCGCACCACCACGGGCCTCTTTAATGCCGGCATCTTCTGGGGCCACATCCGCAATCGCACCTTTGGCACAATGGCGCCCGATCGGTTCTTCTTCCCGCTTGACGCCATCCTCGAATGGAATCGTGCGTACGGGCCACGTGGGTTCACGCAGTATCAGTGCGTGGTGCCGCGCGCGGCCGGACCGGTGGCGGTGCGCGAGTTCATGGAACGGCTGACCGCGCTTGGTGCAGCGTCGCCGCTCTGCGTCATCAAGGATTGCGGGCCTGAGGGTCGTGGCGTGTTGTCGTTCCCCATGGAGGGGACGTCGATTGCTGTGGACATGCCGGTATCCGCCGATATTCAGCGTGTGGTGAATGGCCTGAACGAGTTCATCATCTCAGTGGGGGGCCGCGTCTATTTGACGAAAGACCGCTTCACGACGGCCGAGCACTTTCGGGCGATGGAGCCGCGCCTCCCGCAGTTCCAGACGCTCAGGGCCAAGTGGGATCCCGCCGGCCGGTTGCGCAGCGCGCAGTCGCGCAGGCTGTTTGGAGACAAGGCATGAAGGCAGTGGTATTTGGCGGCACGGCGGGCATCGGCCGCGCAGTAGCCCAGAGGCTGGCCGCGCGCGGTGATTCCGTGTTCCTGCTGGGCCGCGACGAGGCGAGTCTCACTCGCAGCGCGGCGGACCTCACGGCGCGGCATCCACAGCAGGTGCGCGTCCAGTGGGCGCTCTGCGACATGGAATCACCATCCGGGTTTTCCGTGGCACTCGATACTGCCGATGTCGCGCTCGGCAACTTCGACGCGGCCATCGTGACCGCCGCGATGTTCGCGACGCAGGCCGAACTGGAGGCCGACGTGGAACTCACGCGGCGGTTGACGACGGTGAATTTTGCCAACACGGTCACGTTTTGCGAACACGCACGCAAACGGCTGCTCACGCGCGGCGGGGGTTGGTTGACGGTGGTGTCTTCGGTGGCCGGCGACCGCGGGCGAAAGCCGGTGGCTATCTATGGCGCAAGCAAGGCCGGCGTGTCCACCTATCTCGAGGCCCTGGACCACAAGTTCCGTGAGGCCGGGCTCTGGGTGTTGTGCGTGAAACCCGGTTTCGTGAAGACCGCGATGACCGCCAACCTCAAGGCGCCGCCATTTGCGGGTGAGCCGGACGGCGTCGCGCGCGACATCGTCTTGGCGATGGACCGCAAGCGCCCGCTCATTTACACTCCGGGCATCTGGCGCCTGGTGATGCTGGTGATCAAGCACCTGCCGCGTTTCGTGATGCGCAAGATAGGCCTCTGACGCTCACCTGAAACGCAGATAGCGCTCCCCAAGGCGTTCGAAGGCGGCGCGATCGGCGCCAACGATATCCGCGTCGATTGCCTCTGCTGTGACAACCAGCCACGCGTCGTTTTCGCCCATGCGCCTTGCCGAACCCCGCTGGAGTCGTGCGCACTTCCGGGCATGAGTCGCGTGCAGGCCTTGAATCGAAAAGCGCTGGAGACTGGCAAAAGTCTTGTCTTCGTTGGCCGCGCCTTCAAGCAATTCAGCGATCGTCACGACCGAGACTGCCACGGGGCGCCTGGCCAATGTCGGCAGGAAGCGTCGCGCTGGGCCCACCTCGCGTCTGGCCGTCTCTCGCTCCAGGTCAACGAAGAACGAGGTGTCGAGCAGTACGGGCCGGGTCACGACGGCTTCTGCGCTAATCCCAATCCCTTGCCGTCTGCGGCCTCAACCCACTCCACCAGATCCTGACCGGTCTCTATCGGACCTGCGCGATCGATGAGGGCGCGGATCAGTTCTGATTTGGGCACCTTCTGCTGCCGGGCCCAGCGATTCAGTCGAGCGGCGCGCGTTTTGTCGAGTTTAACAGTGATGGTGGGCATGGTAATACCATGATATTATCACGTCACCTACGAAGCGCTCTTGGCTTCAAGTCCAAGACCGAAACGGCGGTACAGAACTGTCGTCACCGGCAGATGGCGAACTGGTGGCACGGACGCTGTTGCAGGCCCTGAATCAGCCCACCCGATCGAATCCCAGGAAATCAAGGCATCCTGCAGAATCGGTGTCGCGGTGTTTCCCGGTGACGCTACCGCTCGCGACGCACTACTCCGGGGCGCCGACGATGCTCTCTACCATGCGAAACAGCGCGCTGAACGAATTGGGGGTTCGCCTGTCGATCGACGGCCGCGCGCTTGAACCTCGGCGCCCACCAGTCGCGCAGCCACCACCTCGCGGGTGGCCGGGCGGCCGTCACGGAAGGCATTGTCCGGCCCGAAATCGCCCCAGAAGTTCCGACAGCACCCAAGTACCTTGCCGTCCCAGTTGATCTGCGGGGCGTCCCACAAGTGATGGCAGATCGACTCCATGTAGTCGACGCCCCGTTCCTCCTTGAACTCTCGCCGTGACGCCGCGCCGGCTGCAGACCGCAGGCTCACTTCGTCGGTGATCGGCGAGAAGTCAGGATCCCATGAAAGCTTCACGACGAAATTCATGCCGAGTTCGGCGGCCAGGGCGCGTGCGGCCGGGATCTCGTGCTCGTTGTGGCCGAACGCGACGAATTGCCAGGTCAGCTCGGGAACGACAGACCGATAGTTGCGTTTGTGCTCGTTGATCGCTGAGATATTGCTGAGCACGGTATCGAGCTTGCCTCGGACTCGGTACTGCGCATAGGTCTCCTGCGTGGCGCCGTCGATGGAGCACAGGATGGCCCGAACGCCATACTTGACCAATCCCTCAAGCACATCGGGGCTTGCGTAGTTCAGGTTCGCGCCATTCTCCACGCGCAACTCAACCCCCCGCTCGTGTGCGTATCGGAGCATGGGCAACAGGTCGGGGTTGAGAAACACTTCGCCGTAGTTGGAGAGCTCAATGGTTTTCAGCCATGGGCTGCCGTCGATCAACCGTGTGAACGCCTCAAGGGACAGCAGCCCGCTGCCCACCACGGGGTGAACCGCCTTCGTGGTCGTCGGGCAGGACGGACATCGCAACTGGCAGTGGGATGAGGCTTCGAGCCTAATTTTCGACGGCCTGACCTGCTCCATTAGCCGACAAGCATCTCACGGATGGGCGGTGCGTCAGCGGCTCAGGAGGTCCACCAGGCCCCTGTCGGCTTCAGGCAGGTCGAGGGAGCGGAGGTCGACGCGGGCCACCCATCGCATTTCCTGCCCAAGCTGTGGCGCCGGCTCGCCAAGGAGCGTGGTGCGCCGAAAGTGCAAGCGCACTGTGCGTTCAGGATAGGCGTGCTCCACGGCGCAGATCTCTTCGCCAACTTCGCAGCGGACCGCGAGTTCCTCGTCGAGTTCGCGGGCGAGGCACGCTTCATGGCTCTCCCCTGCATCACATTTCCCGCCTGGGAATTCCCACGTGCCTGCCAAGTGTGTCCCCTTCAGCCGGCGGGTCATCAAGAAGTGTCCGTCGCGTTCGATGACGGCTGCGAGGACGATGATGGTCGGGGAGGTCATCGGCGCTTCGCCACGAACGGATAGGTCTTGCAGCCGCGCTTCATGACGCACGCGGGACACAGCGGCGCACGGGCCGTGCAGACGGTGGCTCCGAAGTCCATCAGGGCCTGATTGAAGTCGAAGACGTGTTTGTGGGGCAACATCGCGCGCGACAGTTCCCAGAGCCGCTTCACCATCGCATGACTCTTGGGTTCACCCTTTCCCACGAAGATCCGGAAGAGCACCCGAGCCACATTGGTGTCGAGAATTGCCGCACGTTTGCCGAAAGCGAAACTCATCACCGCCCCGGCGGTGTAGGCGCCGATGCCCTTAAAAGACAGCAGCGTCTCTTCGTCTCCGGGCAGTTCGCCGCCGTACTTCTCCATGGACTCGCGCGCGATTGCCTGAAGGCGACGAGGACGGATGTTGTAGCCGAGCGGATACCACGTGCCGACGACATCGGCTTCGGACGCTTCGGCGAGCGCCTCCAGACTGGGGTACTGACCGAGCCACTCGTGGTACTTCGGCAGCACCCGGTCAACCTGGGTCTGCTGCAGCATCACTTCAGAGACGAGGATGTGGTACGGGTCGCGGGTATTGCGCCATGGCAGGTCGCGCCCGTTCTTGCGGTACCAGTCCAGCAGCCGGCGTCGAAACCACTGGCGTCGCGCCGGCAGTGGCAGGGGGGATGGCTTCTTCACAGTCGCCACTATAATCGGCTGAAGCCAATGAAGATTTACACCAAGACCGGCGACCGGGGCGAAACGGGCCTGTTCGACGGCACGCGAGTCAGCAAAGGCGACCCCCTCGTAGACGCCTACGGCGAGGTGGACGAGGTTAATGCCTGGTTGGGTTACGCCAGGGCCGAAGGAGTGGACGCCGAGATTGGCGCGATGCTCGAACAGTTGCAGCGCGACCTGTTTGCGGCTGGCGCCATGCTGGCCGACCCCCGGCATCGCATTGCCCTGCGGGTCGAAAAGGCGCTGCTCGGCGAAGCCGATATCGCGCGGCTTGAGGGATGGATCGACGCCCTCGAAACCGGCGTCGCGCCCCTGCGGCGATTTATCCTCGCGGGTGGCACTCGCCCGGGCGCCGTGCTGCACCTGGCGCGAACGGTGTGCCGCCGCGCTGAACGGCGGGTGGTCGCGCTCGGCCACGAGGCGACCGACCCGAATGTCCTCATCTTCCTGAATCGCCTTTCAGACCTGCTGTTTGTCATGGCGCGTGCAGTCAACGCGCGCGCGGGCGTCGCCGAAACCGAGTGGTGAGCCCGGGAGTCGCGTGCTGATCAACGCCGCGTACGCGACGTGCCAGCGACTGGCACGCCGGCACTACGAAAACTTTCCGGTCGCGTCGTGGCTGATGCCAGCCGACGCGCGCCCCCACATCGCCGCCATTTACGCCTTCGCGCGAATCGCCGACGATTTTGCCGACGAAGGCGATCGGGAAGCGGGCGACCGGCTCGCGCTCCTCGCGGACTGGCAACGCCGCCTTGACGAAGCGGCCGAGGGCCGCGTGGCCATCGTCGGGCACACCGAACACGATGCCGTCTTTGTGGCGCTGGCCGAAACACTTCGGACATCAGCGGCCGGCCATGGCCTTCTCACCGATCTCCTCAGCGCTTTTCGCCAGGACGTTACGACCAAGCGCTACGAAACCTGGGCGGATATTCTCGACTATTGCCGGCGGTCGGCCAATCCCGTCGGCCGCCTCGTGTTGCTCGTCACTGGATACCGGGACGAGGCGCTTGCACGACGATCTGACGCAGTCTGCACCGCCCTTCAGTTGACCAACTTCTGGCAGGACCTGGCGCGGGATTGGCAAAATGGCAGGCTCTACGTTCCACTGGAGTTAGTTCGCCATCATGACGCTCAACCCGTGGATCTCGATCACGCGAACTGGACGCCCGAGTGGCGCGCGGCCCTCAGCGACGTGGGCGCCCGAACCCAGGCGTTGTTTGCGGAAGGGCGGCCCGTGGCCGACAACGTGCGCGGGCGCCTCAGATGGGAACTGCGGGCCACCTGGTTGGGAGGCCGTCGCATCCTCGACCGGCTGACCGCGGCAGACTACGATGTCTTTCGGGCCCGGCCGTCGCTCGATTGGCGCGACGCGGCGGGGATTGCCGCAGGCGCAGTGACCTGGCACGTTTCCGCGTGACGCCATGACTCGAAAGACCAGTTTCTACTACTCGTTTCTGGTGCTGCCATCGGCAGAGCGCCAGGCCATCACCGCCGTGTTCGACGTCTGCCGCGCGATAGACGACGCGGTAGACCTCGAGACAGACCCCGTGCGGGCCTCCTCCGCGCTGAACTTGTGGCGCGACGAGGTGGCGCGCGTCTTCGCAGGAACGAAGCCCACGACTCCCCAGGGTCAGGCGCTGCAGCCGTTCGTCAAACCGTTCCACTTGCCGAGGGAGCAGTTCGACGCGCTTATCGATGGCGTCGGTATGGATGCCGCCCCCATGCGTTTTCAGACGTTCGAGGATCTCGAACCCTACTGTCACCGCGTGGCCTCGTCAGTCGGTTTGATGTGCGCCGAAATTTTCGGCTACAAGGATCCGGCAGTGCTGACCTACGCGCGCGAATTGGGTGTGGCGCTCCAACTGACCAACATCCTCCGTGACGTTGGTGTGGATTACCGGCGCGGCCGCTTGTACCTGCCGCTTGCTGATCTCGCGGCGTGCGGTTGCACCGAAGAAGACATCTGTCGCGAAGTGGAGCAGCCGGGACAAGGCGTACGGTCGCCGCAGGTTCGCGCGGCCCTGGTGCAGCACGCCGCAAAGGCTCGCGCGTTTTTTGCGCGCGCTGTGGCTGTGCTGCCTCGCGAAGACGCCTCGCGATTTGTGGCAGCCGAGATCATGCACGGTATCTACTTCGAGTTGCTCAAGCGGATTGAAGCCGCGGACTTCGACGTGTTCAGCCAGCTTGTGCGAGTGCCACGCTCGGCGCAGGCACGGCTGGCCCTCCGCACATGGTGGGCCCTTCGCCGTGGCTGAATCCCGCAACACTGACAAGTGCGACGTCGTGGTTATTGGCGCAGGCTTCGCGGGCCTGAGCGCCGCGGTGCGCCTCGCCGCAAGCGGCAAGGCCGTGACGGTTGTCGAAGAGGCGCCCCGTCTGGGTGGCCGGGCGACGGCATTCACCGACCGCGAGACCGGTCAAAGGCTCGACAACGGCCAGCACGCGCTCTTCGGGTGTTATCGCGAGACGTACGACTTCCTGCGCGTCATCGGTACGCTCGATCTCGCGCCACTTGATCCAACACTCCGGTTGACGATGGCGGATGTGGGCGGCCGGGCGTCTACGCTGACGTGCCCGTCGTGGCCGCCGCCGTGGCATCTGGTTGGTGGTCTTCTGCGGTGGAAGGCCCTGCCGCTGCGCGATCGTTTCGCAGCCACGCGATTGTTGGGCCTCCTCTCGGCGGTCAGGCGCGATGGCGCTGAGCGCGCGGCCGCGCGCGTGGCGCCGGACCTGACCGTCACAGACTGGCTGCGCGAGCAGCGCCAGCCGACGTCGCTCTGCGAGTGGTTGTGGCACCCCCTGGCCTTCGCCGCTCTAAATCAAGATCCAGGTGTGGCTGCGGCTCAGCCGTTTGTGCGCGTTGTGGGTGAACTGTTCGGCCCTTCTCCCGGTGCCTCGTCACTCGGTATCCCCAGTGTGCCGCTTGATGAGTTGTACGCCGAACCCGCCGCACGCTTCATCGAGAGCCGCGGCGGGAAAATGCTGCGTGGAATCAGGGCGATAGTGGACGTGGACCCGGTCGGGCGGGAGCATCGCGTGTACGCGGGTGACGAGATCCTTCGTCCAGGCGCGGTCATCAGCGCGGTACCGTGGCATGCGTTTGACCGCCTGTGGCGCCACGAGGTGCCTAAGCGGTTAGTCAGGATCGCGGATGCCGCGCGCCAGACGCAGTCCGCGCCGATCGTGACGGTGAACCTGTGGTTCGACAGGCCGGTGATGACCGAGCGCCAGATCGGCTTCGTCGGGACGCAGTTTCATTGGGTGTTTAACAAAGGCTCGCTTCTTTATTCCCTCGTCGCCAGCGGCGCCGAGGGGCTGTTGCGTCAGGAGAACAACGAACTGGCGGCCCTGGCTGAGCGGGAATTGCGAGCCTGCGTGTCGGGCGCTGCCGCGGCAGTGTGCGAGCGGTCCCTTGTGGTGCGCGAATCCCGCGCGACGTTTTCACTGGCGCCCGGGGCGCCGCCCCGGCCCAGCACCCAAACACTGGTGCCCGGCATCTTTCTCGCTGGCGACTGGACCGACACCGGATTGCCGGGAACGATCGAAGGTGCCGTCCTGAGCGGTCATCGCGCGGCTGCCGCGGCTATGATCACTTTGTGACATCCGTCATCGTCCACTACCAGGAACTGGCGCTCAAGGGTCGGAACCGCCCCTGGTTCATTCGCGCGTTACTGCGCAACATCAGGACGTTGCTCGCCGATCTCGATGTGCGGCACATCGCATCCATGGTTGGCCGGATCGAGGTGCGATTTGAATCGGGTGACCACTGGCCCGAGGTTCGCGCGAGACTGGCGAGGTTGTCTGGTATCGCGAACTTTGCCCGGGCCGTGCATGTGCCGGCCGATGTGGATGTGATGGCCGCGACGGTACTCGACGGCCTGCGTGGCCTCGAACCACGGCGATTCCGGATCAAGGCGCGGCGTGCTGACAAGAGATTCCCGGTGCCTTCGCCCGAGATTGAGCGGCGGGTCGGGGCCCATGTTCAGGCAGAGTTGGGATGGCCGGTCGATTTGTCGCATCCGCAGTCGGTGATCCGCATCGAGGTGCTCTCGGGCGAAGCATTCATCATCTTTGACCGCGAACCTGGCGCGGGCGGGTTGCCCATCGGGAGTGGGGGCAAGGCTGTGTGCCTGCTGTCGGGAGGCATCGACTCACCGGTGGCCGCGTGGCGCGTCATGCGCAGGGGCGTCACGGTCCAGCTCGTTCACTTTCACAGTTATCCAATTCTCAATCAGGTGTCGCAGGAGAAGGCGCGTGAACTCTCGGCGATTCTGGCTCGGCGCCAGTTGATGTCGCGCCTGTACCTTGTGCCCTTTGGCAGCATCCAGCAGCAGGTGATGTTGACCGTTCCGCCCGAACTGCGGGTGGTGATTTACCGCCGGTTGATGGTGCGCATCGCGCAACGCATTGCGGAGCGGGTCCACGCCGACGCGCTCGTCACCGGCGATGTGATCGGCCAGGTCGCATCACAGACGATCGAGAACATTCGCGCGGTTGATGACGCCGCGACCATGCCGATACTGAGACCCCTGATTGGATGCGACAAAGAGGAGATCACACAGGAGGCCATTCGGCTCGGGACCTACGAAACGTCCATCATTCCCGACCAGGACTGCTGTACGTTGTTCACGCCGAGGAATCCGACGACACGCGCTGCGCTGGAGTTCGCGCGCGCGGCCGAGGGCCTGCTGGATCTCGAAACGCTTGTCTCGCAAGCGCTGCGCGACACCGTAGTGGAAGAGCGGACGTTTCCGGCCGGCCCCGGACTATGCGCCGTGGTCGAGAATGGTAAAATGCGGCGTCTATTGGCGTAGGAGAGAGACATGAAGATGACTCCGGGGAAGCTCGCGGGAATGAAGGCCGTGTCGGACGCGCGAGGCGTGATCGCTGCTGCGGCCATGGACCAGCGCGGGTCGCTCAAGAAGGCGCTGGCCAAGGAAAGCGGCAAGGACGTATCCGACGCCATGATGGAGGAGTTCAAGGGCCTCGTGACGGAGGTGCTGACGCCCCACGCGAGCGCCATCCTGCTTGACCCTGAATGGGGCATCGGCCCGTCGAAACGTCGCTCGAAGAATGCCGGTCTGCTGCTGGCGTACGAAAAGACCGGCTACGACGCGAACACGCCCGGACGACTGCCCGACCTGCTGGACCATTGGTCGGTGCGCCGGCTGAAGGAAGCCGGCGCGGACTGTCTGAAGATCCTTCTCTATTACACGCCGTTCGATTCCAGGGCGATCAACGAGTTCAAACACGCCTGGGTGGAGCGCATCGGCGACGAATGCCGGGCAAACGACCTGCCGTACTTCCTGGAGTTTGTCGGCTACGAGGAAGGCGCCGATGAAAAGGGACTCGAGTATGCGAAGCGCAAGCCCGAGGTGGTGGCCGGCGCCATGCGTGAGTTCACGAAGGACCGATACGGCGTAGATGTCATGAAGGTTGAGATTCCGATCAACATGCAGTTTGTTGAAGGCGCGAAGTCCAACAAGACCGGCCAGGTGGCCTACACGCGCGACGAGGCCAAGCGGCTCTTCCTTGAAGCCGCAACGGCCTCAACCAAACCGTTCATCTACCTTTCGGCCGGCGTGAGCAACGCCGAGTTCACCGAAGGCTTGCTTGTGGCCGCTGAGTCGGGCGTCCGTTACTCGGGCGTGTTGTGCGGTCGCGCGACGTGGAAGGACGGCATCTCCGTGTTCGCCAAGGAAGGCTCGGCAGCCTTCCGGGCGTGGCTCGAAACCAAGGGCGTGGAGAACATCAGGAACGTGAACGAGGCCGTTCGGCCCGCGAGCCCGTGGTTCTCGGTGTACGGCGCGAAGAGCGCCGACGAACTCGGCTAGATCGTACGGAGGGCACGGGCTTCTGCCCGGGACCTCCGAACACCCGCCGCCGTCTTACGGCTTCCGCAGGATCTCGGTACCCGCGACGGGGCCGAAACAGGTCGTGCCCGTGTAGGGAATCCGAATTTGGTTGCCCTCAAGGGTCGCAGTACCTGACAGAGAGACCGGGCAGGTTCCACTGTTGGGCAGCGCGCCGATCCCGATAGCGCTCCAGGTGAGCCGTGTGGCATCCAGAGTGCCCGACGCCGTGCCGTTGACCACCACGTTCCCCCAGCACTTCGCGCTCCAGTTCCCGGACGCGCTCGTGAGTGAGACACTGGTCACCGACCACTGAAAACCCGTGCAGGTCTCCTGGACCGTGCTGGCAGCCACCGAGGCCCAGGTCCCGCTAAACGCTGCCGTTCCGGTTGCCGGAACAGTTGGGGCGGTCGGGTTTGACTTGAATGAATCTAGGCACGATTGGCCCGACACGGCCAGAATCAGGGTGAAGGCGAAGGCTGAATAGGTCACCCAGGGATTATCGGTCAGAGCCCGGCGCTTCTATAATCCCTTGATGGCGATTTTGAAGGTCTCACGGCTTGGGCACCCGGTTCTGCGGGCCAAGGCCCACGAACTGGACACTAAGTCCATTACCTCCGAGGGCGTGCAGCGCCTCATCGATGACATGTTCGACACCATGCGCGAGTACTCGGGTGTGGGGCTCGCCGCGCCACAGGTGCACGAGGGCGTACGCATCTTTGTGGCCGGCCTGCGTCCCGGCCCGCTCGGCGCCCAAATTGGTGAAAACGATGACATGCCGCTGATGGCGCTGGTGAATCCGGAGGTCACGCTGGTCGGCAAGCCCACGTCGATGGGCTGGGAGGGATGTCTGAGCATCCCCGAGATTCGGGGCCGCGTACCTCGCGCATCGGCCGTCCGAGTGAAGGCCTGGGACCGGACCGGCGCCCAGGTCAGCTTTACGGCCAAGGGGTTTCCGGCGCGCGTCATCCAGCATGAATACGACCACCTCGACGGCGTCCTGTTTCTCGACCGGATGGAGTCCTTCGAGTCGTTGAGCTACCTCGAGGAATACGACCGCTACTGGGCGCGTCACGAAGGCGATGACGAGGGCGCCGAGTGAGCAGCGAGTTCACCGACGCGGAACAGGCGGCCCTGGCGCCGTACTTCACGAACGTCGATCTACCCGTCTTCGCACTGATCAACCTCCCCGAGACCGTAAAGGGCGCGTTGTTCGCGCGGTATTCGCGTTCCGCGAAATCCTTGCGCCGCCTGTTCCTGGACGAGTTCCTGGAGCAGGTGTCTGAGGCCGGGTCCGCGGCCGCCGGCGGAGTGGGCGCCACACGCGCTGACCAGCTCTACATGCGGATCTTCAACGAGTACGGAGACGACTCTGTCGCGCAACTCGGCGGAGTGCACCTGGGGTGTGAAGACGTGTCGAACCTGCTGACGAAGGTGCTCGAACGCGGACGCCTGATGGCGTACCTGGAGCAGTCCACGCGCTACATCCCGTACACCCAGCGAAAGGGCGATACCTGGCGTTACCTGGTACCCGCAGAGCTGGACGGACATCCCCTGAAGGCGCGGTACGTGGCCGCGCTGGATCTGGCGTTCGAAACCTACGCGCGATGGATCGACCCGATGCGCGTCTGGTTTGAGGCGCGGTATCCCAAGGCACCGGGAGATTCCGACGCGGTGTACAAGTCGGCGATTCGCGCAAAGGCGCTCGACACGTTGCGGGGGCTGTTGCCGGCGGCCACAAGGTCGAATGTCGGGATCTACGGCACCGGGCAGGCGTACGAGTCGCTGCTGCTGCGCATGCGCGCCCATCCGCTGGTCGAGATGCGAGACTGCGCGGACCTGATACTCAGCGAACTGCGCAAAGTGGTGCCGGCATTTTTCACGCGCGTTGATCAGCCTGACCGCGGTGGACGCTGGAGCGCGTACTTCGCCGAGACGCGGGATGCGGTCTCGGCGGTCGCATCGCGTTTGACCGGCGGCGAGCCGGCTGAAGGCCGCGCCGAGGTGGTGCTTTCCGATTTTGATCCTGATGGCGAAGTCAAAGTCGTGGCCGCCGCCCTCTATGCCGCGTCGTCGCTCCCCGATGACCAGTTGCTGGACGTGGCGCGGCGCATGAGTGCGGACGACCGCGCGGCTGTGCTCGCCGCATACGTGGGCGAGCGCGCCAATCGGCGGCACAAGCCGGGACGCGCGTTCGAGCGCACGGGGTATCGCTTCGATGTGTTGACCGACTACGGCGCGTTCCGCGACCTGCAGCGGCATCGGCTCTGCACGATCGACTGGCAGGCACTGTCGATGGCGCACGGCTACACCCAGCCAGAGGCGATCGTTGAGGCCGGCGGCAACGAGGACTGGCGACGAGTGATGGAGGCCTGCGCGGACGTCCATGAGGGTCTTGTGGCGGCGGGCCTGACCCAGGTCGCCCAGTACGTGGTGCCTATGGCGTACCGCGTGCGGTTTGTCATGGACATGAACGCGCGCGAAGCCATGCACGTGATCGAATTGCGTACCGCGCCACAGGGACATCCCGCCTATCGCCGTGTCTGCCAGCAGATGCACACGCTGATTTCTGAGCGCGCAGGCCATCACGCCATTGCGGCGGCCATGAAATACGCGGACCATTCGGAAGTGGAATTGGAGCGGCTGCAGGAAGAGCGGCGGCTTGAGGCAAAACGAGGCGCGACCAGTCGTGTCTGAGCCATCGCCGTGGCTGATGGCCATCCGTATCCAGGTACGCTTTCGCGACTGTGATCCGCTGGGACATGTGAACAACGCCGTGTACTTGACCTACCTCGAGAACGCGCGATTCGCCATCTGGAAGGCGCAAGACGTGGCCGGTGTCATCCTCGCACGCGCGGAAGTGGACTTCCGGTCGCAGTCGCGTTACGGCGATGAACTCGAAGTGCGGTTGCGCCTGGAAGGGTTCGGCCGTTCGAGTTTTCGGTACGAGTACGAAATCGTTGACGTCCCTTCGCAGCGCGTGGTCGTGACTGCGAAGACCGTACAAGTGCACTTCGACTACGCGGCGCAGGTTTCGGTGGCTCTGTCAGACGACCTGCGCGCCAGACTCAGCACGCCCGTTGCGCCCATCCACGGAGAGACCCCACAATGAACCCCACTGTCCTCGTAGTTGCCCTCACGGTGATGTTGTTTACGCAGGCGCCGCAACAGGCTCCAAGGCCTATCGACGCCGGCCAGAGTTTGTGGGCCGAGGAACTGACCTGGATGGAGATTCGGGATCTCGTCAAGGCCGGCACCACCACCATCATCATCGGCACCGGCGGCGTGGAGCAGAACGGGCCCTACGTGGCCGGAGGAAAACACAACTTCGTGCTGCAGACTGTCCTGCCGGCAATAGCGCGCGCGATTCCACGCTCGCTGATTGCACCCATCGTGAAGTTCGTGCCGGAGGGACGAATTGAACCGACACCTGGAGGCCACATGGCGTATCCGGGGACGATCAGCCTCGAGCCGGCTACGTACGAAGCGTTGCTGACGGACATCTGCCGCAGCTACAAAACCCACGGGTTCATCGATATCGTGTTGCTCGGCGACAGCGGCGGCAATCAGACCGGCATGCGGAATGTGGCGGAGGCCCTCAATGCCAAGTGGGCCAACGAAGCGGCCCGCGTGCACCACTTGCCCGAGTACTACAACGAAGATCGCTGGAGCTACGACTTCCTGAAGACGCTCGGCATCACGCAGATCGACAAGACACCCGGGCGTACGGCAGATGCGCGCGTGGACACCCGCAACGGCATGCACGACGACATCTACTACGAAGCGCAAATCGCGGTAGTGGACCCAAAGCACATTCGCGCCGAGGAACGCCGAAAGGCTGGACTGCTGAATCTGCACGGTGTGGACATGACCGACGTGACAAAGGTGATCGAGATTGGGAAGAAGCTGGCCGAGTATCGCGCCGGAATCACGGCCCGTGCGCTGGAAGCGTCGAAGCTGAAGCTGCGCCCGGTCAAATAGGCCAGTGATGATTCCAGCTTCCGAGGCTCTCGCCCTTCTTCGCGACGGCAACCGCCGGTTTGTGGCCGAAGTCCGCAGCCCCGACAACCCCAGCAGCCGCACCCGTCGTCTGGAACTGGCGGCTGGCCAGGAACCGTTTGCGATTATCCTCGGATGCTCGGACTCGCGAGTACCGGCTGAGCTGGTGTTCGATCAGGGCCTGGGTGATTTGTTTGTCATTCGCGTGGCCGGCAACATCGTGGCCCCGTCGCAGGTAGGCAGCGTGGAGTTTGCCGCCGAGCGTTTCGGCACGCGGCTGGTCGTGGTGCTGGGACATTCCAGTTGTGGCGCCATCGTGGCAACGGTGGAGGAGCTCGGTCGGCCGACGCAGGATCAGTCCAAGAACCTAAGAACCATAGTTGACCGTATCAGGCCCTCTGTTGAGCCCCTGCTGGCCACCGAACTCAGGCACCGGCCCGATGAACTGGTGCATCAGGCCGTCCGTGCGAACATTCGCGCTTCTGTCAGCCATCTGAGGCATGGCTCCGAGGTGCTGGAGCAGCTGATAGCCCGCGAGGGACTGATGGTGGTGGGGGCGGAATATTCGTTGGAAACAGGGGCGGTGGACTTCTTCGACGCGCCGTAAATGGGCGGTTTTTATGGGGTTTATCAGGGGGCTTGACACTTTGTGAAACATTTCACACAATTAACCCAATCGTTTCCGGCCCGACTACAGTAATTTGACCCGCACGGCTTCCTTTCCCCGGAAGCTGCTTGTCGACGCAAGACGAATGTCCCGCCTTTGTAATTACTTCCTCATAGCTCTCTTCCTAAATACCTGGGCCGGGAACGAGCTATTTTCCCAGCCGGCTGGAACGCCGCAGGCCCGCGGCGAATGGGTGGCGCGCCAGGTGCAGGACCGCGACACCGGCAACGACGGCCGCTCCACCATGCGCATGCGCCTGTTCGACCGGCAGAGCCGAGTCCGCGAGCGCGTACTTTCCACTCTGAGCCTCAAGGGTGGGCCCGGCAAACCGGTACCCGGTGACCGCTCCCTGACGCGTTTCACGTACCCCAACGACATCAACGGCACCGGCTTCCTCGTTTGGGAAAACCCGACTGGCGAAGACGAGCGCTTCCTCTACCTGCCGTCTCTGGGCCGGGTGCGCCGCATCGCGGGCAACGAAACCCAGGACAGCTTCGTCGGCAGCGACTTCACGTACGAAGACATTGGCGGGCGTGAGTTCAACGACTACACATACGCTCTGCTTGATGAGACCAGCACATGGACAGCGCCCGACGGCGTGTCGCATCCCGCGTACCGTCTCGAATCGCGCGCGAAGGCCGCCGGCGCCCGGTTCCCTCGCGTGGTGTCGCTTGTGAGGAAGGACAACTTCGTTGTGGTTCATGGTGAAATCCACAACAGGCGCGACGAGCTGCAGAAAACCTATGCGGTGAAGAAGCTCGACCGCGTCAGCGGCATCTGGACGGTCATGGAGATGGTCATGTCCGACACCACGGCGCGCACGCGGACCGAGTTGGTGGTGGAGAAGATTGAATACAACGTCGGTCTCAAGGAAGCTGACTTCAGCCGGCGTGAACTCGAGCGGGGCGCGGACCGTTGAGTCTTCGGGTCGCCCAGTTCATCTATCGATGGCGGCTCTACCTCTCAGGCGCGATCGTCATTGGCGCGCTCATCCTGGCGCCGCGAGCGCAGATCCAGGTCATTGACAATGACCTGACCGCGTGGTTCTCGACAGACGACCCGGTGTACCAGGACTACGTCCGCTTCAGGGACGAGTTCGGCGGCACCCGCACGGTCATCATTGCCATTGAGGCGCCGAGCCGCGAACGCCTGTTCAGCGCGGAAGGCTTCGCGTTTCTCGACAAGGTCAGCGGCGACATCGAACGCGTGCAGGCTGTGCTGCGCGTCAGCAGCCTGGCCACCGCCACGGTTGTGGACGTGCTGCCCTCATCTGGCGCTAATGACGACGGCGGCCTGCAGGTACGTCGCCTGATTAAAGACCTTGAAACAACGAGTCCGGGCGCCGTCGGACAGCGCGCCATGGACGACGAGCTCTTCCGCGGAGACCTGATCTCCGAGGACGGTACGGTCACGGCACTGATCTTGTTTTTCGATGAAGCCCGGATAGACGACGTGCGCGCCGAGGTGCTCACCGAGATCCGGCGGCTGGTTGATACGCAATTGCCAGCCGGATTTAAGGCCCACTACAACGGCAGCCTCGAGATCACCGAGTGGTACAACCGGGTCACCCTCGCGAATCAAACCACTTTCACGCCGCCTATCCTCGCGCTGACCCTGCTCGCTCTGTTCGTGATGTTCCGGTCGGTGAAGAAGACGCTGCTGACCTTCGGTGCGATCCTCGTCAGCCTGCTGTGGACGCTCGGCCTCTACGACCTCTTCGGCTTCAGCTACAACGTGCTGAGCAGCATGATCATCCCTCTGGTGGTGGTGCTGGCTGTGGCAGACGATGTGCACATCCTGCAGCACTATGGGCTGGAGCGGCGCACCCGAAGCCGCGAGCAGGCGTTTGTCGGCACCGTCCGGCACCTGATGGCGCCGTTGTTCGGCGCGAGCGCCACAACCGCATTAGGCATGTTGTCGCTGGCCACAAGCCAGGTGGTGGCCGTGCGCGAGTTCGGGATCGGGTCGGCCATCGGCGTGATGGTGGATTTCGGCATCTCGATCATCCTGGTGCCGACGCTGCTCGGGTGGGTGAAGGAAGAGCGGGTGGCGGCGCCTCAGGAGTCGTGGTTCCTTGAGCCCTTGCGAAAGGTGGCGATGTTCTCCACGCGTCACGCGCGAGCGGTCATGGCGGTCGTGATCGGGCTGGTGGTGCTGGCCGGGGTGGGCATGTCGCGCCTGCGGGTGGACACCAATCACATCAACTTCTTCAGTGAGCATCACGAGCTGTATACGTCGGCGCAGGTGATGGATAAGAAGCTCGCCG
Source organism: Acidobacteriota bacterium (assembly GCA_009694745.1). Lineage (GTDB taxonomy): Bacteria > Acidobacteriota > Vicinamibacteria > Vicinamibacterales > SCN-69-37 > SYFT01. The sequence goes on from SHUF01000017.1 coordinate 42,995, forward strand.
GGATCTACACCTTCCAGGTCTTTCTGGAAGGGGTGCCCGAATCCATACAGCAGCCCGACATCCTCAAGCGCATAGACCGCTTGAGCACGGAGCTTGAGGCGTTGCCGTTTGTCAGGAAGGTCACATCGGTGGCCGACTACGTCAAGCGCGTGCACCGCGAGCTGAACGATGGCCGGCAAGAGGCTTTCGTGATTCCTGAGACGTCCGCAGAGGTTGCCCAGGAGTTGCTGGTCTTTGGGCTGGGCGACGAGGGCCGGGCTGAGCTTGAACGTATGGCGGCGAGCGATTTCTCACGAGCTCAGGTGACGGTCAAGCTGGCCTCGATGAGTTCGGACCTGGTGTTTGAACAGGTGACTGAAGCAGACCGTCTGGCCCAACAGAGCTTCGCCGGGTCTGGAGTGAAGGCCACGGTGACGGGATCGGGCCGGTTGTTCAGCATGCTCGATCACTACCTGGTGCGGTCGCAGATTACGAGCTTCGCGACGGCGTTTGTCACTGTGTTCGGCGTTATTTTCCTCGTGTTCAGATCGTGGAGGTTCGGCCTCCTGTCGATCGCGCCGAACCTGGTGCCGGTGCTGGCCGTCTTCGGCGTCATGGGCTGGCTGGGCATTTCGCTTAACGTGGCTACTGTGATGGTGGCCAGTGTCGCGCTGGGCGTCGTTGATGACGACACCATCCATTTCATCAGTCGGTACAGGCGGGAGACGGCTGCGGGAGCCACCACCGACGAGGCGATAGAGACTGCGACCACACAGGAGGGCCGAGCGGCGCTCACGACGGCTGTGATCAACTGCTGTGCGTTCGCGGTTCTGACGCTCTCGGAGTACCGGCCCAGCGCGTGGTTCGGCGGCCTGCTGGCTCTCACGATGGTCATGGCGTTCCTGTCCGAAGTGTTCATTCTTCCCGCGATGATCAAACTGTTCCCGATGCTGTTTGGCGCCGAGCGAGTGCACGCTCAGGGAGTCGGGCGCGCATGAGCGGCTGGTGGTTGATCTCCGCGCTTGTGGCCCAGGTGCCTGGGGCGCAGACCGCGGCCACGCCGCCTCCGCGGCCAGGCAACCTAGTGATTCATGGTGAGGTTTCGGCACTCGCGGTCACGTTCCCGAAGCAGGAGGACACCCGAGAACTGCGGACGCGCGCGCTGCTCGACATCACGGCATCGCCAATGCCGTGGCTGCGGCTGCGCGTTGAGGGAACGGCCGAGGTTCTGTGGGCCGACCGCGGCGGCAGCGTGGACGGGGCCATTGTAACAGTGCGAGACGCCTGGGCTGAGGTGCGGCAGGACCGCTTCGAAATTCGAGCGGGATACGGACGCTTGGTGTGGGGCCGGCTCGACGAGGTCATGCCCTCGGATGTGATCAATCCGATCGACACAGCGACGTTCTTTCTCGAAGGCCGCACGGCCGCCCGGTTGCCGGTGGCATTCATGCGCAGCCGTGTGTTCCTGCCTGGCGAGACAACTGTCGAGGCGGTCGTCGCGTTGCCGGGCCGCAGGGGGAGGTTCGATCGGCTAGACGAAAAGACCTCGCCGTTCAACCTGACGAGAGATCTCGTGTTGCCAGCGGGAGTGCCGGCGTCGGCGATTCGGCGCGAGTCGATTCCGGCGGCCTGGGCCAATCTGCAGGGAGGCGTCCGTGTGTCAACCACCGCCGGGCGTGTGGACATGAGCGTGTCGGCGTGGCGTGGGTTTGAAGGGTTTGGCCTGTTGAGCTTCGTGCCGTTCGTGTTGCCGGCGGGCTCCGGCCCCACACCGATGGTCGTGGGGCAGTTGGTCGAGAGTTATCCCCGGTTCACGATGATTGCAGCGGATGCGGAAACCGTACGCGGTGGTTGGGCGATCCGGGGCGAAGTGGCCGGGTTCGTGGACAAGACTCTTGACGGGCCGTTGGGTCCGATCAAAGGCAAGGCGATTGATGCCGGCGTTGGTGTGGACCGAGCGGCCGGCGACTTCCACGTATTTGGCTCAGTCGTGTGGCACCGCGAATGGTCATCCCTCTCGTCGTCTTACACGCGCGATCACCTCAATGTGATTGCCTCACTTGACCGTCGTTTCTCTCGCGAGCGGTACCTGGTGCGGGTGTTCGGCGTGGCGAATCCCGAAGACCGGTCGGGATTCGTCCGCGGCCTTGCGTCATGGAGCGTGCGCGACAACCTGATGCTCGAAGGCTCCGGCGGCGCCTTCATCGGCCAGGGCACCGACACGATTGCGAGATTTGCGGGCCGGGACTTTGTTTCGGCCCGGATGAGATACCTCTTTTGAGCAGCTTGGGTCCTGTGGAGACCTAGGTTTCTAGGGGAACGGGTGTCGATCTGTGGAAAACTCCACTCGATCAAATGGAGTTTTCCACAGGTTGACACCCGTCCCCTTTCCTGCCCGAAACCCCGGAACCCTGACCGGCCCCGGGAACAACACGTATCTGCTGGATGGCGCGGAGCCGACGCTGATCGATGCGGGCGTCGGCAAACCGGAACACATTGACGCCATCGCTGCGCATCTCGGTGGGCGCGCGTTGGTGCGCGTGCTGGTAACGCACGGGCATCCTGACCATGCATCGGGTGTTCCCGCGCTGCGCTCGCGTTGGCCGGGCATCGAGGCCTGCAAGTGGCTCGCGGCCCCTGAGTCCGGGTGGCGGCCTCTGCGTGACAACGAACGAGTTCGCGCCGGCGACACGTGGCTGTCAGTGGTGCACACACCGGGTCACGCGCCCGATCACGTGTGTTTCTGGCAGCCGGACACGCGCGAGGTGTACTGCGGAGACATGATGACCGCCACCACAACCATCATGGTGCCGCCAGCTGCGGGCGGTGGCAGCCTTCGGGCGTACCTTGACTCGCTGCGACGGCTGGCCGAGTTGCAGCCCGCGACGGCGTGGCCGGGACACGGACCCGTCATCAGCCGGCCCGTTGAACGCATCCACGAGTACCTGGCTCACCGCGCTGAACGCGAGCGCCAGATTGTGGCGTGTCTCGATGCGGGCGTCACCGACATCGACGCGATTGTTGCGTCCGTCTATACTGAAACGCCGCGGGCGTTGTGGCCTGCAGCCCGGCTCACCGTCGAGGCGCTACTCGAAAAATTGCGTGAGGATGGCCGACCGACCCATGGCTGATTCACCGACTTCCACCCTGGCCACCATTCGCCGCCTGTTGCTCGCATTGCTGGTATTCGGCATGGCCGGCACCACTGCCGAACTCTGGCTGATGGGCCACTACGAAGATTGGAAACAATTGATTCCGTTTGGTGTGATGGCCCTGTCCACACTGGCGGGCTTCTGGCACGGTTTTGCCAGGACCACCTCGTCCGCAAGCTTGTTTCGGCTCAGTATGTTGCTGCTGATGGTGGCCGGAGCCACCGGATCGGTGCTGCACTATCGGGCCAACATGGAGTTTCAGTTAGAGATGGACCCTACGATGGGCGGCATGGCACTCTTGTTGAAAGTGCTTCACGCCAAGGCGCCACCGGCGCTCGCGCCTGGAAACATGGCGCTGCTGGGTTTGCTGGGTCTTGTCAGTACATTGGGAATTTCTCGCGCGTTTCATAAGGAGTAGCTCATGTCCCGCTATCGTTCCGTGTTCGTCGGCGCCGTACTTGTTGGCGCACTCACGTTTGTTGCCGGGTCTACCACCCATGGCCAGGTGGGCGCGGGCCTGCTCGACACCAACCTGGTGCCCGAGGCTGAGCTCGTGGCGATGCCCGGCATGACCCCGGCTATTGCCAAGGCGCTCATCGCCGCGCGCCCGTTCCCAGGCATCGTGGACTTCAACACGTTCCTCGTGGGGCAGAAGCTCACCAAGGAGCAGATCGACGCGTTTTACCTGAAGGCGTTCATCCATGTGAACCTGAACACCGGCACGCGCGATGAGATCCTGCTCGTGCCTGGCGCGGGCAATCGCATGGTGCGCGAGTTCGCCGAGTACCGGCCGTGGAAAACGTGGGGGCAGTTCGACAAGGAAATCAGCAAGTACGTCGGACAGCCTGAAACCGATCGCCTGAAGAAGTACGTTTTCATTCCGGTCAACCTCAACACGGCCACTGACGAAGAGATCATCAGCATTCCTGGCGCAGGCCGCCGGATGGTGCGCGAGTTCAAGGAATACCGCCCCTGGAAGACCAAGGAGCAGTTCGAGAAAGAGATTGGCAAGTACGTGGATGCCAAGGAAGTGGCGCGCCTGTGGCGCTTCGTCGTGATCCAGTAACGATGCTTCTTGTCACGCCTGAGGTCCTGCACAAGGAACTGCAGGGCGCACAGCCTCCGTTGCTTCTGGACCTGAGACCCGCAGAGGAATTCGCCGCCGGCCATCTGGCCACGGGCATTCACCTGGATCTTTGGGGCCTGAGCCTCATCGACACCAGTGAAGCGCCATTGCGCGCCTTCATGTGGATGGTCGGTCATCTCTTCTCGCTACGTGGCGTGACGCCCGATCGGCCGGTCGTGGTCTACGAAAGCAATTCTGGAATGCGCGCGGCCCGCGCGTTCTGGTTTCTCGAATATCTCGGTCACCCGAATGTGCGTGTGCTCGACGGCGGCGTGGTTGCCTGGACCCGCGCGAGCCTTCCACTGACAACCGCCGCCGTTGCGTCTGTGCCAAGCACCTGGCATGGCGAAACCGACCCCAGCCGATTGGCCACATGGTCCGACGTGAAAGAGCGGCTCGGCAAAATGGAAACCGCCATCGTCGATACCCGTAGCGAAGCGGAGTACTACGGTGAGGCCGTTCGCGCCAAACGCGGCGGCGCCGTTCCCGGTGCCGTGAACCTCGAGTGGACGAACAATCTCGCGCCTGACGGCACCTACAAGTCCAGCGACGCGTTGAAGGCCATGTACGCGGCGCTTGGCGTCACACCAGACCGCGAGGTCGTCACGTACTGCCAGGGCGGCTACCGCGCCGCTCACACCTACCTCGCACTTCGCCTGGCCGGCTTCCCACGCGTCCGCAATTACACAGGGTCGTGGAAAGAGTGGGGCGACAGGGAAGACCTGCCGCTTGAAAGACCCAAGCGGTAACGGTCCAGGGTCCAGGGTCTTACTGCGGCCGCAACACCAGCGTGGTGACAGTTGTCCCTGGCAGGAACGGTGTCGGTTCGCCCTTCACCCAGGCATCATGCCCATCGCGATAGTGGGCCGACCGGGGGTTGCCTGACTGGCCCGTCGCCATGTGGAAGTACCCTCCGGCTTCGTTCCCCGGTGACACCGTGAGCCGCTCCGAAGCGCCTGCAGTCGGGCTCTGCACGCGCGGCATGTGACTGTCGCCCGGCATCCCCACGCGCGGCATGTCGAACCATCGCCCGAGGAATGGCACCGCCCGTGAGATCGGATGCTGAATCGCCAGCGTGTTCGCTTCGCCCCACGTGCGGTCTTTCAGCGCGCGGCCATCAGTCGTCAGCGCCGCTACCGTTTGATCGATGGCGTCCAGTAGAAGCGCCTTCCAGTCGGCATAGGCCGGGTTGAGCAGATGTGCCGGCTGCGCGGAGACCATCGCCCACACCGTTCCCTCAAGGCTTCGGCCCGGCGTGGACGGATACGCCGGGTCCATCGTCTTCAACTTCGCGACAAACGGCGCAAACACCAACTCGGCGGTCTTCAGTCTGAACTGTCGTGCCAGGCGATAGCCCACTGAATCCGTGGATGCACGGCCCGTCCAGCTCTCCTGCAGCAGTCGTCGAAACTCCGCGCGGCCGGCGCTGGTGTCGGCGCCGATGGTGTCGATCGCGAGCGAGCGCCATCGTTCCATCAGCAGCGCGCGGTCGTCCAGCTGTACCGCCAGCATATCCGCCGCAGTGACGCGCTCCATTTTGCGAATGCCGTCCAGGATCTGCCTCGCGCGTGCGCCCGGGTCATAGCCGCCATCACCCAGCATCGCCAGATACTCGCCCGACACGATGCGATTGTTCGCTGTGACGATCACACCGTCAGGCGGATTGACGATGCGCGGGTAGGTGGCGGAGTCGTACCAGCCACTCCAGCGCCGGGTGCCGTCGGCCCAGGAGACCGGCAGTTGTCCGGTGAAACCCTCGCGCTTCGGAATGCGGCCCGCGACCGTCCACGCAATCTGCCCTTTGCTGTCGGCGATGACGCAGTTCTGTCCAGGGATGCCGGCCTGGTTCGCCACGGCGATTGCCTCCTCGAGCGAGGCCGCGGACTCCATCTGTGACATCCGCAAGTTCATGCCCTCAGGGCTGTGCGCCACCCACGCAATGGCGAACAGCCTGCCCTTGTGATCGGGCGCGGCCACGGGTCCCCAGATCGTTTCGCGCACTTCCAGCCACTGGTCTTCCTCATCGTCTATGCCGATGCGCTCGCGAGTGACTTCGAATGCGTGCGGACCCTCCGGTGTGAGGTAACGGGTGGGATCGCCGGGTACCGGCTCGATGAGCACTCGGTCGCTCCAGTCGGCCGTGGTGTTGGTAAAGCCCCACGCAATCTGGCCGTTGCTACCGACGACGACCGATGCGGTGCCGGGGAGGGTGATGCCCGAAACCTGATGAGGACCGCGGTCGTCGGTCCAGGCCAGAGACGCGCGGTACCAGATGTTTGGCACGCTGAGGCCGAGGTGCATGTCGTCACTCATCAGCGCGCGTCCGTCCGTCGTCCGGCTGCCAGCCACCACCCAGTTGTTGCTGCCACGTGCGTCTTCCGGGGTCGCCAGTCCGATCGATGCGAGGAACGACTCGCTCGCCACCGCCTGCCTTGCGGCTGGTGCTGCAGGAGCTGCGCTTCTCAGATCGAACACCGTAGCTGGTGGCGGCGTTGCCGGCGGCAGAGCCTCGCCATGCATCGGCGTATCCCACTCGCTGCTGGTGCTGTTGAGGAAGTTAGCGAGACCGGCGGGGAAGGCTTCGTGCAGAAGGGCTGCGCGCGCGTCGCCGCCTGCGGTGGAGTCCTGCAGGCTGAAAAACATCGATGCGATCACGAGTATCGAATCCTCGCGGGTCCATGGCGCCGGCGTCTTGCCCAACAGCAGGTACTCAAACGGCAGTGCGTCCAGGGCCTGCAGGCCTGCGTTGACGCCGTCAACATACGCGTCGGCCAGTGCGAGGTCGGCCGGGCTGGTGGCGGCGACCACTGCGGCGGCACGATGGCGAAACCTGTGCAGTCGGGCGCCCTGGTCAGTTGTGAGGGAGGCGCGCCCGAAGAGCTCAGACAATTCCCCGGCCGCGCGGCGTCGCGACAGGTCCATCTGGAAAAAGCGATCCTGCGCGTGAATGAAACCAAGTGCGCGCGCGACGTCGAGTCTGGTGGCACCTTTTATGGTCGGCACTCCGAGCGCGTCGCGATCGACGGTGACAGGAGCCGAGAGTCCGGCAACGGCGAGGCTTCCATCAAGCTGGGGCAGGCTACGTCC
>SHUF01000074.1 GCA_009694745.1 Acidobacteriota bacterium
CCCGGCGTGGCAAAACGGTCGTTCGGTCCCGGCAGCAGCCGGCCCGTCATTCGTGGGTTCGACGGCGATCGCGTGCTGATCATGCAAGATGGCGTCCGGACGGGGGATTTGTCGAGCCAGTCGGGCGATCACGGCGTGTCGATCGACCCAGGCGGCCTCCAGCGTCTTGAAGTGGTCAAAGGCCCCGCCACACTGCTCTACGGCAGCAACGCGATTGGGGGAGTTGTGAACGCCATCACTCCGCAGGACGCGTTTCGATCCAGTCCATTCACTGGGCTGCTTGGTGGTGTGACGGTCGACGGCAGTACGGCCAACTCCGGTACGAGCGCCAACGGAAGCGTGCAATTTGGCAAGAACAACTGGACCGTGTGGGCCGGCGGCGGCGCCCGTCGCACTGGGGACTATGAAACGCCCAGCGGTCCCGTGCCTAACTCCGCTGGGAAGTTGCAGAGCGGCCGATTCGGGTTCGGGTACACGGGCGGCACGGGGTTCTTCAGCGTCGGAGGAACGATTGAAGACAGCCAATTCGGGATTCCATTCGCCGGGTTGTTCGAGGGCGAGCCTGACGCGGAGATCGACATCGACGCTCGGCGCAAGGACATTCGTCTGGACTTCGGCGCGCGAAACCTGGCGGGCGGTTTTGCCGACGCGGTCAAGGTGATTGTCGGATACACGGACTACGCCCACAACGAACTTGAAGTTGAGGACGGGGAAGAGAGCATCGGCACGGCGTTCACGAACAACACGCTGACGACGCGCGCGGAAATCGAACAGAAGCGTCGTAGCCGGCTGACCGGGCGGATGGGGGCGGGGATGACGCGGCGTGCGTTCACCTCCGTGGGCGCGGAGGCGCTGGCACCGGCCGTTGATCAGACCGCCCTGGCCGCCTTTGTGTACGAAGAGGCCGGCTACAACCGGTTCCGGCTTCAATTCGGCGGCCGCGTCGAGCGCAACGCGTACACGGTGGAGGCCAGGTCCGCCGAAGCGCCGCCGGAGGCGCCGGCCGTGCGTGACCGTTCGTTTACGTCGGTGTCCGGGTCCTTCGGCCTGCACGCAGATCTCGGCACCAGCAGTGCCTTTGTCGTGAACCTCAGCGGTGCCTCGCGTGCTCCCGCACTGGAGGAGCTCTACAACTTCGGTCCCCACATCGGTAATCTGGCGTTCGAAATCGGTAACCCCGATCTGAAAGTGGAACGGACCCTTGGCGCGGACGTCAGCTTGCGCAGTCGCGCCGCGAAGGTGCAGGGCGAGCTGAGCGCCTTCATGTACAACATCAGCAATTTCGTGTTTCTGGACTTCACCGGTGAGGAAGAAGACGGACTGCGCGTGGCCAACTACGTCCAGGCCGACAGCCGGTTCATCGGGCTCGAAGCGTCCGGCGCCGTTGAAGTGCATCCACGGCTGCACCTGCGCGCGCGCGCGAGCTACGTGCGCGCGACCCTGACGGAGTCGGATGAGTTCCTCCCGCGTATTCCGCCGCTGTCGGCAAGCATCGACCTCGAGATACCGTGGGGCAGGCTCGCCTTCAGTCCGGAAGTCGTGTTCACGGCGGCACAAGACAAGGTGTTCCGGGATGAAACCACCACGGCAGGTTCAACGGTACTTGGCTTCGGGGCCACCTACATGGTGAGTACCAGTCACGCGACCCACACGCTGGCGCTCAAGGCGTACAACCTGACGAACGAAGAGTACCGCCTCCACAACTCGCTCCTGAAGGACCTCGCCACGGAAATGGGTCGCGGCGTCAAGCTGACGTACTCGATCAAGTTCTTCTAGACCACCGGCGGGCCTGGTGGCAGTCACCAGATCCGCCAGCTCACTTCGTTTCCCACGCGCTCGCGCCCGCAGCGGTCCGTGTCTTTCGACTCACCGGACGGGACCGAACGGCACGTAGAGTGACAGGTCTCTGTCACCTTGTACTCGCGTCAGCTTAAACACGTCGACCGCGAACTGTTCCAGTGCGGGCGACGCGTCGCGATGATTGATCACGACGTAGCCCAGATCGACCTCGCGAACGAATGCCGCTGCTTCCGCCTGGGCCTCGAGCCGTTGTGCCAGGGTGACGGGCATATTGCCACTGAGCGCAACAAGGGGGCCCAGCACCGGATGGCTGATGTGGGATTCGCGCCGGCGGGGGGTGGTGCGTGACAAGTACCCGCCGATCAGGCGTTTCTCGTGGACCGTCTGGAAGAACTGCGCGTGGGCGGTGAAGTTGCCGAGCGACGCCAGGCCGTCACGTACCCCGGTGGGCAGCTCCAGGACACTGACCGGCCGTGGGTCCTGTGCGATGCGTTGATAAATCTCGGGCACGCCGGCCGAGTACAACCGCCGCGGCGCCGGAAACAGGTCCACGCACAACAACATCGCGACGGCCACGAGCACCCAGGGACGAGCTTTCCCGGCGCGCGACGTCCAGGTGCTCAAGGCCGCCGCGAACAGCATGGCCACCGCCATGGTCGCAACAATGGCCATCCGGCTGGGCATCCGCGCGTCTGAAATGACCGGCAGGTACCGCAACAACGTCCACGGTGTGGGAATGTAGGTGTTCACGCCGGCCACGTGAATGAACGGGCCCATCGCCATGAGTGCGAATGCCATCGCGGCCGCGAACCAGCGCATCGAAGGCCGCCATGACGTGCGCCACCACGCGAGGCCAATCACGAGCAATGCGACGATCGACAGGCTCGCGCTCTGTTCGATGAGTCCGCCCGGATGCTGGGCGAGGGCGGTCCGAACCACTTGCGGCATCAGCGGATGTGCGGCATGCGGAAGCACGAGCGCGAGCAGGTCTGCGCCCTGCGGCCCCGAACGCCAGAGAATGGGCGCGGCGTCCATCGCCTCGCCGAAGGCCTGGGCCGAGAGGACGGGGGCAGCCAGCGCGCCCGCGGATGCCACAGCCACGGTCACGAGCCATGTGGCCGGGACCCACTGCGGCCAGGGTTCGCGGGATCGCTGGATGCGAAACATCACCAATGCGCGCAGGCAAATCACAAACGTCAGGGTCAGCACCGGCGTATAGAGCGATCGCACGGAAATTTCCCATGGGCCCGTCTGCATCACACCGCCACCAGTGAGCAGCAGACCGGCCACGGGGATAGCCGCGAGCACAGTACACAGGGTCAGCGCCCGTTTCCAAACACGGGTTCGAGACAGCGCCGGCGTGATCGTCACGGCGCGGCTCACGAGAAACCCCACGCCCAACATGAGGCAATACACCGCGTAGTACGGGTCGGTCGTGATCGACCACGCCGACACCAGGCCGAGCGCGAGTGCGTCGCGTGTGCGGCGACGCTCCCAGCACTGAATCAGGCACCAGACAAAAAAGGGCAGCGGGGCGGCCGCGACAACACTGAAATGGCCGAAGCTGCGTTCCACCATGAAACCGCAACACGCGAACAAGGCTCCCGCCAGCCACGCTTCGGTGTCGCGCGTGGTGACCCGGCGCGCCAACAGGAACATCCCGAAACCGGCCAGCGTGATGTTGATCAGGTAAATCAGATTGAATGAGGCCACCACGCCGGTCACGGTCTGGAGCGGCACGGCGAGCAGATTCGCAAACAACGTGTAGTTGTGATGGGCCAGATTGGCGGGTTCATCTCCGGCGAAAATTGAATTCGTCCAGAGCGGCCACGCGCCGTTGTCCACCAGTTCGTGGCGGAAGACCCAGGTGTTCCAGACGTAAACCCCGGTGTCACCCGAGGGAGGGCCGGTCAACTGGCTGGAGAGGTACAGGGATAACGGCCACGCTTGAAGGATAGCGAGTCCGAAGAACGCGAACAATACAATCGTGGCCCGTGACCACGTCAGCCGGTTCATACAGGTCCTGAATCTGCAAAAGTATCACGCCTGTCAAGACGTTCTATCGTGTACGAGAGTCCAATTCGTCCCAGCGGGAGAGGGCCGCAATGAGGGTCGTGCGTTCTTGCTTCTGCCGCTCCAGCGTGGTCTGGATCTGTTCGGCGCCCTTGCGGTAGAACTCCGCGCTGATGATGACTTCGTCTCGCGCCGCAAGGCTGAGTTCCAGCGATTCGATCTGCGCCGGCAGCCCGTCGAACTCGCGCTGTTCCTTGAACGAGAGCTTTTTCTTGTTGATCACTTTCGCGACGGGCGGTTGATCTGTCTGTGTCCGTTTCGCAGACGCGTCGGCTGCCGGTACTGACGCGGCCGTCTGCCTCAGCCAGTCGTCGTACCCGCCCACATACTCGCGGACAATGCCGCCGCCTTCGCAGGCCATCGTGCTGGTGACGACATTGTTGAGGAACGCCCGGTCGTGGCTCACGAGCAGCACCGTGCCGTCGAACTCCGCCAGTTGTGACTCCAGCAGCTCGAGGGTTTCGATGTCGAGGTCGTTCGTGGGTTCGTCGAGCACCAGCACATTCGCGGGGCGCGTGAAGAGTCGCGCCAGCAGCAGGCGATTGCGTTCGCCTCCTGACAGCGCTTTGACCTTGGATCGTGCCCGCGCTGCCGGGAACAGGAAATCTTCGAGGTAGCCGTGGACGTGCCGGCTGCGTCCGCCCACCGTCACCACGTCGTTGCCGTCACCAACGGTATCCACAACCGTGCGCTCCGGATCCAGTTGTTCGCGCTGCTGATCGTAGTACGCAATCTGGACGTTGGTCCCGATCTCCACCGTGCCGGTGTCAGGTGCGAGTTCTCCGACCAGCATCTTGAGCAGCGTCGTCTTACCCGCGCCGTTGGGGCCGAGCACGCCAATGCGATCGCCCCGCATGATGCGCGTGGAGAACCCCGCGATCACAGGACCCCCGTATTTCTTTGAAATGTTCTGGACGTCAAACACGAGCTTGCCCGACCGCTCACCGGCGTCCATCGTCAGTCGCACCGATCCGATGGCTTGCCGCCGCTCGGAGCGCTCAGCGCGCATCTGCAGGAGCGCCTTGACGCGGCCTTCGTCGCGGGTACGTCGCGCCTTGATGCCCTGCCGGAGCCAGACCTCTTCCTGCGCCAGGCGTTTGTCGAATTTTTCGTGTGCCACGGCCGCGATGGCGAGCGCTTCTTCCTTGCGTCGCAGGTACTCGTCGTACACAGGAACCGCACCGCTGCGGGCGGCAGGATCCGGGGCATAGGAGGTCAGGTGGCCGCGATCGAGTTCCACCAGCCGCGTGGCCACTCGCTGCAGGAATGCGCGGTCGTGTGTCACAAACACGACGGCGCCGCGGTGCTTTTCGACAATGCCCTCGAGCCACGTGATGGCCTCTATGTCGAGATGGTTGGTGGGTTCGTCGAGCAGCAACACGTCGGGTTGTGCGGCCAGGGCACGCGCCAGCCAGACGCGCCGGCGCCATCCGCCCGACAGCTCGTTTACGTGCGCGGTGGCATTGAGATCCAGGCGATCGATGATCTGATCTACGCGTTGCGCCCGCTCCCAGTCTTCCTCGTCGAGTCCGTGCACACCTTCGGCCACCACATCGTGGACGCTCCGGCGGTCGGCGCTGGCTTCGAGGACATCCTGGGGGAGTCTTGAAACTTTCACGCCAGGCCCCCGCCAAATCGTGCCGGCGTCGGGTTCCAGGTCACCGGCGATGATCTTGAGGAGGGTGGACTTGCCGGTGCCGTTGCGTCCGACGATGGCGATCCGTTCGCCGGCTTCAATTTGCAGCGAGGCGTCGTCGAGCAGCGGCACGTGGCCGAAGGCCGTGGAAATGTGGTCGAGGGTCAGGAGGGGCATGGTTCGCGGAAGCTGGTTGTGGTTCTGGGCCTCGGCGTTCCGATAGGGATGCCCTGCGGAGCGGCCCAGAGCGTCCTCGCGGAGGGCCGTGGAGCTAGCCGGGGTGCAGGGGCCCCCGGCGATCAATATTGGTGCGGAAGGGGGGACTCGAACCCCCACGATATTGCTACCGCCAGCCCCTCAAGCTGGTGCGTCTGCCAATTCCGCCACTTCCGCGTGGTCTTGCTCTTGATCGAGATCTATTTCCCGCCGCCGCCCGAACGACCGCCAGCTGGAGGCGTTGCAGGAGGTGTTGCCGGCGCCGTTGGCAACGCGCCCGGGTTCGACAGCGGGTCGATGGCAGGGGCCGTGGCGGCCGGTGCCGCGGGACCATCAACGCCGCTGACAACCGACCCGCCAAAGCCACCCGACGACCCCATGACTGCCAGGGCCAGCGCGCCAAGCATGAACAGCGCGCCAAGAATGGTCGTGGCCCGTGTCAGGACCGTGGCGCCGGCGCGTGCGCCAAACGCCGCCTGGCTGCTCGAACCGCCGAAGGCCGCCGCAATGTCTCCGCCCTTGCCCTGCTGCAGCAGGACGACCACCAGCAGCAGGAAACAGACGATCGCGTAGACGCCAAGAAAGACGTAATACATAGCCATTCACTCTAACAGAGGGCGTAGAGGTCCGTCTAGGACGTGGCTTTCTGGACGATCGACGCAAAACTGGCCGCTTCGAGCGACGCGCCACCCACCAGGGCCCCATCGACATCAGCCAGCCCGATGAGTTCACGGATGTTCTCGGGCTTGACCGACCCGCCGTACAGGATTCGGGTTCGGTCAGCGTGCGCGCCGCCGAACCACTCCCGCAGACGCCGACGAATATGGGCGTGGGCCTCGCCGGCTTCAGCCGCCGTGGCATTTTTTCCGGTGCCGATGGCCCAGACCGGTTCGTACGCCAGAATCAGCGCGGCAATCTGATCGCCGCTGCAGCCATCAAGTCCGGCCCGCACCTGAGCGTCAAGCACCGTGAGCGTGTCGCCCCGCTCCCGTTCGTCGAGGGTCTCACCCACACACACAATCGGCGTCAGGCCTGCGCCGTGCGCGGCCGCCACTTTGCGCCGCACCGTCTCGTCCGTATCGCCAAACATCCGGCGGCGTTCAGAGTGACCGATGATCACCGACAACGCGCCCGCGGCCTTGAGCATGCCGGCGCTGACCTCACCCGTGAAGGCGCCCTCGCGTTCGAAGTGGAGATTCTGCCCGGCCACCGTGAGATGCGAGCCGTGAACGGCTTCAGCGGCGGTGGCAATGGCCGTGAAGGGTGGCGCAATCACCACCTCGGCCGCGTCCGCACTCAATTCCCTGGTCAGCAGCGCGAATTCCCGGACCCACGCCACGGCTTCCAGGCCGCTCTTGTTCATTTTCCAGTTCGCCACGAAGACGGGGATTCTCATGAGAGGGCCACCACCCCTGGCAATGCCTGACCACCCAGGAACTCGAGCGACGCTCCTCCGCCGGTGGAGATGTGCATCATGCGATCGGCCACGCCCGCCTGGGTCACGGCAGCCACTGAATCGCCGCCGCCGATAATCGTCGTGCCGTCCACTGCGGCCACGGCTTGCGCGACGCCGATCGTGCCGGCGGCAAACGGCGGCAGTTCAAAGACACCCATCGGGCCGTTCCACACCACCGTCCGTGCCGTGGCAATGACCGCCGCGAAAGCGGCGATGGTCCTGGGACCGATGTCCAGACCCTTCCGGTCACCGATGGCCGAATCGCCGATCGCCAGGACTTCCGTCTGCGCGTCGGCGCTGATCGCGCCGGCCACGACGTGATCGACCGGCAGCTCGAACCGTACGCCGCGCGCGTTTGCACGCTGTTCGAGGTCGCGGGCGGTGTCCACCAGGTCGGCCTCCACGAGCGACGTGCCGACGTCCAAGCCGCGCGCCTTGAAGAACGTGTAGGCCATGGCGCCACCGATGACCAGCGCATCCACCTTGCCCAGCAGGTTCTCGATGACTTCGAGTTTGTCCGATACCTTGGCGCCACCGAGGATCGCGACAAATGGACGGTCGGGGTTGTTCAACGCCCGACCCAGATACTCGACCTCCGCTTCCATCAGCAGGCCGGCGGCGTGGTCGGCCATCAGGTGGACCATGCCTTCGGTGGAGGCGTGCGCCCGATGCGCCGCGCCAAACGCGTCGTTGACATACACGTCGGCCAGCGCCGCAAGCGCGGCTGCGAACCCGGCGTCATTCGCTTCTTCCTCTCTATGGAACCGGAGATTTTCGAGGAGGATGACTCCGCCCGGGTGGGCCGCAATGACATCCGCCGCCGCAGGGCCGATGCAGTCGGGCGCAAACGCGACCGGACGCTTGAGGAGCGATGCCAGATGATCGGCAATGGGGCGCAGGCTGAATTCCGGATTCGACTTCCCTTTGGGCCGGCCCAGGTGCGACGCCAGAATCACTGTGGCGCCCGCGTTGATCGCCGCATGAATGGTGGGCAACGCCGCGCGGATGCGGGTGTCGTCGGTGATGTGCCCGCCCGTGAGCGGCACATTGAAGTCCACGCGAATAAACGCCCGTCGACCCTTCAGTGCGACGTCACGAATCGTTCGCATGGCGACGCTCAGAGGCCGCGCGTGGCCATGTAGCGGACCAGATCGACGCAGCGGCTCGAGTAGCCCCACTCGTTGTCGTACCACGCCATCACTTTGGCGAAATTGCCGTCCATGACCTTCGTGTACGCCGCGTCGAGCATGGCCGAGTGCGGATTGCCGCGGAAATCGATCGACACGAGCGGTGCCGTCACATATTCAAGAATGCCGGCCAGCGGGCCATCGGCGGCCGCCTTGAACGCGGCGTTGAGCGCCTCGGCCGTCGCCGGCCGCTCGAGATTGGCGCTCAGGTCAACAACAGAGACGTTCGGGGTCGGCACGCGCATCGCGATGCCGTCGAGCCGGCCCTTGAGCTCCGGCAAAACCTCAGCCACCGCGCTCGCGGCACCAGTGGTGGTCGGGATGATCGACAGCGCCGCCGCGCGGGCGCGCCGCAGATCCTTGTGGGGAAGGTCCAGCAGGTTCTGGTCGTTGGTATAAGCATGCACGGTGGTCATCCACCCGCTCTTGAGCCCGAAGGCGTCGTGTAGCACTTTCACCACAGGCGCCAGACAGTTGGTGGTGCATGACGCGTTGGAGATGATGTGGTGGGTGGCCGGGTCGTACGACTCGTGGTTCACACCCATGACCACCGTGACGTCCGGCTTCTTCGCCGGGGCGGTGATGATGACGCGTTTGGCCCCTGCCGTCAGGTGCTTCGCGGCATCCTCGCGGTTGGTGAAGCGGCCGGTGCCTTCAAACACCACATCCACGCCCAGGTCCTTCCAGGGCAGCGCGGCCGGGTCCTTGAGCGCCAGCACCTTGAACGCATCGCCATCCACCGTAATGCCGTCGGACGAGGCGCTGATATTCGCCTTGAGGTTGCCGAGAATCGAATCGTATTTCAGGAGGTGGGCCAGCGTGGCCGCGTCGGTCAGGTCGTTGACCGCGACGATGTCGATGTCGTCATACGCCATGGCCGCCCGCATGATGTTGCGCCCGATTCTGCCGAACCCGTTGATACCAACCTTGATCGCCATGGCTGCGATTATAAGACGTATATTGTCCAGTGTTGTGCACGTCCTCTACTCCTTGGCCGTTGTCGTCCTGGCGCTTGTCCTGTCGCCCTGGTTCCTCTACCAGGCCATCCGGTATCGAAAATATGTGGGGAGCCTCGGGCAGCGCATGGGGGTTCTGCCGGTCACGTTCAATCTGGACGGCGACGACTCCATCTGGATTCACGCCGTTTCGGTGGGCGAGGCGCTGACGGCCCGGGCCCTGATTCCGGAACTCAGGGAGCGTTACCCCGACCTGAAACTTTTTCTCTCGACCACGACGATGACCGGCCAGCAGATTGCCCGCGAACGCCTGTCGGATTTGGATGCGGTGTTTTTTTTCCCGTTCGATCTGCAGCCGTTTGTGTCGAGAACGCTGCGCTTGGTGCGGCCCCGACTCTTCATCATGATGGAGACCGAAATCTGGCCGAACCTACTGCGGGCGTGCCGAAAGGCCGGCGTGAAGACCATGATGGCCAACGGGCGGATTTCCTCACGTTCGTATCCGCGATACCGGATGGCGCGCGGGTTCTTCCGTACCGTGCTGGCAGACGTCGATCAGTTCTGCATGCAAAGTGATGAATCGGCCCGGCGCATCATCGACATCGGCGCGGAGCAGGCGCGCGTGTCGGTGACGGGCAGCCTGAAGTTTGATTCGCTGGAGTCGCCGACCGCGGCTGCGGGCCGGGGTGCCGGGCGTGTGTTGCGTTTCTTCCGGATTCCAGAATCGCGGCCGGTGCTCATGGCGGCAAGCACCATGAAAGGGGAGGAGGCGGCGGCGTTGACTGCGTTTGGCATGGTGCGCCGCACGCATCCGACCGCGATGCTGATCATGGCGCCGCGCAAGCCCGAACGGTTTGATGAGGCGGTGGCCCTTGTCCGCGCGGAGGGGCTGCGCGTGGCTCGCCGCACCGAGCTGATTGTGGATACGGAGCCTGCGGCCGATGTCGTGGTGCTCGACTCGATTGGTGAGCTCGCGCACTTGTTCCAGGTGGCGACCGCGGTGTTTGTGGGCGGCAGTCTGGTGGACCACGGCGGCCACAACATCCTGGAACCGGCCGTGCATGGCAAGGCAATCGTGTTTGGGCCTCACATGCAGAATTTCGCCGAGATTGCGGAGGCCTTTCTGGGGCGCCGTGCGGCAGTGCAAGTGGCGACGGCTGCCGAACTGGGTGAGGTGTGGGCGCGCCTGCTGACCGACGCGACCGAACGCGCGCGACTGGGCGCCGCCGCACGGGAGTTGGTGGAGGCCAATCGCGGTGCGAAGGCCCGGACGCTCGCCGCGGTGGCCGCCCTGCTTCCTCCGCCCGGACCGAGGTTGGTGAGGACGCGTTGAGTACTCCGACCGGTGATCGGGGAAGAGAGGGGGACGGGTGTCGATCTGTGGAAAACCCTGTCGCGGAAAAGACGTCGGGTGTCTTTTTGCCTGTGGACGACAAAAAGACACCCGACGTCTTTTCCGCGACAGGGTTTTCCACAGATCGACACCCGTCCCCTTTCGTGATCTCGGTTGGGAATATTGCGTTTGGGGGGCGGGGCAAGACGCCCACCGTGGCGGCTATCGCGCGGCTGCTCCTTGAAATGGGCGAACGGCCGGCGATTCTCTCCAGAGGCTACGGTCGGCGACGAACAGAAGATGGCGTGGTGGTGGTCTCGGACGGGCGGCACCTGCTGGCCGACGTGGATCGCGCGGGCGACGAACCACTGATGCTGGCCAGAGATCTGCCTGGCGTCGCCGTGCTGGTCTGCGAACAGCGCGCGATGGCCGGCGCGTTCGCGCGCCACATCCTGCGCGCCACAGCGCTGGTGCTCGACGATGGGTTTCAACATCGGCAGATGGCGCGCGACGTTGACGTGGTGCTGGTGACGCCCGGCGACCTCACGGGCCGCCGCGCGCCGTTCGGCGCGCTGCGGGAACCGGTGTCCGCGCTCGACCGCGCGGATGTGATCATCGGGGACGCCGGATTGGGCGAAACGACCTCTGAGGTAGTTTTTTTCCCCCCTCTGAGAAAAAAAACTACCTCAGAGGTCGTTTCGATCGACCCGGCGCGCTTTCGCCTCGAGCGCCACCCCGGGACGCCCGTCTCGATCGAGACGGGCGTCCCGCCCCTGGCGCCCGGCGCGCGCGTGATCGCGCTGGCCGGCATCGCCGGCCCGGCGCGATTCACGCGCCGCGTCGAAGACGCCGGCT
>SHUF01000018.1 GCA_009694745.1 Acidobacteriota bacterium
ACCTGGGATACGCGCTAACTGCCGACCACCAGGTGAATCAGGTAGTGGCTGCCGCCGCGGTTCGACCAGACGCGCAGATATTCCCCACCCTTGAGCAGGTCCACGCGTGAGGTGTTGGCGCCAGGCGCCCGGCCCTTGATCACCGTCTTCGCTTCAGCCGAGGGCACGACACTGGCCAACTCGCGGCCCTTCACCTGACCGCCCTGAACAAACTCAACCCAGGTGGCATGGTCCGGCCCCTGGCCCACGACGGGCTTCACGGGGTCGGCGGAGCGGCGCAGTGCATACGTGCCCGCGGGCAGGGCCTTGCCGTCGGCCATTACCGCGCGGCTGAGCCGCACGCTACCGAGGGCGGGTGACGGGGTTTGCGCCTGGACCACACCGAACTGCCCGACAGCTATCGCGCCAGCCAGTACCAATCCAATCGCGTTACGTGTCATCGTCATGCCTCCCAATATAAGCCTACATCGCCATCAAGTCGAACTGTTCGTGATGGAGTTGGTCGTCCGGGCGCACGGTCACTGGACGGCCCACGGCCGCTTCGAGCTCCTTGAAGACGCCCCGGCCTTCTTCGCGCAGGGCCCGGGCCACTTCGGGGTTCACCCGCAGCACGAGGCTATACCCGTCGAGGTCGGCACTCACCTTCTTCACCTCGGTCAGGATGTCGTAGCAGATGGTGGGACTGGCCTTGATGGCGCCCGTACCGGAACAGTACGGACACGGCTCGGTCAGCAGGCGTTCCAGGCTGCTCTTCACGCGTTTGCGCGTGATGATGACCAGGCCGAAGTCACTGACCTGCACCGCCTTGGACGGCGCGCGGTCGCGACGCAGTTCCTGCTCGATGGCCTGGAAGACCTTCTGGCGGTTCTTCTTGTCTTCCATATCGATGAAGTCGAGCACGATGATGCCACCCAGGTCGCGCAGGCGCATCTGCCGTACGATTTCCTTCGCCGCCTCGAGGTTGGTCTTGACGATCGTGTCTTCAAGACGCCCGGCGGTCTTCTTGCCGACATACCGGCCGGTGTTGACGTCGATGGCCACCAGCGCTTCAGTCTGGTTGACGACGATGTAGCCGCCCGATTTGAGCCAGACCTTGCTGCGCAGCGCCTTGTCGATCTCGCCCTGCACGCCGTACTCGTCGAAGATGGGATAGTCCTTCGAGTATTTCTTCACGCGCGCGGCCATGTTCGGCATGATGCGGCCGACGAGCGTGACCACACGCTGATACTCGGTCTCGTCATCGATACGGATGGCCGTGAACTGCTCGGTGAGGAAATCACGAAGGAGTTTGGCGACCAGGCTCTCTTCGCGATACAGCACAGCCGGCGGACGCTGGGTCTCGCGGCGGCGCTGCACCTCGGTCCACACGGTCTGGAAGTACTGTAGGTCGCTGAGGATGTCTTCTTCGGGGCGGTTGACGGCGGCCGTCCGGATGATGACCCCACCGGGGAGTCCGGTGTCTTCCTTGAACTTCTGCACGATGGCTCGCACGCGACGGCGTTCGTCGCGCGACTCGATCTTTCGCGACACGCCGATGTGATTCACCGTGGGCATGTAGACGAGGAAGCGGCCCGGCAGCGAGATGTGCGACGTGATGCGCGCGCCCTTGGTGCCCAGCGGTTCCTTGACCACCTGCACCACCACTTCCTGGCCTGCTTTCAGGAGATCTTCGATTTTGGTCGTGGACGGCGTGCGCTCGCGATCGCGTCCGCGGCGCGCGTCTTTTCCAGCACCGGCCTGACCGGCTGCGGCCTGAGCGGGCACGGCCACGTCCGGCGCCGCTTCCGAGGGTCCCTCGTCGCCATTGGGTGCGGCGTCGGCGAAGAGCCCTTCGGGGTCGGGTATCGGCGCTACGGGCTGGTCTTCGTCTTCCTCGAGGCTCTCTTCGGTCGGATCGATGACGTCGGTGACATACAGAAACGCGTCACGCTCGAGTCCGAGGTCTACAAAGGCCGACTGCATGCCGGGCAACACTTTCGAGACGCGGCCTTTGTAGATGTTGCCGACCACGCCCCTCGACTGTTCCCGTTCAATGAATACTTCGACAACCTGATCGTCCTCGAGAATCGCCACGCGTGTTTCGTGGATCGTCGAGGAGACCACCATCTCCTTGTTCATGTGTGACCGTCATCCGTTCAATTCGTGAAACGCCTCATCCGCACATTGAGAATGAGGCCAAATCCGCCGAGTGTCGCCACGAGCGACGACCCGCCATAACTCATCAGCGGCAGGGTCAGCCCCTTCACGGGCACCAACCCGGCCTGCATAGTGATGTTGTACACCACTTGGCACAAAAACCAGGACACCAGCCCCACCACCAGAAACGCGCCCACCCGGTCCCGGGCCAGCCTGGCGGCTTCGAGGCTGCGCCAGATCACAAAGAGGTACAGGCCCAGCACGGTGATCACGCCCACAAAGCCCTGTTCCTCGGCCAGTACCGCGAATACAAAATCGTTGTGGCTCTCGGGCAGGAACCGATAGGCCCCCTGGGTCCCCTGCTTGAATCCCTTGCCGAGCATGCCACCGGACCCGACCGTGACGCGCGCCTGAATCTGCTGGTATCCGGCGCCCTTCGGGTCCTTGTAGGGGTCCAGGAAGGTCATGACCCGGCCCTTCTGGTAGTCCTGAAGGCCGTACGCCCACACCACCGGTGACAGCAGAGCCGCCACGACCACGGCGCCGACCACCCAGCGCATCCGCAACCCCGCCATGTACGCAATGCCGAAATAGACCGGCAGCAACATCGACGCGGTGCCCAGGTCCGGCTGCAGGAAGATGAGGATGAATGCCGGCGCCAATACCAACGCGCCCACCATCAGTTCGCCCATCGACCGCGCGCGGCGACGCGCATCGCCGTAGACCATCGCCAGGACGAGCGCGAGCGCGAGGCGTGCAAATTCAGAGGGCTGCAGGGACCCAACCCCGAGATTCACCCACCGCCGTGACCCTTTCGCTTCAACGCCGAAGGCCATCACGGCCACGAGCGCCAGAATCATGGCCACATAAAACAGCGGCGAGCGTTGCGCCAGGGTCCGGTAGTCCACCACAAGGCAGGCGATCAGTGCGACCAGTCCCACCGGCACCGCGTAGACCTGCCGCCAGAACTCGCCGCCCGGCGCACCTGTGGCGAGGTTCCAGGTGACGCTGTAGATCGTGGCCAGGCCGACGCACGTCAGCGCCATCACCGCGAGCAACAACGGCCAGTCGAGGTGCTGCCACAGCCGGCGCTCCACGACTACCGTCCCCCGCCCGGAGCCGCCGGTGAGTGATACACGGGCAGCGGCCGTCCTTCCTTCTTGGCAAAGTACGTCTCCATCACGTGTTTCGCGATGGGCGCCGACAGATAGCCATGTTCGGAATGTTCCGTGAAGACCACGCCGGCCACTTCAGGCTTGTCGCGCGGCGCGAAAAACACGAACCAGCCGTGGTCGTCGAAAATCGCGGGGTTGCGGCCCGCGGCCCTGGCGGCGGCCTGAGCGGCCGCTTTGTTGTCGTTGGAGATCACCTGTGCGGTGCCCGTCTTGCCCGACACATCCTTACCCTCGATCTTGCCGCGGGCCGTGGCGGTACCTCGCGGCGTATTGACGGCCATCCAGAGTCCCTCGCGCACGGCCGCCAGATTGTTTGGCCGCATCGCGAACGTCGACCGCGGCCCCGGGCCGGGCACGGGCTCCCATCCCTTGCCCTTGCCCCGATCGACAGCCTTCACCAAGTGAGGCGTCTGCAAGGTGCCGCCATTGCCCACGGTCGCCATCATCATGGCCATGGCCATGGGTGAGACACTGACGGCGCCCTGGCCAATCGCCACAGAGATGGTTTCCCCGGGATACCAACGGCCATCCGATCGGGTTCGCGCGGCCCACTCGGTGCTGGGCATGAAGCTCGCGTTCTCCTGCGGCAGGTCGATGCCGGTTTTGCCAAGCAGGCCCAGCTTCGTCGCCCACTTGTTGATCGTGTCGATGTTCATCCGCTCACCGAGCGTGTAGAAAAACACATTGCACGACTGCTCCAGCGCGTGGCGCAACGTCATGGCGCCATGGCCTTTGGTATTCCAGCATTTGAACGACCGGCCATAGAACACGCCGCTCCCGCGGCAGCCAATCACCGAATCCGGGGTGATGATGCCCTCCTCGAGCGCGGCGATCGCCATCACGATTTTGAACGTGGACCCGGGCATATAGAGGCCCTGGATCAGGCGGTTGCCCAGCGGGCGCAACGGGTCGGCATTCAACGCCTGCCAGACCGAACTGCTGATGCCGGCCGCGAAGTCGTTGGGGTCATACGCCGGCAGGCTGGTGAGCGCCAGCACTTCCCCCGATGCGGGATCGATGAAGGCCGCCGCGCCGTTGTATCCGTCTGCCCGGAACGCGTCTTCGAGCGCACGTTGCATATCCGCGTCGATGGTCAACTGCACTCGTTGGCCATCCACCGGATCCTGGCGCTGCAGCTCCTCGACCTCGCGACCGCGGCTGTCCACGTTGACGAATCGATTCCCGTCGGTGCCCATCAGCTGGGTGTTGTAGACCTGCTCCACGCCGGCTTGTCCGACGATCGCCCCCTGGCTCAGCCCGGCGAATTCGGTCCTGACCAGTTGCGCCGGCTGAACCTCGCCGACGTAGCCGAACAGGTGCGCGGCCAGGCCGCCAACGGGATACGTGCGCGTGGGCACCTGCTCCACAACGATCTCGGGCAGTTCGAGTTGCTGCGCCACCACGGCCGCCACCTGCGCGTCCGTCGCATGGTCGATGACAGCGATAGGCCGGAAGATCGGGTCGCTCTTCCGGCGCTGCACGATCGCCAGCATCTGGGCTTCGTCTGCATGGGTGATAGCCGCCAGCCGGCGAATGCTGGCCGGCACGTCGGTGGCCTGCTCCCGCACGATGGCGATGCGGAATGATCGGCGATTCTGCACGAGGACTTCGCCGTGCCGGTCGAACAACACCCCGCGCGGCGCGAGCAGCGGCAGCGTCCTGGTGTGATTGCGCTTGGCCCGCTCGAGGTGTTCCGAATACTGCAGCACCTGAAGGACCCAGAACGACCCGGCCAGGAACACGAAGAGAACGAGGCTGATGACGCGCAGACCAATCAGCCGGCTTTCGGTGCTCTGTCGATCGCCGAACGCGCCACTGGCGCCAGGAGTCACCATCGTGCTACCACCTGCGCCGGCTCAGCGGCGGGCGGCGCCCCTCTCGCGTGTGCCGGACGGCACCCGGCAGCATGTGGGTCAGGTGAAACGCGGTCAGGCCTGCCGCCGCATTGAGTCCCGTCTCCATCAGTAGTGCGGCCCAGGCCACGCCCTTCCAATCCTGATCGGCAATCACCCACAACCCCACCATGATCAGCCGATGCACCACCGTCGCGGCAGCCACCGCCCCGGCACGCGCCAGCGGACGGGCCACCATGAACTGCAAGCCCAACGCACCCACAGCAAAACCCACCACCGTCTTGGCAAACCCGCCGACACCAATCACATCTTCGCTCAGCGCGTCCTGCATCAACCCGCCAAGCGTGCCAATCCACATCCCGGCCGCAGGCCCCCACAACAACCCGCCGTAGACCACCGCCACCAACACGAAATCAAACACCCAACGGCCGCCGACTGCGAATCGGGCCAGCGCCATCTGCAGCGTCAGCGCGATCAGCACGGTCAGCAGGACGCGCCCGAACTTCACGAGCCGCCTTCCGCGCGGGTCGGACGAGTCAACATGACCAGCACCATCGAGATATTTGAAAAATCCACGGCCGGCCGTACGGCGATTTCGCTGTACACGCCACTGCCTTTGACGACACGTTCGATCGTGCCAATCACAAACCCCCTGGGGAAAATGCCATCCAGCCCTGAGGTCAGCACCCGCTCGCCGACCTGCACGTCCTTGAGCAAATCCACGTAGGCCATCTCCAGAGGTGGAACGCCGGCCCCGCCCTTGATGATGCCGACCGCTTCTGACATCTCCGTGACACCGCCGGCGCCGGCATTGTGGCCGATGAGCAGTTGCACCTGCGCGGCGTGTACCGTGGGGCGGTTGATCACCCGGCCGATCACACCCGCATGCCCGAGCACGGCCATGTTGGGTTCCACGCCATCCGCACTGCCCCGGTCGATGGTGATCACGAATGCGCCCGGCGCGGGATCGCCGGCGATGACGCGCGCGGCGAGCGTTTGGGCCACCAGGCTCTGCTGCAGGTTGAGCAACTGCTCAAGCGCCCGCGTCTGGCTGACGATGGCCGCCTGCGTCTGCACCTGCCCTTCGAGCGACAACACCTGTTTCTGCAGAGCGTCGTTCTCGGCCACGACACCCCGAAGGGCGACGTAGTTGGACCAGCCCGATCGGACCGTATCCGAGACGCCGGCCATGACGCGCTGGATGGCGGCGAACACGCCGAAGGCACCGGCCTGGAGCAGCGGCACACCGCTGCGCGACTGCATCTGCACTGACATCAGCAGCAGATGGGCGAAGCTCAGCACCAGAAACAGGACGAAGGTGCGGCGCGTGCTACCCAACAGATCAGTCCAGCGAAATTTTTCTCAGGAGTTCGAAGTTCGACAGCATCTTGCCGGCACCGAGCACAACCGTGGACAGCGGATCTTCGGCCATCGCCACGGGCAACCCGGTCTCTTCACGCAAGCGCCGGTCGAGGTTCTTCAGAAGCGCGCCACCGCCAGTCACCACGATGCCACGATCGACGATGTCGGCCGACAGTTCGGGTGGCGTCCGCTCGAGGGCCACGCGCACGGCGTCCACAATCACATTGATCGTTTCGGCCAGGGCTTCACGGACCTCTTCGTCAGTGATGGTGATGGTCTTGGGTATGCCCTCGATCAGATGGCGCCCCTTGATCTCCATCGTAATGCGCTCTTCGAGTGGGAACGCCGACCCCAGTTGCATCTTGATCTGTTCGGCCGTGCGCTCGCCAATGAGCAGGTTGTACGACTTCTTGACGTACTGGATGATTGCTTCGTCCATTTCATTGCCGGCCACACGAATGGCCTTCGAATAGACGATGCCGGCCAGCGAAATCACCGCGATGTCCGTGGTGCCGCCGCCAATGTCCACCACCATATTGCCCGACGCCTCTTCAATCGGCATCCCGGCGCCGATGGCGGCCGCCATCGCTTCCTCCACCAGATACACCTCGCTGGCCTTGGCGCGATACGCGCTGTCTTTGACCGCGCGTTTTTCGACCTGTGTGATTTCCGACGGCACACCGATGACAATGCGCGGCCGCACCCACATGGTGCGGTTGTGCGCCTTCTTGATGAAGTGCGCCAGCATTTTTTCCGTGACTTCGAAGTCGGCGATCACGCCGTCCTTCATGGGTTTGATGGCGACGATGTTGCCCGGCGTGCGCCCGAGCATTTCCTTCGCCTCGCGCCCCACGGCTTCAATGCGCCCCGAGATCTTGTTAATGGCCACGATGGAGGGCTCGTTGACCACGATCCCCCTGCCGCGCGCGTACACGCACGTGTTGGCCGTGCCAAGGTCAATTGCAAGATCGCTGGAAAACAGCGAAAACAGCGACCGTAAATTCAACAAATGTCTCCCTCTTCACTATGGTCGATCATCATGGGCGGCATGGGCAATTCCACCCGGTCCACCGCCACCTGCACGCCATCACGGCCTGCTTCCTTCACCCGATACATCGCCGCATCCGCCGCGTGCAACAACCCATCGGCGTTCTCGGCCACGGTGGGCAATGTCGCAACGCCGATCGACACCGTCAGGCGGCTGCCATTGCCCCGGTCCGCCAGAAACACATACCGCGCAATATGTTCCCGAAGCCGCGTTGCCACATTCAGCGCGCCCTCGTCGTCGGTCTCAGGCAGCACGATCGCGAATTCATCGCCGCCGAATCGCGCCACCACATCCGTCTCCCTGGCCGCGCCCCGGATCACCGCCGCCGCTTCCACCAGGGCCCGGCTGCCGAGCACATGCCCGTGAGCGTCGTTGATCTTTTTGAACCCGTCCAGGTCCACGAAAATCAAGGACAACGCGCGGCCGCTTCGCACAGCCCGTTTTACTTCCTTCCGCAATACATCGTGGAGGTACCGCGAATTGAACAACTGCGTCAGGTCATCGGTTACCGACAAGGCCTCGGCCCTGACGACCCGGAGGGCATGCCCAAGTGCGTACGCGGCCGGCTGCACCAGCCGCGCCAATGCCACCTTCACGGCAACAGGCCACTCAGGATCCCGTCGTGCCCGGCCATGATCGAACCCCACCAACACGCCGACGATGGCGCCGTTGGCTATCAGCGGAAATCCCACGGCCGCAGCCTCCAAGGCCTCACCAATGCGCCGGTCTCCCGCCACGCGCGCCGTCGCGAACGGTTCGCCGCTCTGCACGACGAGGTCGGCAATCGCCTCGGCCGGCGCCTTGAGCGTCCGTTCCACTTCGCGCCCCGCAAGCCAATGCACCTGCCCGTCGGCCTCGACCGCCACCACCGACCATGTGGCCATCGGCAACCACGTCGCCACGCGCGCCACCAATGCAGAAGCCACCGCGTGCGGCGCCGCGAACTGCTTCTCGAGTTGGGCCTCGTACGCCAGACCATCGCGCTCAAGCGCTTCCGCGAATTCCGCCTCGACCTCTGCCGGCAGGTCGCTGAGCACTTCGGCACGTTCGGCCAGTCGCTTCAAACTCGTGGCGGCCCGCTCAAGTCGATCGGCGAGATCCACCGCCCCCGGAAGGCCCAACGCGCGTTCAACCTCTGGCCACCTGAGTGGAACCGCCAGGTGATGAAGGAAGCCGAGTGATCGCGACAAATCACCAAGGTGCCTGTCGCTGGCCGCCGAATACGACGCCGTGGGCGCCCGCTCGAGCAACGACGATACGCGACGCCGATCGAGACCGGCGTCCGCGGTGATCTCCCACAAAATTCCGGTGGTCCCCCGCGGAGGCACGGCCGAAGCCGTCTGCCGGGTGATGGCCAGCGTCACCCGGCGAGTG
The DNA here is from genome assembly GCA_009694745.1 of Acidobacteriota bacterium. Lineage (GTDB taxonomy): Bacteria > Acidobacteriota > Vicinamibacteria > Vicinamibacterales > SCN-69-37 > SYFT01. Next base: position 8,949 of record SHUF01000018.1, read on the forward strand.
CGCCGCAACGGGGCCACGTGTCGTTCCACGCTCTCCCCTTTTGCGGCACGGTGAAACACGGCCAGTGTCACCGCGTTTTGAAGGGGGGGCGTTCGGCGTGTGGAAGGAGCCCGAAGTCGTCGTCCCGGCATGGTATCGCGTTGGTCGAATGTTACCATGCGAATCTCCTGATTTTTCTATCACTTCGGGCGATTGTCCCCCTGCCGTGGCATAATGCGAACTTTGCGCGGGGTCGTCCCGCGCACGCTTGGAGACAGGTCCGCCCATGACGATGCTCGACCGGATGCGGCGCCATAAAGCCTGGCTGAAATGGAGCCTTGGCTTGGTGGTCGTCACTTTTGTTCTTCTCTACGTGCCCAGCTTCCTCGACCCGGTTGGGGGCGTGGGCACGAACCCGAACGACGCCATCGTCACGGTGGAAGGCCGCCCGTTGACGGTGGGCACCTACCAGCGGCTGTATCAGCAGCAGCTGATGAGCGTGCGGCAGAACTACGGCGGCCAGATTACCGAAGAGATGATCCGGCAGTTGCAGATCCCGCAGAGCGTGGTGCAGCGGATGGTGGATGAAGAAGCCATCGTTGCCACCGCGGAGCGTCTGGGAATGACGGTCACCGACGCGGAATTGAGGGAGCGCATCCTGCGCATGCCTGGGTTCCAGGAAAACGGCGTGTTCATCGGCGACACCCGGTATCGGCAGGTGTTGGCGTTCCAGCGTCCGCCCATCCGCGCGGCGGACTTCGAAGAGCAGATGCGCAAGGGACTGCTGTCGGAGAAGCTGCAGGCGGCGGTCACGTCGTGGGTGCACGTGACGGATGCCGAGGCTGAAGGCGAATACCGGCGGCAGAACGAGAAAGTGAAACTGGAGATGGCGGTCTTCACGGCCGGCAACTTCAGCTCGGGCATCACGCCGACCGACGCGCAGATTGCCGCGCATTTTGCCGGCAACCAGGCGACGTACCGGACGCAGGAAAAGCGTCGCGTTCGTTATCTCCTGATTGACGCCGAAGCCCTGCGGGCCACCCGCGTGGTCACACCCGCCGAAGTGGAGACGCGGTATCGCGACAATCTGGCGCAGTTCACCACGCCCGAGCAGGTGCGCGCGAGCCACATCCTCTTCAAGACCGGCGAAGGCAAGGACGAGGCCAAGCAGAAGGCCGCCGCTGACGCGATGCTCGTGAGGGTCAAAGCCGGCGAGGATTTTGCCGCGTTGGCGAAGCAGTACTCAGAAGACGGGTCAGCCCCCATGGGTGGCGACCTCAACTTCTTCGCGCGCGAAGGCATGGTCAAACCGTTCTCGGACGCGGCCTTTGCGATGCAGCCAGGGCAGATCAGCGACCTGGTGAAGTCGGACTTCGGCTTCCACATCATCAAGACCACCGAACGCCGTGCGGCGGGCACACAGCCACTGGCCGAAGTGCGGGCCCAACTCGAAGATCAGATGAAGTTCGAGAAGGCGCAGGCCGAGGCGCAGACCATCGCGGACGCGGCCGCGAAGGAAATTGACGACCCCAGCGACCTGGACCGCGTGGCGGCAGCACGCAAGCTGACGGTTTCCGACTCCGGGCTGTTCTCGCGAGAGGAACCGCTGGGAGGCCTGGGCTACGCCCCCGCGGTCGCCTCGGCGGCGTTCACGATGGAACTGAACAAGGTCAGCGGGCAGTTGCGCACGAGTCAGGGCATCGCGTTCATCACCATGACCGAGATCAAGGCCCCGGCCATCCCGACCCTCGACGAGGTGAAAACCAAGGTGCGCGAGGACGTCATTCGCGTCAGCGCCGTGGCACTCGCGGCAACCAAAGCGGCGGGCATGGCGCAGGCTTCGGCGCGCGGGTCATTCGCGGCGGCGGCAAAGGCCGCCGGCGTGGAAGTCAAGACCACCGAACTCATCACGCGTGGAACGCCCTACCCCGAGGTGGGCGTCAACACGGCCGTTGACAACGCGGTGTTTGCTCTGGCCAAAGGAGCCACGTCGGGAACCATCCAGACCGACTCGGCAGTGGTCGTCGCCCGTGTGGTTGACCGCACCGACGTGACGCCGGAAGCCCTCGCCGCCGGCAAGTCGCAGACATCCGACCAGGTGCTGCAGCAGCGCCGTCAGGACTTCTTCGCGGCCTACATGACCAAGGCCAAGCTGAAGATAAAGATCACCTTCAACGAGGCAGCTCTCAGGACCATCTTCGGAAGTTAGGAACTGGGGAACTTGGCTTTCCCCTGTCCGTATTGCTGAGTTGCATATCCCACGACGAGGCCCAGCACGGCGCCTGGCAGGATGATTTCGAAGTAGTAGTACACGCCGTTGGTGGGCTGCATTGCGACCAGTTACGCGAAGAAGCCTGAAATCAGCACGCCGGCAATGGTCCCCGCCGCGAGCGAGCGGACGCGGTAGGCGAACCACCCGATCAACACGCCGGCCACAAGGCCCTTGAACGTGGACCCGATCACGATACCCATGATTTGGTCCCGCAGCTCCGGCGCCGAGACCAATGCCGTCAGCCCGTCGAACACCCCCAACACCCCACCAAGTGCCATTCCCAAAATCGGTTTCTTCATCAACCTGTCTCCTTGAGAGTCCTGTTAACCGTACAGCAGGTCGTTCATTTTCCAAGATGTCCCGGGCTGAAGCCCGGGACCTCCGTATCTCTGGACCCTGGACCCTGGACTCTATCGCCAGAGGGCTACAAGCGCCCGCATCACCAGGTAGGCGGCAATCAAGACGATGATCGTGATGTGTTTCGCTCCGAAACGCACCGCGCGATCGACGACGGTTTCGGGGAGCGCGTGCACGGCGTCTCCCGCGCGATAGCGGGCCAGGTCGGCGACCACCGCGGATGCGTCGGGATACCGATGGGCGGGGTCGGTGACCAGGCACATGGTGATGATGGCGCGCAGGCGCCGAGGCAGCCTGCGCGGTGGCCCATCACCGCGCAGCAGCCAGAACAGCAGCGCCCCCAGCGCGTACACATCGCTCGCCGGCCCAACGGCGCCGCCGGCGGCCTGTTCCGGCGCCATGAAACCCGGAGTGCCGGCAACCTTGGGAGCTGGGGAACTGAGGCTTGTCCGCCGTAGCTCCGAAGGAGCGGAGGTGGAAATTGGGGAGCTGAGGATCTTCGCGACGCCCCAGTCCATGACCAGCACTTCGCCGAACGCGCCCGTCATGATGTTCGACGGCTTGAGATCGAGATGGATGACTTCGTGCGCGTGGGCAAACGCCACCGCGTCCGCGACGCGCTCGAACACCGACAGCGCCGCACTCTCTGTGGCTGGCGGCTGGCTCTGGGCGAGCGTCTGGCCCCGCACCAGTTTCATCACATAGAACACGCGTCCGTCGCCGAGCAGCCCAAGGTCGTGCACCGGCACGATCCCCGGATGCTCGAGTTGCGCCAGCACGCGAGCTTCCTGGCGCAGGCGCGCATCCAGATCGCTGCCCAGCACAGGCGCATGCGAGATTTTGATCGCCACCTCGCGCCCAAGGGGTTCGTCGAGCGCGGCAAACACGCGTCCCATGCCGCCCGAACCCAGGGGCCGTACGTCTGTGTATCGCCCATCGGCCAGGTCCGGCCACGTGGCCACGTCACGCAGATGCCCGACGATGGCGTTGGACAAGAACATTAAATCTCGTTCTTCAGGTCGAGGTCCACCTCGACGCCAAACAACTCGCGAGCTTCGGCGCGAAATTCCTCGTCGCTTCCCACGAGGTTGCGCAGGGGGACGAGCGCCAACTCCCGGAATCTCCGACGTGCGGCGTGAAGGTCGTTCGTCAGCGTGGTGACCGGCACACCCAGCGCTGCCGCCACCGACGCATACGTCCGCGCCTCACCGTCCTCTCGATCCGCCAGATCGTGACGCTCGAAGGCTGCGAAGATCCGCGGCTTCCCTTCACGCGCATAGGCCTCGCGCATGTCCGTGACCGTCCGCGCGAACAGCGCGCGAATGGTCTCGTCGCGAAAGAACCTGTCGGGGTCCTGCACATCAGCTGAGACCAGTGCCAGTTCACGTTCGGCGCCGGGAAAATCCAGGGAGCGGATGTCGACTGCCCCGCCGCGTTTGACTGCGGTGTCGGCCTTGCGCTGGTTCTGCAGATACCGGTCGAGGCAGGTGCGCAGAAACGTGCGGAACCGCGCTTTCGCGGGGTCGAATTTTTCGAGGTAGCCCTTCTCGAAGGCCACCGTGAAGAACCCCTGGACCATGTCTTCAGCCTGCTCCGGCGACAGGCGCCACTGCCTTCGGAGGTAGTGATAGCTGGGTCGCCAGTAGCCTTCAGCAAGGTCGCTGAACGCCCCAAGGCGCACAGCGGGGTCACCCGCGCGGATACGCTCAAGCACCGTGAGGTGCGTCAGCGGAAATCCTTCCACCGGGAATCACCGTCCCTGGTTGAAAAACAGATTCGGCATCAGCGCAAGCGTCTCGCCCCGACGAAACAAGCGCAGCCGATCAGCCACACCGTCCACCAGGCGTGCCTCTGGACGGCGGAACGCCAGTTCCAGCGAGGCGCCCAGGCTGAGCCCAAGGGGGTTCGCCACAAGGTCCGCAAAGGAGCGCTTCTGCGGATAGATCACCAGCGTCACCGGCTTGGCGGCGTCGAGCTTGGCGTGCTCCTTGGCCAACGCGATGGCGCGATCGAGCCCGCCCAACTCATCAACGAGGCCCAGTTCGTGGGCCTGCTGCCCCGTCCACACGCGGCCTTTGGCGATGGCGTCGATCTTGTCGGGTGATGACCGGCGCCCCTCGGCGACACGCGACACAAACAAGTCGTACGTGGCCTGCATCTGCCCTTCCACCTTCGCGCGTTCCTCGGGCGTGAACGCCCGGAAGGGCGAATAGATCTCGGCATTCTTTCCGTCACTCACACTGTCGGTGCCAATGCCGAGTTTGTCGAATGCGCCCTTGAGCACGTACTTGCCGGTCACCACCCCAATCGACCCCGTGATGGTGCCCGGTTGCGCCACGATGGCGGTGGCCGGCACGGCCATGTAATAACCGCCCGACGCGGCGACATTGCCCATGGAAACGATGATGGGTTTCACCTGGCGAGTCAGCATGAGTTCGCGCCAAATCACTTCCGACGCGATGGCCGACCCTCCGGGGCTGTCGATGCGAATCACGATGGCCTTGATCGAACTGTCGGCCCGTACTTTGCGAATCCACTCCACGAAGGTATCGGAGCCGAGCACCGCGCCGGTGGGCCCGTCGAAACTGCTCCTGCCGCTGGCAATGGTGCCGACGCCGTAGAGCAGGGCGACTCGTGGCCCCGATCCGGTACTCGCGATGAAGCCGCGTGTGTAGTCGTCGCCTTCGAGGCGCCGGGTGCCCTGCACGGGCGAGGCATCATCAATCTGGTCGTCGTAAGCTAAATCATCGATGAGGCCCGCGGCCTTGGCCTCTTCGGGGAGGAACGGGCCTTGATCGAGCGCGCGCCGGATCTCGTCGACACTACGCTTCCGTCCAGCCGCAATGGCGCTGACTAGCTGATCGTAGGCATCACGATTCAGCGACCGCGTCATCTCGCGATGGGCGGGCGTAAAGCCGCGTTCGGTGAACGTGTTCGAGGCCGACTTGAACTCCCCCATGTGGAGCAGGTCAGGGTAGATCCCGAGTTTGTCGAACGCGCCCCGCAGGAACACTTCGTACGTGGCTAGGCCCGACACATCCAGCGAGCCGGCCGGCATCATCAGCACGCGTTCAGCCGCGGAGGCCAGGTAGTAGTCGGCGGCCCCGCCGTATTCCATGAACACGACCAGTGATTTTCCGGAGGCCCGGAACGCCGCCATGGCGTCGCGCACTTCCTGCACCTGCGCCCAGAGCGCGCCGTTGGTGCTGGGGATGACCACCATGCCCCGGATGCGGTCGTCGTGTTTGGCCTTCTCGATGACGGCCAGCACCGTGCGCAGCGTCGGCGGCGTCGCGATGAACCCCGAGAACACGCTGCTGGAGTCAATTTCCGGGAACGGCGCCTGCACGCGTAGGAACAACGTCGAATTGGACGCCACCACAGGCGCGGTCTGCCCTCCGCCAAACATCAGGGCCAGAATCAGCAGGCCCGCGGCCGAGGCCATCATGGCCAGAAAGATCAGGAAAAGAACGACGGCAACACCGCGGCGAGCACTCAAAGCAGGGGGATCTCCTGCTTGAAGTATATGAGGAACTGGGTTGGGATATAATCGCGACTTCCGTCTCACGTGGGCGGGCCTGCCTGTAAGACCCTTCGTGCGGAAGTGGCGGAATTGGCAGACGCGCTAGCCTCAGGAGCTAGTCCTAGCAATAGGGTGGAGGTTCGAGTCCTCTCTTCCGCACCACAATGAGGCAGTGAGCCAATGGGCTTGCCTCATTCCCTGACTACCCCATTGGATTGGCTCATTGGCTCATTCAGAAGTGTGATGGGGGGCAGGATCCGGCGCCAGCCTACAACTGGCGCGACAGCCAGAAGCCAGCGAAAACCGCGACCAGCGACCCAACCACCTGAAGCGGCACGTTGAGGGCCGCCGGCGCCAGGTCCCCGCGCTGAACCAGGTGATACGTGTCAGCCGAGAAGGCGGAGAAGGTGGTGAACCCGCCACACACTCCCACGATCAGAAACAGCTGCAGCAGATTGTCTCGCGGCTCGGCGCGACCCGCAAACACCCCGGCGGCAAAACCCACCACCAGGCTCCCCACCACATTCACCGTCAGCGTGCCATAGGGAAAGGTAGACGGCATTACGCGATGCGCCCAGCCCGTAACGGCGTAGCGAAGCGCCGCGCCGACGGCGCCGCCCACGGCAACGGCGGCGAAGCTGGCGGCGGCCATCAGATGGGGGCCTTCATCGGACAGCCCCATGCAATTGAGGATTGAGCGATTGAGGATCGGGATTGGACGGATTTCTGATCGCTGATGGGAATTGTTGGATGGTCTGATGGTGGGATGGCTGATCGCTGCGATCCCGCAATCGCACATTCCTCCAATCCATCAATGCCAACATTCCCATCCTCAGTCCAGAATCAGCGATCCGTGCCATCCCGATCCTCAATCGCTCAAACCTCATTCCTCAATCGTGTTGGTCGTCTTGATCATGGTGGAGCGCGATTGATTCGTTCGGGGCGCTACTGGACCGCCTTGACCGCGCCGCCGTCGACCTGGAGCGACGCGCCCGTGATGTAGCGGGCGGCGTCTGAGAACAGGAACACCGCAGCGCTCGCATACTCCGCCGGCGTGCCGTAGCGGCCCAGGGGGATGGCCTTCGAGAACGTCGCCTTCACCTCATCGGCCGAGGCGCCGGTGGCTGTCGCGCGAATGGCATCAAGTTCCTTGATGCGATCGGTGTCGATGCGGCCCGGCAACAGGTGATTCACACGAATGCCGTCCGCAGCCAGTTCGTTCGCGAGTGTCTTCGACAGCGCGGCCACCGACGCACGCACGACGTTCGACAACGCCAGGTTTGGAATCGGTTCCTTCACCGCCGACGATGTGGAGACGACGATGGCGCCACCGCCGCGTTCTTTCATCGAAGGCACGGCCAGCCGCACCATGCGAATGGCGCTGAGCACCAGCAGTTCAAATGCACCCTGCCACGCCCCATCGTCAAACGACAGCACCGTCCCGGCGGGCGGGCCGCCGGCGTTCACGAAGAGCAGGTCCACGCCACCGAACTTCGCCGTGGTTGCATCGAACCAGGCGCGAATCGATTCGCCAGACCGCACATCAAGGGCATACGCCAGTGTCGGTACGCCGATGTCCCTTGTGATCGCAGCCGCGGCCGCCGTGATCGAGTCGGTGTTGCGCGACGCCATCGAAACGCTCACGCCTTCGGCCGCCAGTCCGCGCGCCACCGCCAATCCAAGACCCCGGCTTGCGCCGGCGACCATTGCGATTTTCCCCTTCAGTCCAGAATCCATGATGCCCTCTCTTCCGCGCGTGCTCGTGCAGGGTATCAAAACACGGTGCACCGATGTGCCGGCGCGCCGTACAATGACGGCGCCGCCCGGAGGCGGCTGTTGATGCGCATCCGTGTCGGAACTGCCTTGTTCGTGTTCGCGTCAGTCGCCGTATTCACCGCGACTCAGGCGCCCCCTGTGCCGCCTGCCGCCGCTGCTGCCGCTACCGCCGAGTGGCGTCACTACCATCGCGACCTTGCGGGCACGCGGTATTCGCCGCTCGACGTCATCACACCAGCGAACGTGGCGAGCCTCGCGGTGGCCTGGCACTGGAAGTCGGATAACTTCAGCGCGCCGCCCGAATACAAAAACGAGAGCACGCCGTTGATGATTGGCGGCACGCTGTACTTCACCACCGGATCGTCGCGGTGGGTCATTGCCGCAGATGCCGCCACCGGCGCCACCCGGTGGACATGGCGCCTGGATGAGTCCGACCGCGCAGCGGCAGCGCCCAGACGCGATGCCGGACGCGGCGTGTCGTACTGGACCAACGGTACAGAGGAGCGCATCTTCACCGTCACCCCTGGCTTTCGCTTAGTCGCGCTCGACGCACGCACGGGCCGACCCGTCTCGACCTTTGGCCGTGACGGGGTCGTGGACCTGAAGTCGCTGCTGGGCGTTGAGGTGGACGCGAAGACGGCAGCCATCGGAAATTCGTCGCCACCATTGGTGTTTGAGGATCTGGTGGTCATCGGGCCTGCGCTCGAAGTGGGCACGCGTCCGCCGTCGTACAAAAACGTCCCTGGCCGCATTCTGGCTGTTGATGCCAGGACCGGGGCCCTCAAGTGGCGCTTCAACACCATTCCGCAGAAGGGTGAAGAGGGCTACGAAACATGGGAGGCCGGTTCCGCTGAATACACGGGCAACGCGGGCGCGTGGGCGCCACTCTCGCTCGACGAGAAGCGCGGTTACCTCTACCTGCCCCTCGAAGCGGCCACGGGTGACTATTACGGCGGCCATCGGCTTGGCGCCAATCTGTTTTCCTCGACGCTCGCATGCCTCGATGTGCGCACAGGGCGCCGGCTGTGGCATTTCCAGACCGTCCATCATGACATCTGGGATTGGGACAATCCGACGGCACCGATTCTGGCCGACGTCACCATCGACGGCCAGCCGCGCGAGATCGTGGTCCAGCTCACGAAGCAGTCGTTCGCCTACGTGCTGGATCGCGTCACTGGAAAACCCATCTGGCCGATCGCTGAACGGCCGGTGCCGGCCTCCGACGTGCCCGGCGAGCGCGCGGCTGCGACGCAGCCGTTCCCATCCAAGCCTCGGGCCTACGACCGCCAGGGCGTGACCGCCGATGACCTGATCGACTTCACACCCGAGTTGCGCGCTGAGGCGCTGAAGCTCATTGCAGACGGCCGGTTGCGTATGGGCGCCTTCTTCGCGCCTCCATCACTGGCGGACGCGCCTGACGGCACCAAGGGCACGCTGAGCCTGCCCGGCAATCTTGGGGGCACCAACTGGGAACACGGGGCGTTTGATCCAGAGACCGGCATGCTCTACGTCGGCTCGTGGACCAACCCCACCGTCCACGCGCTCATCAAAGATACGCAGCGGTCGGACATGAATTATGTCGGTGGCGGTGGCCGTCTGCCCAACGTGCGCGGGTTGCCGATCATCAAGCCTCCCTACTCCCGCATCACCGCCATCAACCTCCGGACCGGCGAACACGCGTGGATGGTGGCCAACGGCAACACACCGGCCGCCATCGCCAACAACCCCGCGCTCAAGGGGCTGACCATTGCGCCGACCGGCGCGCAGACACGCCCCGTGCTGCTCGCAACAAAAACACTGCTCTTCACCGCAGACGGCTATCGCGGCGAAGCCACGCTGCGCGCGCTCGACAAGGCGACTGGCGCCCGCGTCTGGGAAGGCGCCTTGCCGGGCTCGGCCAGCAGTTCCCCGATGACCTACATGGTGAACGGACGCCAGTTCGTGCTGCTCTGGACCAGTCAGCAGGCATCGGGCCAGCCGTCTGAACTCGTGGCGTTCGCCATTCCGCAACCACGCGCCGGGCGCGACGACGGCGCGAGCGTGCGATGAGCCGGCCGCGACTCCCCTTCGTGATCGGCGTCGCCGGGGGCTCTGGTTCCGGCAAGACCACGGTCGTCCGCAATATCGTGGAGGCGCTCGGCAACACGCAGGTCTCGGTCATCGAACACGACCGCTACTACCGCGACCATCCGACCCTGCGCCTCGAAGAACGTGCTGCACTCAACTACGACCACCCGGATTCGCTTGAGACGGACCTGCTCGTACAACACGTCAAGGCCCTGCGCGCCGGCCAGGCGGTGGAAGTGCCGGTCTACGATTTCGCGCGGCACGCCCGCCAGCCCGACACCGATACGGTCACACCGCGCACGGCAGTTATCGTGGAAGGCATCCTCATCTTCACTGATCCCGCGCTCCGCGCGCTGATGGACGTGAAGGTGTTTGTGGATACCGATGATGACACGCGGTTCATCCGGCGGTTGCAGCGCGACATCACCGAGCGCGGGCGCACGGTGGAGTCGGTGATCGATCAGTATCTGGGCACGGTCAAACCCATGCACCTGGAGTTTGCGGTGCCGTCAAAGCGCTACGCCGACATCATCATTCCGCTCGGCGGACACAATACGGTCGCGATAGATATGTTGCTGACGCTCATCAGGAGCTTGGCGGGACGATAGGGGGACGGGTGTCCACAGGTGGACACCCGTACCCGCTTTATTCGATCTCCAGTACCCGAAATGTCTGCATGGGTCCCACCGCTGTGACCGTATCGCCCACCTGCTTGCCAAGCTGCGCGTGATACGTGCCGCCGGCGACGAGTGCGCCGCCTGCCCCACCACCACGACCGGCGAACTGCGGAGGCGCTCCGGCGCCTGGCGCGCCGCCCCGGCCCGCACCGCCACCCGCCGGCGCATCCGCACGCATGTTCCACAGCACGCGACGCAGGCCCTGCGCCTTGTCCACCGACATGCGGCGCACCTGCTGGCCGCGGGCGTCGGTGATGGTCAGCACGAGGTTGGTGCCTTCGGGAATGGCCTGGCCCACCGAGTACGCGAAGTTCGCGCCAACCGGCGTATTCGGGCTGGCGAAATTACCACCCATGGTGGCCAGGCCGGCTGAACCGTCCTGGGCAATTCCGCCCAGCGTGACGAGCCAGGGGTTCTTCACCGGATACAAGCGCGCTTCTTCGGCAAGGGCCTCCGGAGTGATTTCACGCAGCGCACTGTAGTCGTCGAGGATGTAGAAGCTGCGGCCGAATGTGCCGAGCACCAAATCGTTCTCGCGCTTCTGCACCTGCATGTCGCGCACCTGGGTGGGCGGCAGGCCACCCTTGAGCCGCACCCACTGGCCGCCGCCGTTCACCGAGGTGAACACGCCGAACTCTGTGCCCACAAACAGCAAATTCGGATTCACGTGGTCCTGAATCACCGCCCACAGGTTGTTCTTGGCAGGCAGGTTCGACGAGATGTTGGTGAACGTCTGGCCACGATCGGTGCTCTTGACGAGATAGGGCTTGTAGTCGCCGGTCTGCCAGTTGTTGAGGGCGACAAACACGGTGTTGACGTCGAGTGGCGAGGCGAAGACGTCGCTGACGTAGGTCCACCTCGGCACACCAGGGAACGTCTCCACCCTGCGCCAGGCCTTGCCACCGTTCTCGCTCACCTGGAACAACCCGTCATCAGTCCCGACATAGAGAAGGCCCGCCATCAAGGGCGACTCGTCCACCGCCACAATCGTGCTCAGCGTCGTCGTAGACTCGAGGAACGCGATCGAATCTGCAGGCCACTGCTTGCCCATGATGGGGATTTCGCGCGCATCCAGGTTCCGGGTCAGGTCGGGACTGACACGCGCCCAGCTCGCGCCACGGTCATCAGTGCGATACAGGAAGTTGCTGCCCCAGTAGAGCCGCGTGCTCAGATGCGGGCTGATCAGGTAGGGCGCGTCCCAGTTTGTCCGGTCGCCGCCGGCCCCACCGCGACCGCCACCTGCTCCACCTCCGGCGCCTGCCGCCAGCGTGCCGCCCGCCGGGGGACGAATGCTCTGCCCGCGTCCGGTGCGCCGGTCGTAGCGCGACAACCCACCGTTCTGTGACTGGGCGTACACGAAGTTCAGATTTTCCGGATCGGGCCACGCCTGGAAGCCGTCGCCGCCGGCGATGTGGTACCAGTCACTCGTGCGGATGCCCAGCACATGCGAGGTGCCCGACGGGCCGCACATCGAGAAGTTATCCTGCGTGCCGCCACAGACCGAATAGAACGGCTTTTCTGTGCCGATGCCGACCTTGTAGAACTGTGTGACCGGCAGGTTCGTGAACATGCGCCACGACTGGCCATCGTCGTACGTTTCATACACGCCACCGTCGTTGCCAATAAGGATGTGGTTGCGATCGGTCGGGTCAAAGACCACCTCGTGATGATCGACGTGCACGGCAAAGGCGCCCGAGCCGCGCTCGATACCCACATTGGTGAACGTCTTGCCGGCGTCCTTGGTCCACTGCATGTTGGTGTTGATCATCCACACCGTGTCGGCGTGACGCGGATCCACAAAAATCTCTGAGTAGTACGCCGGCCCACCCCCACGCTCGCGCGACATGCGCTCCCAGGTGACGCCGTTGTCGTCGGACTTGTAGAAGCCGCGGCCATCGGTCTCAGTGGGAGGATTCATCGGCGGCGGTTCCGGCGCCTGAGCCGGCGCGGCGGCGGGCGGCTGGGCCCCCGCGGCGCCGGCTGCACCGGCCGGGTCACCACCACGCCCACCACGACCCCCACGGCCCCCGGCCGGCGTAAATACCTTGGCATCGATGAGCGCGTACACGCGTCCCGGCTTCTTCGGGTCGGTCGCCAGTGCAATACGGCCCACTTCCCTCGGGGGCAACCCCTTGGTCAGCTTGGTCCAGTTCCGGCCGCCGTCCGTGGTCTTGAACACGCCACCATCCGGGCCGCCACCAATCATCTGCCCGACGTGACGCATGCGCTGGTAAGTGCCGGCAAACACCGTGTTCGGATTTCTGGGGTCAAACGCAAGGTCCGTGAACCCCGTTGTGTCGTTCACGTGCAGAGAGCGGGTCCACGTGGCCCCACCGTCTGTGGTCTTGTAGACCCCGCGTTCGCCACCCGCCGAGAACAGCGGCCCCTGCGCCGCGACCCAGACGATGTTGGAGTTGTTCGGGTCCACGAGGATCTTGCCGATGTGCTCGGAGGCGGCGAGTCCCGACCGCGCCCATGTCTTGCCGGCATCGGTAGACTTGTAGAGACCGTCGCCGAAGTGGGCTGAACGCTGGCTGGCGTTTTCGCCGGTGCCCAACCACACCACATTCGAATCTTTCGGATCCACGACGACGCAGCACATGTTGTGCGCGGGGTAGTTGTCGAAGATGGGCTCGAAGGTGATGCCCCGATTGATCGTTTTCCACAGCCCGCCAAACGCCGTGGCGACGTACCAGATGCTCGGGTTCTTCGGATCAATCTCAATGTCCTGCACGCGGCCGGTGACCACGTTCGTGGGCAAACTGCGGAACGCGAGCGCGCTGAGGGCATCGGCGGTCAGGCCCGGCGCCTGCGCCTGACCCGCGCCGACCGCAGGTACGCCTGTGCTCCAAATCACGGCCACGAACACTGCGGTGGCAACACATCCCAAAAGTCGTTTCATCATCTGGTGAATTCTCCGATTGCTGTGCCCGGGACTCCAGGGCCCGGCCATTCTCGCACTCTCAGCGAACACACCGCAATACTGCCGGGCAGAGGCCGGTCTTGATACCCTGAGCACATGACGCCTGCAACCGCTCAAACTCTCTCCCTGCTGGTCGCGCTCTCGGCCCTCGCCGCCTGCTCGACGCCACAGGCCAGCAATGCCACCACAGACGCCGGCACCCAGGCAGCCTCGACGCCGGTCTCTGCCGCGACTCCGGTGCCGATGCCGATGCCGATGCCGATGCCGATGGCCAGCCATGGGGCTGCAGCGCCTGCGGGCGTCCTCTCGATTGCCGAGACCTGGGCGAAGCGCGACGCGCTATCGGGTAAGTCCGTCACGGTGCGCGGCACCGTCGTCAAGGTCAACAATGGGATTCTCGGGTTCAACTGGCTTCACGTGCAGGACGGGTCCGGCAAGGCGTCGGACGGTACGAACGACCTGACGGTGACGACCGGCGCCATCGTGAAGGTTGGTGACGTTGTCACCGTGACTGGGACGCTGACACTCAAGAAGGACTTCGGCGCCGGCTATGCGTACGAGGCCATTCTCGAGAAGGCCACAATCAAGTAGCGCAGGCAGCCCGCGCGCTTACCGTTTCTCGAACCGCGCGAGCTGGCCGCGCCCACCGGCGGCGAATCCCACACCAGTGCCGCGCGCGTGGCTGTAGGTATGCAGACCTCGCGCAGGTGTCGGGATGGGGGTCCACGCCCGGCCGTCGTCGGTGGACCAGTCCGACCCCGACGGTCCCACAGCCAGAAGCGCGAGACCCGTGGCGGCCGGCACGTACGTCACCACCGAACGGAACCCTCCCACGCCCGGGACCAGCCGCCACGTCTTCCCGCCGTCGTTTGTCACGGCGACGTTGTCGAGGGCCAAGTCCTCTTTCGCGTAGTCGCCACCGACCACGATGCCGTGGAGGGCGTCGCGAAACGCGATGGAGTAGATACCGGCGGATGTCCCGCCCGGAATCGGGGTATCGGCCACGGTCCAGGTCTTGCCGCGATCGGATGAATGGAGCACGCGTGCCTTTGCCGCCGCGCCGGTACCGATCCACACGTGACGGTCTCCCCAGACGGCCACGTTCGTGCCGCTGGCCGCAAACGCGCCCTCGTTGTCGAGCGCCGGGGGCAGCCCGCCAAGGCGCGTCCACGTGCGACCGCCGTCACTGGTGCTGATGATCCGAAACTGATTGTTGGCAGAGTCGCTGAAGGCGATGCCATTGTCCTTGTCCCAGAACGCCATGGCGTCAAAGAAGGCATCGACGTCTGGGCTCGTGAACTGCGTGACCCAGGTGGCGCCGCCGTCAGTGGTTTTGAGGATGCGCGACGCGTCGCCGTTGCCGATGCTCAGGATGTACGCCGTCATTCGATCGATCGCATCAACGTCACGAAAATCCAGCGCGAGTGGAGGCTGCGGCGAGACGTTCTGCCATGTCGCGCCTGCGTCAAGCGTGCGCATCACGGTGCCACGCGATCCGCTCGCCCACGCCACCTCGGCGCTCACGGCGCTGACGCCGCGAAACGCCACGTTCACGCCACTGGCCAAAGGCGTCCAGGTCCCCTGTGCCGCCACCGTGCCGATCACCACCACACCAAAAACGACTGCTGCCTTCATCACGACCTCACTAGCGGCCAATGTGCTTCATCAGGAATTGCTCCATCCGTTCGAAGGTGTAGACCCACCGCCGGTGCAACAGCGAATCATGGACATCGTCGGGGAACACCACCAGTTCGTAGTCCACGTTGCGCTGACGCAGCAGTTGCACCAGTCCGCCCGTCTGCGTGAACGCGACGTTGCGGTCGTCATCGCCGTGGAACAACAGCACGGGCGATCGCCATCCGTCGATCGCGCCGATGACCGACGACTTGAAGGAAACGGCCTCCGGATCGAGGAGGCTGCCCCAGAGATGCACGCCGGCCAGGTCTATGCCGGCGGCGAACAGGTCGGAGTTGCGCGCCAGCGCCTGACCGGTCAACACCCCGCCGTACGAGAGGCCCCAGATCGCCACGCGAGCCGTGTCCACATCGGGTCGTGCGTGGAGGTACTTGCCGGCCGCCAGCACATCGAGATATTCCGCGTTGCCGCGACCGCCGGTGTTCGGGGCCTGGCGAAACGCGCGGCCGTACCCCACGCCGCTGCGATAGTTCACCGACAACACGATGTAGCCCTTGCTCGCCAGCCACTGATTGATGCCGTAGAACATGTGGTAGACGTGGCGATAGTGATACCCCAGCAGCATCTGCCGCTGCGGACCGCCGTGGACGAAGATCATCGCCGGCCGCTTCTCACCGGGTTTGATGTCTGCCGGCATGAACAACTGGTTGTTGAACTTCACACCATCGTCAGCCGTGAGCGTGACGTTGGTGGGAACCACGTGGGCTGCCGTCGGAAAACGCGGCGTCAGTACGGGATACACCACACGCGCTTTTTCGCCGTAGGCCGGCACCACAGCCACCGACTGGGGACGAGTGGCCTCAGCGTACAGCAGGGCCACCTGACGGCCTGACGCGAGCGGCGCCGGATACATCTCGATTGCATCGCCTGATGTCACTTGTCTCGGTGTGCCGCCTGCGGTGGGCACGGCCCACACGTCGCGATGATCGATGTCGCCGGCATTCGTGGAGTAGTACAACGTCCTGCCGTCCGGCGACAGATCCACCGATGCGGCATCTTCGATGATGCCGTCGATGGTGGTCAGGAGTACAGGCTTTGGTGTAGATCCATTCACGGCGACCGAGAAGTACCGATCGAAGTCGTCGCCAGGCACGACACTGGTGAACACCACGTGTTCGCCGGCCCACTCGATGCTGTTTACGCCGGTCACGACTCGATCGTCGGGGGACTGCCGCCAAAACTCATTGCCCTGTCCTGAAGCCGCAGCCGCAACCCAGAAGGACAACGTGCCGCCGCCCTTGAACTCAGCGCGCATGAGGCCGGGCACAGTTCCTCCGGCCTCAGCCACGGAAACGCCCGGGGCGGGCGCGCCTCCCTGTCGGCCTGCTCCACCCTGGCGACCACCCGCACCGCCCTGTCGGGCGAACGCCGGCCCGGCGGGGTTCCCCACGCCGCCAAACCCTTCGTGCGCCTGTTGCCCAAAGGCCAACCCCGGCCGTCGAATGAACGCGATGCGCGTGCTGTCATGCGACCACGTCGGACTGGAGTCGCGATCGACATCCGGTGCGAGGTACGACAACGCGCGGGTCGCCATGTCATAGACGCCGATGTAGCTGTGATCGACGCGATTGCTGACAAACGCGATCTTCTTCCCGTCGGGCGACCAGCGCGGCCCGCTGTTCTGTCCCCACGCCTTGATGAAGGGCTGCTCGCCCTTGTCGATCGCCGTCAGCTTTGGTGCCGGCGACACGCGCGCACGATAGATCTGCCCTTCCCTCACGTAGAGAACGAATCGCCCATCCGGCGACACCACCGGCGCGCCAGACGGCAACTCCGCCAGGCGCATCGCGGGACCGGCGCCGTTCGTGCGGACGGCCCAAATCGCGCGCTCGGTGCCGTCGGGATTGCTGGCGGGATTGGCGACCCATCCATCGCGATTCTGATCGTGGCCGCGCACGAAGACCGCGACTGAGCCGTCAGCCGACACGCTCAAATTCGTCACATCCACCCCATCGTCATTCATGAACGACGTCAGACGCATGGGAGCGAAGGCGGGCGCAACGGCGGTGAAGACGTTGCGTTTGCCTTCGTCGTAGGTGATCCACGCCAGTCGATCAGCCTGACGGGCCGACACAAGATCGTGGGGATACGGCGCACTGACAAAGTCAGCCGCCGTCGGCGACTGGGCCTGGACAATCGGCACCGCCACGGCAAGCAACACGGCTGCGAACAGTTTCTTCATCGTTGTCTCCTGAAGGCGCATAAATACCAGCCTCCCACCTGAATCCCGCCCTCGCACGGCTCCTAGCGGATACGCACCACTCGATCTCCTGCGGCTTCCGCGCGCCGTTGGTACTCGGTAATGCGGACCACGTCCGAGGAGGCCACCATGATGCGCTCTTCGCTGAGGAATGCCAGCTTGTACGCGCGCCAGTATGGCGCCTCGGCGACAGTGATACCGCGTGCCTCCAACGCCGTCACAAGTTCCCTCATCGGATTGGGAACCTGGCCGGAGGCGTATCGATCGAACTGTCGCCAGTTGTCGATACCCGCCAGAAACGTCCACCCCAGCACGAACGTCATCACAACACCCCGGACGAGCCGCCGGGGTTCCAGCATGAGCCACACCGCCGACAGCCCCACGGGCATCAGCAGACTGAGCAACAGGTAGCGGCGAACCACATCCTCTGCAGGCCGTGTCGCCGAGTACGCCAGCACGGCCACCAGGCCCAGGCCCAGGCCCAATACGTACCACCCGAACGACATCGCGTGCAGGGTGGACCGAGACCGTGCGGCCAGAACCCCTACACGTGCGATCGCAGCAAGCAGTGCGATCGCCAGGACATACCTAAACCAGCCCCGTCCCTGTGGTGCGACACCGTCGACCATGGCACGGCCACCCAGAAGACCGGCGACATCTCTGGTGACGATCGTCCAGGCTCGGGCGGGAAGCCCCCGCACATCCACCTGCAGGCGCTGCGACAGATTCTCGATCTGCGAGCCGCGCGCCGCCATGGCCGCAGTGCCACGTGTGCCAGGCCCCATCACATCCGACAGGGGTTCCAATGCGCGAATGCCCTGCCAGACCGCGAGGAACGCGACCAGCGCGAATAACCACGCACGGACGCGGTTCCGACTGAAGAGCGTGCCCGACCAGGCCTGGCCGGCCAGCAGGACCGGGACGGCGTACAACACAAATTCGCGATTCAGGAATCCAACGGCGAGAAGAGACCCCAGACAGAAGGGCCGTTCGCGCACAAACCACAGCAACAGAATCCACAGGAACGGCTCGATGTTTCCACCCTGGGCTTCCACCAGGAAGGCCGCGGTGTCGGGAGGCGGAAACACCAGAAACAAAGCGGGCACCAGCGCATGGAACGGGCGAAGACCGCACCGATGCAGGCCAATCATGAGCAGCGTCACCACCGCGAGGTTCGTCGCGACGATCGAGGCACGCAGTGCGGCCACCGTGGCGCCGGCCACCCAGAAAAACGGCACCGCCCACCAAGCTTCGACGCCAAGCATGTAGGACTGCCCGTAGAAGAACAGCGGAAACGCGCGCCCTTCGCTCAGGTGTTTGGCCATCAGGCCGACGATGGCCTGGTCGGAGTCGAAGTGCGCATGTTCGTAGACCACGAACACGACGCTTCGCGCGATGACGAGCAACCAGCTCACGACAAGCGCGGCGCGAAGTTCTGGCGCGCGGAGGAGCGAGCGCATTGGTGGGCGCATGCTAACATGCCGCGGTCGTGCGAAGTTCCCTCGCAGGCTGGGCCGCCGTTTCGATCGCGGCAGGCATCGGAAGTCTGCTGGTGCTTCGGCAGCCGGTCATCCTCGCCGATCCCAGCACCTGTGCCAACCTCTTCGATCTGATCGCGATCATCGCGGCCCGTACCTGGCGCGATGCCGCGCTGGGCTCGATGCTGGCGATGGCCAACGCCGCGGTGCTCGTCCTCGCGTTCGTGTTCCTCGCGCGCGCGGTCTACCGCATTACCGCATCGGTCGGCGTCACACTGGCCATCACGGTGGCAGCATCGTTGTCGCCTGTGTTTGCCGTGGCGCTGGCGCCTTCGCCAGCCGCGCAGGTGCTGGCCGTCATCGCGGCATGGGCGTGTGTCCTTCGCGCGAATGCGCGTCGTCACGAGCCGGCCGCGCTCGTCGTCGCCGTGGCGCTCCTGGCCACGCTCGCGGCCATCGCGCCTCCCGTCACCCTGCCTGCGGCGCTTGTCGGGGCGTGTCTTGCGTGGTGAAACGGCACGTCGGCGTCTGCGGCATTCCGGCTCACCCGGGTGATCGTTGCGGTGGGCGCCGTGGTGGCCGCCGCGATCCTCATGCAGATGGTGGTAACGCGTGAGGTGTCCTGCGTCCTTCCGGCGCGCGGCTTGCCCGCGATAGGCACCGCGGCTCGGGCCCTCGGAGATGTCGTAGCCCAGAGTCCGCTGGCAGGTGCGCTCGCGATGCTGGGGCTGCTGTCGATGTCGCGCCTGACACCGGGCATCGCCTGGTCATTGATGGCCCTGGCCGTGGCGTCCTTCTCAGGAGCGATCATCGAGCCCACGCCGCAACCAGGGACGATGGTCGCGTTTGTGGTCGCGTACTGGTTGCTCGCCGCCACAGGTCTGCGTGACGTGTGGGAGGCCGCGCGCCACACCACCGGCGGAAGGGTGGGTGCCGCCGCACTTTCCCTGACGCTCGTTGTGCTGCAGGTG
Organism: Acidobacteriota bacterium; assembly: GCA_009694745.1. Taxonomy (GTDB): domain Bacteria; phylum Acidobacteriota; class Vicinamibacteria; order Vicinamibacterales; family SCN-69-37; genus SYFT01. The sequence goes on from SHUF01000018.1 coordinate 28,867, forward strand.
TTGCACGTCACCGCGCGCGATCCAAAGGGCCGGGTGCCTGATGGGCATGAACGCCTGACGTCGGCAGCGATGGGCGCCATCATCGGACAAATCCCGCGCGGCGCCGGACTCGTCGAGGAAGACGCCGCCACGGACCTGTTGTTACGCGCGCAGCCCGGCAGGTTACGGTCAGCCGACCGCCTGCACATTGTGGCGCGTGACAGCGCCGCAGTCGCCGCCGGGATGGCCGTGGGACCCGTCTTCGTATTGCCGCGATCTCAGCGGGTGCTACAGCATCTGGGACTGGAACTGACTCCTGCGGGTCGCGATGGCGCGACCGGCCTTGCCGAGGTGCGCCAGGCGCACGCGTGCACCCCGACACTTACCGAGCAGCCGGTGCCCACACCGCAGCTCGACGGTCGCACTCAACTGGCGCTCGTCGCCGAGGACGAACTGTCACGTGGGCCAGTGGTGATTCTGCTGCCGGCGGCTGTGCCGCTCTCGATGCTGCCGTTGGACTGGCCACCAGAGGCCACCCGCGGCTTTCACGGGCGGACGTTTGATTTGACGATCCCCGCCGACGAACGAGATCTGTCAAACGAGCTACGCTCCTACGGCCTGCCGCCACACCCGCAGCCGTCGCCCACGCGTTTTCTCAGCTGAATCGAAGCGTGGAGAACGCCTGGTGCCCCCCTCGTCCTCCCTATCTCGCTCAGCGGCGCGGCCGGTACGGGCACGGCGCGCCTCCTGGCCACCACTCCCGGGCAGCACCTCCGCCTCTGCCCGTCCTTCCCGTTCGTCGTCCAGCCTCTCGCCCGGCGCCGCTGAGGCGAGGGCCTCGGGCTTGAGAACCAGCCCGAGCTACGTACCGGCTCGAGGCATTTCCCTACGTAGCTCGGCCTGAATTTCAAGGCCGAGACCACGCCTCCTGATCCACAATCGGCGCATGCGTATTCGTTCTCTTGCTGCAACTCTTGCCGTGACGGCCATCGCCGCGTGGCTGGCGGGCACCGGCATCCTCAGGGCGGCTCCACAAACGACCGTGAGTTTTGCCCCCGACCTGTTCAAGGCCATGACCTGGCGCAACATAGGCCCACAGCGCGGCAGCCGCACAAAAGCCGCCGCTGGTGTGCCCTCGCAGCCGCACACGTTCTATGTCGGCGTGGTCAACGGCGGTGTGTGGAAAACCAACGATGCCGGCCGCACCTGGAATCCGATCTTCGATGACCAGCCCACCGGGTCGATCGGCGCCATCGCCGTGGCGGAGTCCGATCCGAACATCATCTATGTCGGCAGCGGCGAAGGGATGCCGCGTCCGGACCTCTCGACCGGTGACGGCATGTACAAATCCACCGACGCGGGCCGCACGTGGACCCACCTGGGTTTGCGCGACGGTCAGCAGATTCCGCAAATCGTGGTGGATCCCATAAATCCGAACCGGCTGTTTGTGGCCGTGCTGGGCCATCCGTACGGTCCCAACACCGAGCGGGGCATCTATCGTTCGACCAACGGCGGCACGTCGTTCGAAAGAGTGCTCTACAAAGACGAAAACACTGGTGGCATTGACATCGCCATGGATCCGGTGGACCCGAACACGATCTACGCGGTGATGTGGGAGACACGCCAGGGGCCCTGGGAAAACGGCGTGTGGACCGGGCCCGGCAGCGGGCTGTTCAAGTCAATTGATGGCGGTACCACCTGGCGCCCGCTCACGCAGGGGTTGCCGTCATTCGCCGACGGCCTTGGCCGCATCGGCGTGACCGTCGCGCCCAGTAACCCGCGCCGACTCTACGCGGCGGTGGACGCCGGCCGCAACGGCGGCATCTTCCGGTCAGACGATGCGGGTGAGACCTGGACGCGGTCGAACGACGACTCACGCGTCGTCGCACGGCCGGCTGATGCCGCCGACGTGCGCGTGCACCCGACCAATCCCGACATTGTGTACGTGCCGACGATCGTGGCGTGGAAGTCGGTGGATGGTGGACGCACGTTCACCGCATGGCGCGGTGCGCCGGGGGGCGACGATTACCAGCGCCTGTGGATTCATCCGACGATGCCCGACATCATGCTGATGACGGCCGATCAGGGCGCCATCGTGACGCTCAATGGCGGCAACACCTGGAGTTCCTGGTACAACCAGTCCACCGCGCAGTTCTACCACGTCAATACGGACAACGCGTTTCCCTATCGCGTGTGTGGCGGCCAGCAGGAGAGCGGTTCCGCCTGCGTGCAGAGCCGCGGCGACGACGGCCAGATCACGTTCCGCGAATGGCATCCGGTGGCGGTGGAGGAATACGGCTACGTGGCGCCCGATCCGCTGGACCCAGACGTCGTGTACGGCGGCAAGGTCTCGCGCTACGATCGCCGAACCGGGCAGGTGCAGAACGTCAGCCCGCCGCGCGATGCTGGGTATCGAACACTTCGCACGGCACCAATCCTTTTTTCACCGCTCGACCCGCGCACCCTGTACTTCGCGTCCAACACGTTGTGGAAAACCGTCAACGGCGGCCGCGACTGGACACAAATCAGCGGAGACCTGACGCGACCCACCTGGGCTGTTCCGGCAAGCGTCGGCGCCTATCGCGATCGGCCGAATGCACGCCCCACGCAGCGCGGCGTCATCTACACCATCGGTCCGTCCTACGTGGACATCAACACCATCTGGGTCGGCACCGACGATGGCTTGATTCATGTGACGCGCACCGCGGGCAAGACCTGGGTGGACGTCACACCGCCCGACCTGAAACCGTGGGAGAAAGTGTCCATCATCGAGTCGTCGCACTTCGATGTGAACACGGCGTACGCGGCCATCAATACGTTGCGGCTCGACGACCTGCGACCGCGGATCTATCGCACGCGGGATGGCGGAAAGACCTGGACCAACATCACAAAGGGCCTGCCTGACGGCGCGACGATCAATGCCGTGAAGGAAGACCGCGCGCGACGAGGTTTGTTGTTTGCCGCCAGCGAACTCAATGTGTCGGTGTCGTTTGACGACGGCGACTCGTGGCAGTCGTTGCGGCTGAACATGCCGGCCACGTCCATCCGCGACCTGGTTATCAAGGACGATGACCTGGTGGTGGGCACACACGGTCGTGGGTTCTGGATCCTCGACGACATCACGCCGCTGCGCCAGGTCACGCCCGCCATCCTGCAGACCAACGCGTATCTCTTCCGGCCGCCCGTCGCGTGGCGCTTCAAGTGGAACAAGAACACCGATACGCCGCTGCCGCCCGATGAGCCTTCGATGCCGAATCCGCCCGACGGTGTCACCATCAGTTACTTTCTTGGGCCGAACGTGCAGGGACCGGTCACGCTGGAAATCACGAATGTGGATGGCACGGTGATCCGGCGCTACTCGAGTGCGGACCCGGATGAGCCGCCCGTCAGCGCGCCGAACCTGCCGGACTACTGGATTCGGCCCGCGCAGAAACTGCCGGCAACACCCGGACTGCATCGATTCGTGTGGGATGTGCGCTACACGCCGCCCGCGATGGCCAACTTCAGCTACCCGATAGCAGCGATTCTACGAAATACGCCGAAGACCCCGCAGGGCATCTGGCCGCTGCCGGGCCAATACCAGGTGCGGCTCACCGTGGGCGGGGAGACGTCACGCCAGCCCGTCCAGGTGCGCCTCGATCCGCGCGTGCGCACGCCCATTGCCGACCTTACGCTGCAATTCAAATTGTCCAAGGCGGTGGACGACGCCCTTCGGAAGATTGAGGCGGCCCGATCGGGCGCGTCCGCCGAGCAGCTCCAAGCGTTAAACGCCGCCGCTGCGCCGCTTGGGGGCCTGCTTGCGACGTTACAACAGGCAGACGCGCGGCCGACGACGGCGACTGAAACGGCGGTGACTGCTACGTTAGACCGCGTGGCCGCCGTGTTAATGGCGAAATGACACGAATGTCCGAAATGGCGAAATGTCTGCAGTGCGGGAGTGGCTGAATGGCCGAATGTCGAAGGCGCTCAGTGAACGAATGATCTTGGAGCAGCAGATTCAATCATTGGCCACCAAGGACACTCGAACATTCTTCCCTACAATCGGTTTGTCCGACATTTCGCCATTTCGGACATTTGTGACATTTCGCCATTACGCGCGCGCGACCTAACCAAACGAGATCCCTTGCGCAAGTGGCAAGTCGCGCGACCAGTTGACCGTGTTGGTCTGGCGACGCATGTAAGCCTTCCAAGCGTCCGAGCCTGACTCGCGGCCGCCGCCGGTTTCCTTTTCGCCACCAAACGCACCGCCGATCTCCGCGCCTGACGTCCCGATGTTGACGTTGGCGATGCCGCAATCCGACCCGCGTGCCGACAGGAACTCTTCCGCGCGCCGCATGCTCTCGGTGAAGATCGCGCTCGACAACCCCTGAGGCACATCGTTGTGCATCATCAACGCATCCGAGAACTGGTCGTACTCCATGACGTACAGAATGGGCGCGAACGTTTCCTGCTTGACGATCGCCGTTTGTGCCGGCATCCGGATGATGGTGGGCTCGACGAAGAACGGGCCCAGGTCAAGACGCCGCGTGGCCCCGCAGACCACCTGGCCGCCCTGCGCCTTTGCGCTCTCGATCGCTTCAAACATCTGATCGACCGCCGGCATATTGACCAGAGGTCCCATCAGCGTGCCCGGAGCCAGCGCGTCACCAATCGGCACCTGGCCGTACGCGGCCACCAGCCGGTTGACCAGTTCGTCGGCGATGCTCTTCTGCACCAGGATGCGGCGCGTTGAAGTGCAGCGCTGTCCCGCCGTGCCAACAGCGCCGAACACGATGGCGCGCGTGGCGAGTTCCAGGTCGGCATCTTCGGCCACGATGATGGCGTTGTTGCCGCCCAGTTCAAGAATGCTCCGGCCGAATCGCCCGGCCACCGCTTCAGCCACGTGACGACCGACGGCCGTTGAGCCGGTGAAGGAAATCAGCGGCACGCGGACGTCGCGCACAAGGCGCTCCCCCACGAGACTGCCCTGACCGACGACCAGCGAAAAGATGCCGGACACGCCATGGTCGGCCATCACACGGTTGGCGATGTGCTGCACCGCGACGCCACACAACGGCGCCGGCTCGGCCGGTTTCCAGATCACCGTGTCTCCGCAGACCGCGGCCAACGCGGCGTTCCAGGCCCACACCGCCACAGGGAAATTGAACGCCGAGATGACGCCCACCGGGCCCAGCGGATGCCACTGCTCCATCATCCGGTGCCCCGGACGTTCGGAGGCCATCGTGAGTCCATACAGTTGCCGTGAGAGGCCGACCGCGAAGTCGCAGATGTCGATCATCTCCTGCACTTCACCGTGCCCCTCGCCGCGGATCTTCCCCATCTCGAGGCTGACCAGATCCCCCAGGGGTTCCTTCATGTCACGAAGCGCGTTGCCGAGGTCGCGGACCAGCTCTCCACGTTTGGGCGCCGGCACCTCACGCCAACTGCGAAACGCCTCGGCCGACGCCGCCACGACGCGGTCGCAGGTGGCGGCTGACGCGAGCGATACGCTCGCCAGTGGCTCCCCCGTCGAAGGGTTGATCGAGACCACGCGCCCGGTCTCGTCGCCATTGCGATACCACTGGTCGTGACCGGAACTTGCGCCCGGATTCACGTCGTCGATCCGGAGTTTCCCGAGCAGCGCTTTGATCTCAGCCATTGGTCCCCTTCCGCGTGCCTAACCCAACCACTAAAGATACCTCATTCGGAAATGAGAGAATGGGGGCTTATGCGTGTGGTTTTGTTTCGCGTTCTTGCGGTTGTTGTTTTCCTGTCGTTCGCGTCGCCGGCGTCTGCCCAGTGGTACGGGGCGCTGTATATGGGCGCCAACACGACAAAGGCCGCTGATGTCACCGTCAAGGGTGACGGGTACGACCTGACATTCCCGAAGGTGAGCTTTGAGGCGCAGCCGTTCACATCGCCGCAGTACTACGGATGGCGACTGGGGCGGTTCCTGTCGAATACCCGGCGGGTCGGCGTGGAGTTGGAGTTCATCCACCTGAAGGTCATCGCCAATCCTGACCAACTTCAGCCCGAAGTACAGCGTTACCAGATGACGCACGGCCTGAATTTCCTGGTGGCGAACATCACGTCGCGCATTCCTCTGGGCCGCTCGGCCAGCGGCGACGCGCCCTTCGCGCTGGTGAGCCGCCTGGGAGTCGGCATCACACTGCCGCACGCCGAAACCACCGTACTGGGTGAGGCCCGCGAACAGTACGAATACGCCGGCCCAGGCGCCCACGCGGCGATTGGGCTGGACGTTCGTCTGAAGGGCCGGTGGTCCTTGCTGACGGAATACAAGGTCACCTACGCCAGACCGAAGATCACGACGGCGAACAACGGCTTCGGGCAAACGACGACGCTGTCGCACCACATTGCGGTGGGCTTCGCCTTCGGCGTGTCGCGCTGATATCCTGCGCGCGTGTTGCACTTCAGCTGGATCGTTCCCGTCGTCATGGCCGCAAACGCGGCCGCCGCCCAAGTCGCCACAACGCCTGCCTCGCAGACTGCTCCGGCGCCGCCGCCCGATCGCCCGTTCGCACGGCTCTTCCAGAATCTCGGCAACGACTTCGTCAGGCTCGGAAAGGCCGACACCATCGGCATCCTCGGAGCCGGTGGATTCGCAGCCGTGGTCGCGTCGTACTCGGACGACCGCGTGGACCGCTGGACGCTTGACCACCCCGCGCCATCCGTGACGGCCATCGGTCGCGTCGGTGGCGATGGTTGGACGATGGCAGGAGCGGCGGTTGGTACGTGGGCCGTGGGACGGGCGCTCAAGCGACCGCTGCTGACACACGTAGGCAGCGACCTGATCCGCACGCAGGTGCTGAACGGTGCGATCACGCGCGTCCTAAAAATTGTGGTCGACCGGCAACGGCCGAAGGGTGGCGGCCACGCATTCCCATCGGGCCACACCTCGGCGAGCTTCGCATCGGCCGGGGTATTGCAGCAGCACTTCGGCTGGAAGGCCGGCGCGCCCGCCTACGCCGTTGCCGGGTTCGTCGCGTGGACACGGGTGCGGGACCGCGCGCATTGGGTGAGCGACGTCGTGTTCGGCGCGGCCCTGGGCCTGGCGTCCGCACGCGCAGTCACGCGCGGCCATGACTCGCGCGCGTGGACGGTCACGCCGGTGGCGATGCCAGGCGGTGGAGGGCTCCAGTTCTCCACGCGTTGGTAGTCGCCCAACGCGCGCGTGACTGATGTACCATCGCGGGTGCGCGCGCCGCTCCCTTCCGTCGCCGCAGGAGGTCCCATGTCCAAATTCTCTACCGTTACACTCCGGGCCGCGCTGGCTCTGGTGGTGGTTGCCGCGATGGCGCCACTGGCCACGCCGGCCGCCCAATCCGCAGCACCGCCACAGCGCCTGTCGACGCAGAAAGTTGATGAGCAGTACACGGCGCTCATCAAGCAGCACCTGACCGACGCGCGCATCAATACCGAGTTGGTGGACCACCTTCCGGCGTCCGACAAAGTCCCAACGCCGCTGAAGTTCCCTGCGGTCGGCCACATCGCGGGCCAGCCCGGCGTGCTGACCTACGCCAAAGACATCCATGCGTACATGAAGGCCATCGCAGACTCAGGCACGGGCCGCGCGAAGTTCTGGACCATCGGGCAGACCGAAGAAGGCCGCGACCAGATCGTGCTGGCGATTGCCAACGAAGACACGATCAAGAACCTTGACAAATACAAGGGCTACCTTCAGTCGCTGACCGACCCGCGCAAGACGACCGAGGCGCAGGCCCGACAGATCATGACGCAGGCCAAGCCGATCTACTGGCTGACGAGCGGCGTGCACTCCACCGAGCGGGGCGGCCCAGAGATGTTAATGGAACTCGCCTACCGCCTGGTGGTGGAAGAGTCGCCCTTCATTCAGCAGATTCGCAACAACGTCATCACGTTCATCACGCCCGTCGTTGAAGTGGACGGCCGCGAGCGCATCGTGGACACGTACTACTACAACGCCAAGCGCGCCGCCGAGGGCCTGACGGGCCAGCTCGGTCTTCCCTACTGGGGCAAATACGTCGCACACGACAACAACCGCGACGGCATGGGCCAGTTCCTGTCGATGACCAAGAACGTGATGAAAGTGGCGACCGAGTGGAAGCCCACCATCCTGCACGACCTGCATGAGCAGGCGCAGTTGCTGTACGCCTCCACCGGCACGGGCCCCTACAACGAGCAGCTTGACCCGATCACCATCGGTGAGTGGTGGATGTTCGCGCAGAACGACGTCATGGAAATGACCAAACGCGGTGTGCCCGGTGTGTGGACCTACGGGTTCTACGACGGATGGACGCCCAACTACATGTTCTATGCCGTGCACACGCACAACGCGACGGGTCGTTTCTACGAGGTCGGCGGCTACAACGTCGGCAACCCCACAACCTACCCCGGTGCGCCGGCAGTGGCGCCAGGAGCACCGGCTGCTGCGGCAGCGGCGCCGGGCGCAGGTCGCGGCGCACGTGGCGCTGGACCAGGCGCGGCGCCTGCCGGCCCACCTCAGGGCGGGCGCGGTGGCCGCGGCAACAGCCGCGAATGGTTCCGTCCGAATCCCGATCCGGGCAACGTGAATTGGGGCCCGCGCGCGCACGTGAACATGAGTCAGTCGGCCGTGTTGTTTGCGCTGAGCTTCACCGGCAAGGACAAGGAACGGTGGCTCGAGAACTACTGGATTAAGAACAAGAACGCGGTGGCGAAGGGTACGAACGGTCCGACGTTCGGTTGGGTTGTTCCCGCCACGCAGACGAGCAAGGCCAACGCCGCCGAAGCGGTGAACGGTCTGATGGCGCAGGGGATGGAAGTGCACACGGCCACCGCCGCCTTCACGGCCGGCGACGTGCAGGTCAAACCCGGCGACTGGATTCTGCGCGGTGACCAGCCGTATCGCACCGTGGCGGACATTTACTTCGAAGTGCAGGACTACTCGATGTCCAACCCCAGCCCGTATGACGATCTGGGCTGGACGTATCCCATGATGCGCAACCTCGTGATGACCGCCGTCACCGACAAGGCGCTCTTATCCGGGCCGATGGCGCCCGTCACGGCGCCGGTGCGTGCGCCGGGCGGCGTCACGGGCACGGGCTCGACGATCGTCGTCGAGCACTCGGGCGACAACCTGCTCGCGCAGTTCCGCTTCCAGTTCGCGAGCGTGAAGATGGCCGCAGCAGAGACGGCGTTCGAAGCCGACGGACACAAATTCAGTGCCGGCTCGTTCATCATCCCCGGCGCCAACCGGGCGCAACTCGAACCGGTGCTGCGCGACCTGGGCCTCTCGGGCTATGCGGTCGCATCCGTGCCCACCACCGTGAAGACCCACGATCTTGATGTGCCGCGCATCGGCTACATCCACAGTTGGGGCAACACGCAGGATGAAGGCTGGGTGCGCGCTGCGCTCGACTACTACAAGATTCCGTACACCTACTTCGGCGAAAACGAAGTGGTGAAGCGCGATTTGAGCGCGCAGTTTGACGTGATTCTGTGGCCGAGCGGCGGCGGCGTGGGACAGGATGCGCCGACGACCGGCGCACCAGTGCCATTCAAGAAGACGCCGGAATTCCCGTCACTGGGCTATCCCGATTCGACCGAAGAAACACGCGGTGGCCTCAGCCAGGCGGGACTCAGGACGCTGTATGAGTTTGCGCAGGCCGGCGGAACGATCATCACCGAAGGCGGCACATCCTCGATCTTCCCGACCAACTACCTGACGCCCGGCATCACGGTCGATCAGGCGCAGGGGTTGGTGGCGCCCGGTTCAATCTATCGTGGTGTGGTGACGGACCGCACGAGCCCCATCGTGTATGGCATTCCCCGCAACAACCTGCCTGTCTACTACAAGGCCGCCGGCGGACCGCTGTTCAGCGTGGCCGGTCAGCCTGGTCCGCTGGCGGAAGCGCCCGCTGGACGAGCGGGCGGTCGCGGTGTCAATTACCAGAATACGGCGCCGATGGGCTCGAGCACGAATGTGTTCGGCACATGGAATCCCCTGGTGGACTGGGCGGCAACAGCGGCATCTGCGACTGCTGCTCCTGCAGGCGGCGCGGCCTTTGGCGGTCGTGGCGGCGGGCGCGGTGGCGCGGGCGGTGGCGCGGCCCTGATGGACTTCATGCGTCCGCGCGTCGTCCTCGCGTTCCCGTCAAGCGCCAGCGACATGCTCCTGTCGGGCGGTATGCTCGGCGCTGAAAATCTTCAGAGCCGGCCGCAGGTGATCGACGCGCCCATCGGCAAGGGCCACGTCGTCATGTTCGCCATCCGCCCCTTCTGGCGGTGGCAGACACAGGGCACCTTCATCCTGGGCTTCAACACACTGATGCACTGGAACGACCTGGACGCCGGCAAGTAACGACGCACGTTCACCAAATCCGCATGCGGGCGACCGGTGGTCGATACAACTGGTCGCCCGGTTTCACATTAAACGCCTCGTGAAACGCGTCCAGATGCTAAACCAACCCGTTGGCCCTGAACGCCCAAGGCGCGTACCGGCTGATGCCCGCCTGTGACCGGACGAACTCGGGCCGTGATTGCTCGCGCCAGATGCGCGCCCACGCCAGGAAGAATCGCTGGTCGGCGGACGCCCCTGCCAATTCCGGCGCCGGCCGGCCTCGCAGCGACCGGCGATAGGCGCGGTGCGCGATCGCCAGGCCGCTCAAGTCTGCCAAGGTCTCCTGCACCGTCAGCGCGCCGGTCTGGCTGACCAGCAAACGAATGCCGGATTCGAACCCGCGCAAGTCGAGGGCGTGGCTCACCTCGTGACCAATGACCGCCCCGATCGACCCGAAGTTCACCGCCTCATCGGCGTCAGCGTTGAAATACGGCGCTTGGAGGATACCGGCCGGCATCACCACCTCGTGCTGGACCGGGCTGTAGTACGCGTTCACGGCGTGCGGGGGCATCAACCACTGTCGCGGATCCCGAGGCTCGCTCAGGCGTTCCATCCGGTATCGATTCTCGAAGGCGCGCGCCCGGCGGATGTTGCCGACGAGGTCGTCTGGCCGGAGGTCGAGTCCGTTGTAATGCCGCCACCGGTCCGGGTACCCCCCTTCAACTCGATGGTAGACAGCCGGCGCAGCCCTTCGGCACGCGCCGCCGCCGGCATCCACGCCGACTCTTTGATGGCCTCGCGGTTCGCCGCAACGACCTCACGCGCAATCGCGAGGACGCGCGTACGGGACTCGGCCGGAAAGTGACGGTCGACATAGCGGCGCCCAATCCAGTCGCCCAGGAACTCGCTGACGAGCGCGACGGCCCGCTTCCAGGGTGGCCGCGGCTCCACTTGTCCCGTCAGAATCCTTCCGAAGAATTCAAACCGGGCGTTCGCGAGCTCAGACATCACGAAGGGCGACATGGCGGTCAGGTAACGCGAGGTCAGCCATGCGCGCCACGTGTCCAGAGGCACTTCCGGCACCAGGGCGGCGAACACCGCGAAGAACGGTGGCTGCGCCACCATCACGTTCGGCGCGCGATGAATGCCCTGGGGTTCCGCCCATGCGTTCCAGTCAAAGCCGGGGAACGCGCGCCCCAGGCGCATGAAGGGATATGTACCGCCCGGGCTCGGGGCTGCGGAATCGCCCGCAGCTGGAATCTGCGCGGCCGCCAGCCGTGTTTCCAGCGCCAGCACAGCCGCCGCATCCCGCTCTGGCTTGTCGCGCGCCGCTACCCGAAAGATCGTCGCGAGGTAGACCTGGTACTGTCGGCGAATCGCGACGAGCGCCGGTTCGGCGCTGAGGTAGTACGAGCGGTCGGGAAGAAGCGTCCCACCCTGGACCAGCCGCACCACTGGCACCGAGAGGTTCGACGCATCCACTGAGACCTGCGCCTCGAACGGCCCCCCCCCCCGCGGCAATTGAAGACAGATAGCCGGCGACGACCGCCAGATCGCGGGGTGTCTGAATCCCGTCGATGCGCGCCAGGTCCGCTTTCAACGGATCGAGGCCTCGGCGCTCCACCTCCGCCTGATTCATCATGCTGGCATAGAGGCTGAGCGCCTGCCTCACCTCGGGCCGGCCATTCGCTGATTCGTCTGTGGCCAGTCCCTCGATGATCGCCCGCAGGTCCAGTTCCACTTGGTCGATCAGAGCCGTTGACGCGTTGACCGTCATGCGTTCGCGTGACAGTGGCGCGCCGGCCATCCACGCGGCGTTGGCAAACTGATGGAGGTCGTCTTGCGGGCGAACCGAAGGTTGACCGGCCTGAACGCCGATCGCCAGAACAAGGGCACACACGAGACCCTGCACGTCCTGCATGCCTCGTGTGAAACCTATCCGGTCGACCCGAAGCCGCCGCGTGACGGCGCGGTCGCACCGTCACCATCTTCAAGTGCAACGCGCGCGAAGGGCATCACCACACCCTGCGCGAGGCGGTCCCCCACCTTGACCTCGACGACGGCTGAGGTCACGTTCATCACCTGAATCTTGAGTTCGTCGGTCGGCCCGCAGTAATCACTGTCGAGCACACCGACGCCATTGGCCACGACCAGGCCCTTCTTGAGCGGCGTACTGCTGCGCGCGAAGATGCCCAGGAAGTGACCGGGTGGAACTGCAACCACCAGGCCGGTCGGCACGAGGACAATGGCGCCTGGCGCCACGGTCACGTCAGCGCTGGCGGCGAGGTCGAACCCCGCCGCGCCGGCCGTCTGGTACGACGGCATCGGCACGGCGGGCGACAGACGATGGATGCGCACGCGGGCTACTTGCCCACAGCGGCCGGCGCCGGCTTGTCGCGCTTGAACAACCCGAGGACGTCGCGTGTGCCACGCTCCAGGAACGGCACGCCTTTGTTCATCCACTCCGGCTTCGGCTTGCCCAGCAGGTAGTGGTCGAAGAACTCATCCTGATGCACCGTCCAGTGCTTCATGTTGTCGCGGTTGCGCAAGCCGTGGAACTCGCCGTTGTAGTTGAAGAAGTAGGCTTCCTTCCCCAGGCGGCGCAGGGCCGTGAAGAATTCAATCCCCTGATACCACGGCACGGCATCGTCGGCATCGTTGTGGATCGTGAGATACGGCGTGTTGACCTTCTCCACCCAGAAGATCGGCGAGTTCTCGATGAACTCCAGCGTCTTGTCCCAGGGTGGCGCGCCGATGCGGCTCTGCGTCTTTTCGTACTGGAACTGACGCACCATGCCGGTGCCCCAGCGGATGCCGCCGTAGGCGCTGACCATGTTCGACACTGACGCGCCGGCCTGCACTGCGGCAAACATGTTCGTGCGGGTGATCAGGTGCGTGATCTGGTACCCGCCCCATGAGTGGCCCTGAATGCCGATGCGCTTCGGATCGATGTAGCCCTGCGCGACGATCGTGTTGACGGCCGGGATGACGCACTTTTCAGCGGCTTCACCGGGGAAGCCGGTGTTGTAGATGATGTCGGGGCGAAGGACCACGTAGCCGTTGCTGGCATACCGGGTGACGTTGACGCTCGTGCCCACGTTGGGCGCCGAGTATCCGTGCAGGCCCTGGGTCAGTCCCTCGTAGATGTACACCATCATCGGATACTTCTTCGTCGGGTCGAAACCTTCCGGCTTCGTCAGAATCGCGCGCAGCTTGATGCCGTCGGCGTTGATGTATTCGACCAACTCCGAGGTGCCCCACACGAACTCCGACTGCTGGGGATTCGCATCAGACACCTTCTGCATGCCGCCGAAGTCGCCGTCACTCACCCAGAGGTTCGGGAACTCCTCGAAGCGCGACAGCGTGAAGACCAGGCGGTCCGAGTTCTTCGCCTTGGTCACCGCGCCGAACGATTTATCGAGCATCACGACCTTTTCAGGAGTGGTCGCCCCAGTGAAGCTCGTACGATAAAAGCCCGACGCCTTCGTGACATCGTTCGTGGTGGTCAGCAGCGCCGGCACCGTGGTGGGAATCGAGCGCTGCTCGGGGTCGAGCGAGCGGTAGCGGAACACCAGTCCCTGCTTGCGACCTTCGCCACCGGTGATCATGCGCGCGTTTGTGCCATCGGGACGTATCTCCCAGATGTCGAACTGGTCGTACAACAGCAAGGTCTTGTCGCCCTCTGTCCAGCCGCCGGAACCGTAGGCGCCGGGCATGTCGGGCGTGTCGTGGTCTTCCTGGTAGAACTTCACCGGGAGCCGTTCAGTCAGGTTGACCTTGAGCCCGTCGGAAATACGGTAGCTGGACCAGTGGCCGGTGAACTCATCAAACGACAACAGGTAATTGCCGTCGGGCGAGAGCGAGGCCGCCTGCGGCGCCTTCTCCATGATCTTGCGCCGCTGCCCAGTCTTCAGATCCACCAGGTACACGTCGTTGTAGCTCTGGTCCCATGACACGAGCTGCTGATACGGCAGGTCGGACGTGCCCACCGCGCGCTCAGGATGGGTGCCGGGATTCACCGTGGGCATGTCTGCCGTGGCGAGTTGCACGAACCGCTTGTCGCCCACATGAAAGACCGCGCGATAACTCCGGTTGCGATCCTGCGTCGCGCGAACGCGCTGCATCGGCTGCAACTGCGCATCCTGATAGTTCCAGACGTCCACGTTGATCGGGCGCTTCGCGTTGGGCTCTGCCGGCGCGGGTGGCGGCGGCGCGGTATTCAGGAAGAGCTGCTTGCCATCCTCAGAGAACCGCGGCGCACTGTCGTGCACCACCCGCCCCTGCGGCACATTGCGCGTCGTCGCCGAGACAATCTCAGCGGCGGCCGAGTCGTTGGCCTTCCAGTAGTACAGACGGTACGGCGCGACGGGTTTTTCGTATTCCGCCTGGTCGCTCAGGAACGCGAGCTGCGCGCCGGCCTCGTCGAACGCGAAGCTCTTGTAGTGGCCCTTGCCGGTGTGCAGCGTCCTGACCGCGTTGTCCGACATCTGGCGCGCGAAAGCACCGTCCTTGGCGGCGTCGGTGGACGACACGGCATACGCCAGCCACGACCCGCCTTTGTTCCAGGCGAACTCGTTCACTTCAGCGATGGTGACTTCCGCGCCGGTCGCGAGGTTCCTGATGATGAGATCGCTGCCTGCGTCTTTTCGCTTTTCGGCCGGTGCTGCAGGGGTTGCCGGCGTCTGCCCTTCCGCCGCTGGTACGGCGGCCGGTGGCGTGGCCGGGGGTTCTGCGGCAGCGCCGGTGCCACGGCCAGCACCACCGGCACGTCCGCCGCCCGCTCCGCCTCGTCCTCCACGACCGCCTGCGGCGGGCGCGCGGCCCTTGTGCAGCGCCACCCACACCGACGACTCCTCTGCCAGACGGATGGTGCTGATCTGTTCGACGACCGTGACCTGCCCTGATGGCAACGCCATGATGCCCGCAGAGTTGCGCGCCGCAGCTGCGGCCCCGGCGCCTTCGGCCGGTTCCCCACCGGCGCCACCCGCTCGTCCCGCCGCGTCATCATCCGCATTGGTCTTCACAGGAACAATGGTGAAGAGCACGAACTTGCCGTCCGGCGTAAAGACCGGCGCAGTCCCTCTGGGGTGTTTGAGCTCCTTGCCCGACGCCAGGTTGCGAACGATGAGTTCGCCGTCTTCGCCCTGTGACGAGAGCGCGTAGGCCAGCCACTGGCCATCATCCGAGAGGCGCTGGCCGCCAATCGAGCGCCAGTAGTCCATGGTGTCGTACGAGATGGGTCGCTTGGCGGGCGCCTGCGCATCCACGGGAAGGCCCGACCAGGCCGCCACCAGGGTCATCACACACACCACGCTCAGGACTTGCCGGCGCATCCGCAATCTCATAGGAACTCCTTCGGAGGGAAACCGCGAGTATTATCGGGGTCTCTGGGGTCCAGAGTCCAGCGTCCGGAGTCCAGCTCGGACCTTTCGTAGCTCGGCCTGATCCTCAAGGCCGAGGAGGCACAAATGCAGCGACGACTTGTGAGCACGTTGGCGGTTCTCGCGATGGCGGCAGCGCTATCGGCGCAGATGCGGCCCAGGGCGCGGGACATCGGAATCACGCCCGGGGCCGGGACAACCGGCGCCCTCAACGCAATCACCGACGTCGCGGGCGTGCGGGTCGGTCAGACGACCGTGATCAGCGGTGAGAACGTGCGTACAGGCGTCACCGCCATCCTTCCTCACGAGGGGAATCTGTTCCGCGAGAAAGTGCCCGGGGCCGTCTTTGTGGGGAACGCTTTCGGCAAGCTTGCCGGGTCCACTCAGGTGCGGGAGCTTGGGACGATCGAAACACCAATCGTGCTGACCAACACGCTCGCAGTGGGCACCGCGATGGACGCGGTGGTGCGGTGGACACTCGAACAGCACGGCAACACGAACGTGCGGTCCGTGAACGCACTTGTCGGCGAAACCAACGATGGCGGCTTGAACGACATTCGCGGAATGCACGTCACGCGCGAACACGTGATGGAGGCGCTGACGAACGCGCGTGGCGGAGCGGTGAATGAAGGCGCCGTGGGGGCCGGTACAGGAACGATAGCGTTCGGTTGGAAGGGCGGCATCGGCACCTCGTCTCGTGTGGCCGGCCCATGGACGGTCGGAGTGCTCGTGCAGAGCAACTATGGCGGACGCCTGACCATCGCGGGCATTCCGGTGTGGCAACGCGTGACGCCCACGCCACCGGTGGGACGCGCGGGGGACGCACCGGGCGCGGGCGACGCGGACGGGTCGTGCATGATCGTGATTGCGACGGATGCGCCGCTCGACGCGCGCGATCTGGAGCGGCTGGCCGCGCGCGCGATATACGCGTTGGCGCGCACAGGGTCCACCTATTCAAACGGCAGCGGCGACTTCGCGATTGCGTTCTCGACAGCGATTGAGAATCGCGTCACCGCCACCACTGGTCCGCAGCCGCGCACCTTCCTTCCGACCGACGCCGTCTCGGGATTGTTCGAGGCCGTGATGGACGCGACAGAAGAAGCCGTCTACAACTCGCTCCTGCGCGCGACTGACATGACAGGCAACGGGCGCACAGTTCGCGCGTTGCCGTTGGACTGGTTAAGCATGCGAAAGTGAGAGGCGGTTTACACGAGGCATGAAGGACTGAAGGAACCTTCAGTCCTTCATGCCTCGTGTGAAACTACTTGATCTCGACTGTCTGTGATGCCACGCCGCCGCGTGTGGACCCGACGGTCACCGTGACAGGCCCCGCACCACGCACGGTCCACGCCACAGTTTTCGTTTCGCCCGGCTTGAGCCAGCCGATGCCTTCGGCCGTGCGCCGGCGGGCATTGGGATCCGGCGCCGCGCCACCGCGACCACCGAAACCGCCGCGGCCCCGGTCGCCGCCTGGTCCCGCTGCGCTGCCGACACGTGACACCGTCTGAGTGGCCGCATGGTCAACGGCGACGGTGTCCTCCTGAACGATCTTCACGCGTTTGGCGATCTCGAGCGCGGTCGGCAGGCCGCCTTCGTTGGTGACGACCACCGTCAGTTCGGTGGCGCCGTCAGCCGCGGGCTTCGTCGTCGCCGAGACGATCTTCACCTGCGCCATCTGTTGCGCCAGGTAGATGTTGAACATCGCCTCATTGCGCGCCCACTTCTCCAGCATCTCCGGCGGCGGATTCTGACTCCAGAACTTCGGGTTCCATCCACCGACTTCGACCTCCCCCTGGGTGGGGTGCGACGCCTTCGTCCACAGTTGGTAGATGCTCTGGTCCTTCGAGTTCTTGTTGAACCACATCAGCTTCTCAAGGTCGGTGGACTGACCGTCTCCGTTCGCATCGGCTTCAAGCAACCGGCCGCCGTCCCAGATCTCGTTGCCGTACCAGATGGCGCCGTAATAGAGGTAGCCGAAGTCCGGTCCGTGGCCGAACAGCGGCGAGCCGGACGCGTCCGGACTGGGCGCGGCGCCTCCGCGACCACGATTGGAGTACTGCCAGAAGGTGTCGCCTGCCCATGGATAGCCGGTGATCTTCATCCCTTCGGCGTCGAACTTCTTCAGGTAGACCAGATCCTCGGGGAACACCGATTCCTCGGACTTCGACGTCGAGGGCCCGCGCAAAATCATCGGCACCGACGTGTCGAGCGACTGGACCACTCCAATATGCGGATGACGCATCAGGAACGAGAACACCGCCATCGTCTCCGGCTCTGACAGCGGATATTCCCCAGCGCCGCCCTGCGTGTAGCCACGGCTGCTCTCTTCGGTCATCGGCCGCCAGTTTTCCGGATAGTTGCGGTGCAGGTCCAGGCCGCCGATGCCGTCTTCGTTGATGCGGCCGTCGCCGTCGTTGTCGTAGCCCTCGCTGCCCAGCATCAGGTAGTCGCCCTGGCCCATCGGTACGTTCTGCATGAGCCGGCCCTTGGGATCCGCCTTGTCAATGTTGGCGTTGCCCTTGCCGGGGCCCACGTACTTCCGCATCTGACGGACGAATCCGTCACCATCGAGATCCTCGCCTGAATCCTCGTCCACGAGGCCGTCGTTGTCGCTGTCGTACGGCCGCACGGTGGAACGCAGCGTCTGCGCCGTGTAGTGATACACCGACGCGCCGTCGGGATTGTTATGCGGCTTGGCGTAGAAGGTCTTCATGTCGACCAACTTTGTCATCGCGGCGTCTTTGCCGTAGCTGGTCAGCAGGTGATTGGCGAAATACAGGGTGGCTTCGATGCCTGAAATTTCGCCGGCGTGCCGCCCGCCCTCGATGAACATCGCCGGCTTGTCGGTGTGCCGTCCCGTCTTCTTGTTGGTGATCGTGATCTGCCAGATCTCGCGACCTTCGAGCGAGCGACCCACCGAGTAGAGGTCCACGAGGTCGGGATACTGGCGCGCCCACATGCGCAGGATGTCGCTGGCTTCCTCGTAGGAATGGAAGTGCTTGAAGTCCACCTGACCCGGTACGAGCGGCTTCATCTGGTCGTACCTCACCAGCGGGAACGCCGACGCCCCGTCGCGGGTGCCCCCGCCGACGCGGTAGGTCTTGCCGTCAGGCCCTGTCTGCCCGGCGGTCACCGACGCCTGCTGCGCTCCCGCCCGCGCTCCAGCCGCCCACACCACAGCCGTCGTCACGGCCACACTTCCGACAATCGTCACTACTCGCTTCATCGCCGATTACCCCTTCCAGTTCTCCAGTTCCCCAGTTCCTAAGCTGCGCCCGGCAGCAGCGCTTCAATCCGTTCCAACCGCGCGCCTTTTTCGTCGCACACCGCGTAGGTGCTGTTCGCGTTTGCGTAGAGCGCCACGCCCGCGTGGTCGCCCTTCGCATTAAGGACATAGAAGTTCACGTTGAAGTTCGGCGTGCCGCGGTCGTTCAGCAACCGTTTCTCGATGGTGTTGCGCTGGATGCGACGGCAGGCTTCGAGGCCGGCGTCCTTCGGACTCTTGCCTCGGCGCATTTCCTCGACGATCAGCATTGAGCACTGGCTGAACAGGTTGGCTTCGCCGCGCCCGGTTGAACCGGCGGCGCCCACCTCGCCGTCCACGTAAAGGCCTGCTCCAAGAATCGGCGAGTCGCCGAGCCGGCCCGGGATCTTCCACGCCAGTCCGCTCGTCGTCGTCACACCGCAGATCTCGCCCTTGGCGCTGACGCCGTTGCAGTTGATCGTGCCGTAGATGTGATTCTCGTTGATGAACCCATCGGCCACCATGCTCATCATCACTTCGCGCAACGCAGCCTCGCGGCGATTCGGGTCGAGATAGTGCAACGGGTCGCTGCGCCGTTTCCATTCCTGCCACGCCTTACGAGACACCGGGCTGTTGATGTCGGCCTCAATGGTGAAGCCCATGTTCCGTGCAAATGTCTGCGCGTCCTTGCCCACGATGAGGTGGTGGTCGGTCATGTCCATGACCGCCTTGGCCACCAGCGACGGCGTCCGGACACCTTCGAGAGCGCCGACCGCGCCTGCGCGCTTCTTTGGACCGTGCATCACCGACGCATCGAGCTGCACCACGCCGTCCGCGTTCGGCAACCCGCCGTAGCCGAGGCTCGTGTCGAGCGGGTCTAACTCCACGATGTTGACTCCGGCGATCAGGGCGTCGAGCACATCGCTGCCCTTCATCATCATTTCGAAGGCAGTCTCAACGCAGGTCTTCGTGCCGCCGTTCTTGTAGATCTGTCCGTTGGAAGAAGAAATGATGACGGGACGTACGCTGCTCTGCACCTTCACCCCCGGAGCCCGTTCAGGACGCTCGCGATGCGACGCCGCCACCAACGGCTCCGCCGCTGCCGCAATGCCCACTGCCGCCGTGCTGGCCATGAAATCGCGCCGACTGATTCTGTGTCCCACAAGAACCTCCGGGGGGAGCATAGAACGAAAACGACCTCTGGAAAACGACCTCTGAGGTAGTTTCCGCACGGTCGACGACGGAAACTACCTCAGAGGTCGTTTTCACTGGTCGTTTTCGCGTAAGTGATACGATCCCCCGTTCGTATGGACGTAGCCACCCGCGCCATCTCCCTTCAGGCAGTTCGTGATGCGGCTGCCCGGGTCTACTCGGTCGCCATTCGCACCCCGCTCATCCGGCTGGATCCGATCGATCACCGCGCCCCGGAGATCTTTCTCAAGCTCGAGATCTTCCAGCCCATCGGCTCGTTCAAACTCCGCGGGGCGGCCAACGCCATCGGCAAACTCCCGAAATCCGCCCTCGCCGATGGTGTCTGGACCGTGAGTGCGGGCAACGCGGCACAAGGCGTGGCCTTGGCAGCCCGCGAGTCCGGCGCGCGGGCCTCGGTGCTCGTCATGGACACGGCGCCCGCGACCAAGATTGCCAATATTGAACGGCTCGGGGCCGCCATTCACCGCGCCACCTACGATGAGTGCTGGAAGACCGTTGAGGAACATCGGTCGTCGCGCATGACCGGCCACTTCGTCCATCCGTTTGACGATGACGATTTCATTTGCGGAAACGGCACCGTGGCCCTCGAAATTCTGGATGAGGTGCCCGATGTGGACGCCGTCGTCGCCGCCATCGGCGGCGGCGGTCTGCTGGCCGGCATCGGCTGTGTGATGCGCGCGCTGAAACCCGAAGCCAAGGTCTACGCCGCGGAACCTGAAACCGCCGCGCCCCTCGCCGCCTCGCTCGCAGCCGGACGGCCAATGCGTTTCGAGCAGTGGGCCCCATCGTTTGTGGATGGCGCCGGCGGCCGCTCGGTGCTGCCGTCGATGTGGCCCCTCCTCAAGGAAGCCGTGGACGCCTCTGTGGTGGTGTCGCTCGCCGACACCGCCGCCGCCATGCGACTGGCCGCCCAACGCTGCCACATCATCGCGGAAGGCGCGGGCGCGTGTGCCATCGCCGCCGCGCTTTCTCCCCAGGTTCGCGCCGCCGGCCACAAGAAAATTGTGGTGGTGGTGTCGGGCGGCAACATTGATCTCTCCCGCTTCGCGTCAATTATCACGGAATGACTCCATTAGATCTGGCCCTGCTCCCCGAACGTCTTTCACGACTCCCCGAACTTGCGCATGACCTCTCCTGGACCTGGAACGCGGGCCGTGAAGTCTTCCGGCGCCTTGACT
>SHUF01000075.1 GCA_009694745.1 Acidobacteriota bacterium
GGCAGCGACAACAACGGTGACCAGAGCATCAACGATCGGCCCGATCTCGCGGTGACAGGTGGTAACCCCAGCGACAAGGCGACGTACTTCAGTGCCTTCTCGGGGCGCGTCGGCAACCTCGGGCGGAACGCGAATATTGGTGCGAGCTTTTTGCAGGTCGACTTGCGTCTGTCGAAGTTCGTGCGCGTGCAGCGCTATTCGTTCGAGGGATTCATCGAGGCCTTCAACCTGCTGAATCGTGCGAACCTTGGCGTGCCCATCGGCACGTTGACGTCTGTGTCGTTCGGGCGTCCGACCGGACTGGCCACGGGCGCGACGCCCCGGCAGGTCGAGCTCGGGTTTCGTTTCAACTTCTGATATCTGCGCGTGATAGCATCGAACACGAGGAGACACTTTATGCGTGCTGCACTGGCCCTCACCCTGACGCTCCTGACGACGGACCTTGCGTCCGCCCAGCGGCGCCCGGTGAACGTGGACGATCAGTTTCGATTCGTCGACGTCGGCGATCCGCAGATCTCGCCGGACGGCGACTGGATCCTCTACACGGTGACCGCCACCGACGTGGCGGCGGACCGCCGGAACAGCGACGTGTGGAAGGTGAAGTGGGATGGATCGCAGCGCAGCCAGGTGACGTTCACACCGGAAAACGAGAACGCGCCGCGCTGGAGCCCGGACGGCAAGTTCATCTCGTTTCTCTCATCGCGCCCGGGTCCGACCAAAGGCACCCAGGTCTGGGTGCTCGAGCGAGCTGGGGGAGAGGCGCGACAGCTCACCCAACTGAAGGGCGGTGTCACGAGCTATCAATGGTCGCCCGACTCGACTCGCCTGGCCCTCGTCCGACGCGACAGTGACGAGCCTGAAGAGGCGCCAGCTGCCCGTGGCGGTGAGGGCGGTCCGCCCCCTAAGCCGATTGTGATCGACAAGTACCAATTCAAGCGTGACGGCCCGACCTATCTGACCGACAACGCCCGTACACGCATCTTCATCTACCACATCGCATCGCGCGCGATCGAACGACTGACGAGCGACGGCGACTACGACGAGAGCAACCCCGAGTGGTCGCCCGACGGCGCGCGCATCGCATTCTCCAGCAACCACGACGACAACCGCGATCGAACGCGCAACACCGACGTGTTCGTCGTCGACGCCAAGCCGGGCTCGAAATCGCGGAAGCTCACGGCCTTCAACGGAAATGACGGGGGCGACCTGGCGTGGAGTACCGACGGCAAACTCATCGCGTATGCACAGGGCAGCGAACCCAAGTTCAACTTCCATAGCCTCAACCGCCTGGCCGTCGTTCCTGCCGATGGAGGCACGCCGCGGGTGCTGACGGCGTCTCTCGATCGCGGGACCGGATCGCCATCATTCACCCAGGACGGCCGCGAGGTCGTCTTCACCGTCACCGACGACGGCGCGCAGTATCTCGCCCGTACCCCAGTCATGGGTGGGGCGGTGGCGCGCACCACCGAGGGCCGACGCGTCGCAGGGAATCCGTCGAGCGCCAACGGCCGCACGGTGGTGACATCCGCCACGTCCAGCGAACCGACGGAGCTCTACGCAGTCGAGGGGCGCACGCTGCGCAAGTTGAGCACCCACAATGACGCGCTGCTCCAGGAACTGCAGATTCAGCCGGCCGAGGACATCGCCTTCAAGAGCAAGGACGGCACCGAGATTCACGCGCTACTCACCAAGCCGATTGGCTACGTCGCCGGCCGTCGCTATCCGACGCTGATCCGGATCCACGGCGGGCCGACCGGTCAGGACCAGCACTCGTTCGCCTTCGAGCGTCAGATCTTTGCCGCCAATGGCTATGTTGTGATCAACGTCAACTACCGCGGCAGCTCGGGGCGCGGGGCGAAGTTCAGCGAAGCGATCTTCGCCGACTGGGGCAATCTGGAAGTAGACGACGTGCTGGCGGCGGCGGACCATGCCGTCGCGCAAGGCATCGCTGATCCGGATCGGCTGGGCATCGGCGGGTGGAGCTACGGCGGGGTGCTCACCGACTACGTGATTGCGAGCGATACGCGCTTCAAGGCGGCCATCAGCGGCGCCGGCAGCGCCAACCATATTTCGCTCTACGGCCACGATCAGTACACGTACCTCTACGACAACGAGTTCGGACCGCCCTGGGAGAACATCGATCTCTGGATCAAGTACTCATATCCGTTCTTCAAGGCGAACAAGATCACCACGCCCACGCTGTTCATGGGCGGACAGAACGACTTCAACGTGCCGATTCTCGGCGGCGAGCAGATGTACCAGGCGTTGACGACCCTGAAGGTGCCGACACAACTCGTGATCTATCCCGGTCAGAACCACGGCCTGACGAGAGTTCCGTACTTGCGTGACCGGCTCGAGCGCTACCTGGCGTGGTATGGCAAGTACTTGAACGGCGACGTGTCGAAGACGAGTGCCGAACGCAAGTAGGAGGGCCGCCGGCCGCCGACCGGGAACGCGGAACCGTCGGCCTATCTGGCCGTAGTGTCTCATTGCTCGGCCGACGGTTTCGGGTTCCAAGATCCGGTCGGTGATCGCAGCGCCGCAAGCTTCTCGATGCGTCGCCGCAGCTTCAGGATCTCCTGCTGGAGTTCCTGCTCCACGAGGTCCGCCACCTCCAGACTGACCACGAATCGTCGGGGTCGCGCGGAGCCACCCTCTGGCCGTCGAGCGCGGGACACCGAGATCCGTGGCGATGGTCAGGTCCCCGGTGCGTCGAACAAGATCGCGGAGCCGATGGTCATCGCGTTGCTGCGGACGGGACGCGGTCGTCATGCGGATGATCATGATCATCGGCCGTTCGCTGAAGCCGCTCAACTCCTCGAGGATATGGCGGGGCGTCGCCGACGTGAGCTGTCCACTGCAGTGACGACAACTCGCGCCAGAAAGTGCGGAATGTCCGTGGGGACAGCTCCGCGCTACGGCGCGGGCTCGATCTTGAGAATGGCTCCGTTGTTTTCTTCGGTGAGCACGTACAGCAGGTCGTCGGGTCCTTGGTACACGCTGCGGATCCGCTGATGCAAATCGACCAACAGTGGCTCACGAAGAATGACCTGCCCCGTCTGATTGAACCAAAGACGCTGGAGTTGCCCGGTCCCGCGGCTCCGCCCCATGGTCATGCCACCGACGAATGCGTTGCCACGCCAGGCCGGGAACTTGTTGCCTGAATAGAACACCAGGCCGGATGGCCCGATGGACGCACCCAGTAGGCGAGCGGCGGCTCGAGACCGGGCCGCGACGTCAAGTCGCTGACCTTCGTGCCGTCGTAGTTGATGCCGAACGTCACGAGGGGCCAGCCGTAGTTGTGTCCGGCGCGGATCAGGTTGAGCTCGTCTCCGCCGAGGGGCCCGTGCTCGGTCTCCCAGAGCGCACCCGTTGACGGCTGTATCGCCAATCCTTGCGGGTTTCGGTGTCCCAGGGAATAGATGGCCGGGTCGTAGCCGGCTTGGCCCACAAACGGGTTGTCCGGCGGCACACCGCCATCATCGCGGAGCCCGCCCGCGACCTGTCGCGCTTGATACGCCGTCGGCGCGAGCGATAATCGGCGCGTGCCGGCGACGACTCTGCGCCGTGATCGGTGCCACATCTGCTCTGTGCCGGGGGGGTCGGCGGATCCGATAAGGTCTCTTCGGTTAACCTCGGCCGAGGCCGCCGCCCCTCGAGAGGCTTCTAATGCGTCCTATCCCCAACGGGCGAAAGGTCCTGATGGCGATGGCGTTCGCGACGCTCGTGATGCACCTCTACTTCAACTGGCGGGGCGGATCTTCTCGATGCCAATGGCGGCCAGCGCTACGTCTTTCTTCGCGGTCTCGACTAGCCGCACCTCGAGCGTGGCCCACGCCTGGGTGTTGAAGCCGATGGTGGCGCCCGGTTCCACCTGCATCGTGCGCACGATCAGCGTGTACTTCGCGGCACCGGCGCCAAGCATGGCCTTCGCCCCACCCTTGGCCAGCTCCTTGTTCAGTTCTTCGAGGAAGCGCGGCGCGTAGAGTTCCGTGCGGCTTGACACCCACGTCGCCTGAAACGCGTCGCCCGACCCTGCCTTCTTGCCGTTGCGCTTGGCCACTTCATCAGCCAGCCATTGGGCCTCGGGCGTTCCCTTGCCGCCCACGGTCATGCCCGCGTAGTCGAACTCGACCTCGATCGCTGTCTGCCCCTTGAGGAGCGCCAGATCACCAGACACGAGCTTGGCCTTGGCGGCCATCAACACTACCGGCACCAGAAGCACGGCCGCCGCCACTCCCATCGTCTTCATCGCCTTCGACATCTGCATACCCTCCATGACTTCAGTCCAGCGAGGTCACCGCAAAACACCGATCCGCCACCACGCGCCCGCCGATGAGACGATAGCCGACATTAGAGGCCTCTGACAATAATGGGCCACAACTCTCTACACGCCCAAAGCGTGCCAAAACGTAACAGGGCGCAAGAACAGCCGATGGCCAGCGTGCAATGACGTGGAGGCAACACTCAACAGCCGGTATCAAACCATTCAATATGGGTGGGCCCATAGGTTGAGCTGATGGCCGTGTGATCACCGCACAACTTTGGCTTGCAACCGTCAGCGGCGCGTACAGCCACTTGATACCGCCCGCGGCATATGCGCTTCAAATCGCGCATCAGTATGGTTCCATTTCTTCTTCGTCCTGCCGCTCGTCTTCGATCTCGAGCGTCATGTTGACGAGCATCTCAAAGATCTCATCGGCGTATTCATCCGATTCCTTTCCGATATCGAGGAGCAATTCATTGATTCTCACTCCCCATTGCTCCCTCGTCAGGACTCCGGTGCCTAGCACCATTCGATTCTCCTCCTGGACCAAGCCTCAGTGTCCTTCCTTCGTCCACTCAGGCCG
This sequence comes from Acidobacteriota bacterium, assembly GCA_009694745.1. GTDB lineage: Bacteria > Acidobacteriota > Vicinamibacteria > Vicinamibacterales > SCN-69-37 > SYFT01. The sequence goes on from SHUF01000075.1 coordinate 4,851, forward strand.
GTACTTGTTGTTCAGCTGAGATTCCTCGGTCTCGAACATCGCCTCCGTGGACTCCTTCGTCCACAGTTCGACCTCCTTGTTCGCCAGAATCGGGGCTGGCGCATGAGGTGTTTCATGGCGCATGATTAGCCGATTGGCCGCGACTGGTGCACGACGCGTTGTCGCACGTATCACGTATCATGGCCTCCGGGTGTCATGCTCAAGACCGCGCTGATCGTCGTGTTCCTGATCTACGGAATTCCCCTGTGGAAACTCAGGTACCGATGGCGGTCCATCGTCTACCGGATGACCGACTGGCAGATCAACATCCTGCCCTGGTTTGGACACGACACGGCGGCACTCTTCACCAACCGCTACTTTCACACGCCGGAAGAACGACTCGTGGCGCGCCGCTTCCGCCTGTACCTTGCGGGCTACGTGGCGTTATTCGCCTGGATCCTCTGGCTGCCGTAGGAGTGCACAATGCTGCAAGACGTACTCATGACGCTGGGAGTGAGCCTCCTGATTCAGGCTGTGTTCTTTGTATTCGCGGCCACGTTGCGCACCGACAAGGTCACCGATCTGTCGTACGGGCTGACGTTCGTGATCATCGCGGCCATCCTGCTGGTGCACGGCAACCCGGCCCACCTGCCACAGTTGGTCTTGGCGGTGATGGTGATGCTCTGGGGCGTGCGGCTGGCGGGCTACCTGCTGTTCCGCATTATCCACATGGGCCGTGACGTGCGCTTCGACGGGATCCGCGAACGGTTCTGGCCGTTCTTCAAGTTCTGGCTCGGCCAAGGCGTGGCGGTGTGGGTGATCATGCTGCCGGTGACGATCTGGTTCGCGGCGCCTGGCAACTGGACTCCGTGGATGTCCATCGGCGGCACCGTGTGGGCCGCCGGGCTCGTCGTTGAGAGCGTGGCCGACGCGCAGAAGTTTGCGGCCAAGCGACAGCCCGGCGGCGGCACACGCTGGATGACCACGGGCGTGTGGAGATACAGCCGGCATCCCAACTACTTCGGTGAACTGCTGTGCTGGTGGGGCGTGTTCCTGTTTGTGGCGGGCAATTACACGGGGTGGGCCTGGGTGGGCATGGTGGGTCCGCTGGCCATCACCGCGATCCTGCTCAAGGTGACCGGTATCCCGACGCTTGAGGCCAGCGCTCGGAAGAAGTGGGGCGACAATCCGGAGTATCAGGCGCACGTGCGACGCACCAGTCGCCTGCTGCTCTGGCCGCCCAAGACTCTGTGAGCCCCGGCTGCGCGCGGCCGGTCGCCCCCCAGGGCTCGCCGTGCAACGAGGCGATGTTGGCGTGCTTGGTCAGCAGCAACTGCACGTTGCTGATGTGCCGCTCGCGGAAGGCCCCCTCGCAGTAGGCGAGGTAGTAGTCCCACATCCGGCAGAACGCGTCATCGAATCCGAGCGCGCGCACGTCGTCCATCGACTGATGGAACCGGCGCCGCCACTCGGCGAGCGTCCAGGCGTAGTGCAGACCGATGTCTTCCATGTGGAAGGGCGCCATCTTGGTCGCGCGCACCAGGGAGTTCTGGACCTCGCGAATCGACGCAAGTTGCGACCCTGGGAAGATCCGCCGTTGAATCCAGTCGCTCTGCTTCCGGTACGCATCGAACCGGTGCTCGTTCATCGTGATCGCCTGCATCAGCATTGTGCCCTGCGGCGCCAGGAGTCGATCGCACGTGCCAAAGAAGGTGTCGTAGTACTCAAGCCCGACGGCTTCGAACATTTCGATGCTCACGATCTTCGTGAACGTGCCACGAAGCTGCCGGTAGTCTTCCAGCAGCAGGGTGATACGCGCGCCATCCGCGCCGGCATCGGCAAACAGCCGTTGCGCTTCGTCGTGCTGCTCCCGGCTGATCGTGGTGGTGGTCACCGCGCAGCCGTAGTGGCGCGATGCGTGCAGCGCGAACGCACCCCAACCGGTGCCGATTTCCAGGACATGGTCGTCCGAACCCAGGCGCAACTTACGGCAGATCCGGTCGAGTTTCTCGATCTGGGCCTGTTCAAGCGAGTCGCCGGCGCTCCGGTAGATCGCACTCGAATACACCATGGACTGATCGAGGAACAACCGGAAGAAGTCATTACTCAAGTCGTAGTGCGCCTGGATGTTGCGTCGGCTGCCGTCGACCGTGTTGCGATTCATCCAGTGGCGCGCGCGGTGGTAGAGGCGGCTCCCCAACGAGAGAAGCGGGTTGCCACCCTCAAGAGTGTTCAGGTTGCGCGCCGCCAGACGCACGACGGCCACCAGGTCGGGCGACGACCAGTCGCCATCGACATAGGCGTCTCCGGCCGCATCATCGCCTCCAAACAGCAGGCGCGAGAAGAAGCGTGAGTCGTGAACGGCGATGCACGCCTGCAGGTCCGACGCCGGGTCGCCAAAGACGAAGGACCGGTCAGGACACACCACCTTGAGCGCGCCGTGACGCAGGCGTGCAAGCATCTTGAAGACGGTCTTCTGCGCAAAAGATGTACTCATGATTGTTTCGTGGCCTCTGCGCCCGGCACACGCACGCGCGCCGGGTGGGTGAAGACAGGCACCTGCTTGAGGTACAGCCTCAGGGCCTGCCAGTGGATGGCAACAATCACCTTCGCGGTCATCCAGGGATGGCGCAGGAGCGCGGTGCGAACGGCGCGCGGTGTCCAGGGCTGATGATCGAGGGTGAGCGTGGCGTCGAACAGAGAGGGAGACGAGGCGGTCGCGTCACGGTCGAGCGTGGCCATGTGCGCCACCAGTGTCGGGCCGGGCTCGGACAGGACAAACTCATAATCGAGGTCCATGCCCATGAACGGTGACACGTGCATGGTCTTGGCACAGCGATACCGCAATGCGCCAGGCGATGATTGACGATTCTTCGCGGTGAGCCAGTAGTTGCGATGTTCACCGAACGTGCTATTGACCTCGGCCAACACCGCGGCGAGCGCCCCGTGCCGGTCATAGCAGAAGAAGAACGAGATCGGATTGAAGCAGTAGCCCAGGTAGCGTAGATGCGTCAGCAGGTAGATCGGCCCGTCTGGCACGTCGACGCCGTGTGCCCGCGCATCATCCGCCAGACGTGCGCGCAGCGGCTGTTGTGGGTCACCGAAGTGGTCGCGATCGTCGAAGCTGGCCCAGTTGAACGTGTTGTAACTGGTCCATCGTGACTGACGCATGAGTTCGGGAATGGCGTCGATGTCGAGCCAGGCCATGAAGAGGCCATAGGTGAAGGCGTGCGCTCGTGGACGGAACCGGCGATGCCGCAGCGTGCCCATGTAGAGACCAGGCGCGGGAATCATTCGCATGTCGCCCCGAGGGCCTCTGCGACGCGGATGCCGCTGCGGACGCCGTCTTCGTGAAACCCGTAGAACCAGTACGCACCGCAGAAGTGCGTGTGCTGGCGGCCGCTGATTTCCGGCCACCGCTCCTGCGCGCGAATGGCTTCCCGGGTGTAGAGCGGGTGTTCGTATACCAGGCGGCGGAGCACCTTCGCTGGATCGATCGAGTCGTCGGCATTCAGCGTGACGCAGTACTCCTCGCGCGTGGTGAGCGCCTGCAATCGATTCATGTGGTAGGTCACCGTCACGCGCCCCGTCTCACCCAGATGGTAATTCCACGATGCGCGGGCGGCCGCTCGGCGCGGCAATTGCGATGCGTCGGTGTGGAGGCACGTTTCATTTCGACTGGTGCGGAACCGGCCCAGCACATCACGCTCGATCGCAGTGGGATGCGCAAGCATCGGCAGAATCTGGTCGCCGTGGCAGGCGAACACCACCTCGTCGAAGTGGAGGTCGCGCCCCCCGTGGAGGCTGATCGTCACGCCCTCCGGCGACCGCTGGACCGAAGTAATCGTCACACCGGTGATAACGCGGTCGCGAAACGGTGCGGTCAACGGCGCCAGGTAGGCTTGGCTGCCGCCACGGATCACCCTCCAGGTCGGATGCGTCGTCAGACCCAGCATGCCGTGGTGCTGCATGAACTGCACGAGCGTCAGCACGGGAAACTCCCGCATCACGTCGGGCGCCATGGACCAGATGGCGCCGGCCATCGGCACCAGATACCTGTCCACGAACACTCGGGCGTAGCGCCCCCGCTCGAGAAACTGTCCGAGCGTCATCACGTCACCGGCCGGGTCGCTCAAGACGTCTGGGGCCTCGCGGTTGAAACGCATGATCTCGCGCAGCAGTTGGTAGTGGCGTGGTGAGAACGCGTTGCGTCGCTGCGCGAAGAACCCACCCAGTCCGCGGCTCGAGTACTCAAACGTTCCACCCGGTGTGGTCACGGCAAACGACATATCGCTGGGCATCGTCTCGACACCGAGTTCCGCCATGAGCCGGCAGAATCGGGGATACGTGCGTTCGTTGTGCACGATGAATCCCGTGTCGATCGAGACAGGCCCGTTCGCCGAGTCCACCATCACTGTGTGGGTGTGGCCCCCGATGCGGGTGTCGCGCTCGAAGACATGGACCTCATGTACGCGACTGAGGTAGTAGGCCGCCGACAGCCCCGCGATGCCCGAGCCGATGACGGCGATGCGTTTCACGGATCTGTCCGCGCCTTCCGGAGCGGGCGAAAGCCGCGCGTGATGCCCACCCAACTGAGGGCCTTGAGGATGAGATACGTAATGTCGAGTTCCCACCAGTGTCGCCCCTGACGACAGCTGCCCGGTGAAAAATGATGGTTGTTGTGCCAGCCCTCGCCCAACGTGATGAGCGCCAGCCACCAGTTATTACGGCTCTCATCAGCCGTGTCGAAGCGACGTGTGCCCCAGAGGTGCGCCAGAGAATTGATCGCGAACGTGCAGTGATAGAGCACGACCGTCGAGACCACGTACCCCCAGACAAACGCCGGCCATCCGCCGATTGCCGCGACCAAAGCACCGAAGACCACGGTCGGCACCCAATGGTGCCGGTCGAGCCACACCAGTTCAGGGTAGTGCTGAAAGTCACGAACCGCCCCAGGGTCGTACTCATCGAAGTCGTTGGACAGCACCCAGCCGACATGCGCCCACCAGAAGCCACGCCGATGAGGCGAGTGCACATCCCCCTCACGGTCCGACTCGCGATGGTGGAGACGGTGATGGGCCGCCCACCACAACACACCCTTTTGCGCGGAGGTTTGCGCCAGAAACGCCATGGCTAATTGCGCCACGCGACCAAGGGCATAGCTCCGATGCCCGAAGTAGCGGTGGTACCCGGCCGTCACCCCGAACATGCGGACCGCGTAGGTCGCCGCCAACAGCGCCAGCAGCGGAAGCGTCGGCGGCGTCCACCACACCGCCACCACTCCCAGATGGAGCACGACGAAGAAGAGGACGGCTCCAAACTGGTAGCGGTCCTTCGGATTGGCGGCAACGGCGGTATCCACACCCGAATCCTCGTTCAAGTGAAGCGTTATGTCAAGCTTTTGTCCATTACAAATCATTGACAAGCAGGCCTTCGAGACGCTACAGTGCCAGAGGATGGCCACCAGCTACCCGATTCGAGCCGTGGCAAAACTCACGGGCATCAGCCCCGACACGCTTCGCGCGTGGGAACGGCGCTACCAAGCCGTGGTGCCGGAGCGCTCGGGCCGAGGGCGTCAGTACGGCCAAGCCCAGATCGATCGCCTGGTCCGGCTGAACCGTCTTGTGAAGAAAGGCCATGCGATCGGCGGCATTGCGGCCTTGTCAGACGCGGAGTTGACGACCTTGCTCGAGCCGCCAGCGAGCCGCGCGGCGGTCTCCGCTGCGCCTGTCGATCTGTTGCGACCTGCGCTCGCGGCCATCGAGAGTTTTGATGCGGGCCGTGTGAGCGACGAGCTTGGCCGACTGGCCGCTGTCCTGGCGCCGAGGGACTTCGTCCACCTGGCGGTCGTGCCACTGATGCGCGAGGTGGGCACGCGCTGGTACGACGGCAGATTTGCGATTGCGCAAGAGCACCTAGTCTCGCAGGCCCTTCGTAATCTACTCGGGGGCATGATCCGGTTGTTCCGACCGTCAACACCCGTGAGGCGGATGGTTGTGGCCACGCCCGTGGCCGAGACGCATGAGTTCGGGATTCTGGCCGCCAGCATGTTGGCCTCGATGTCCGGCATTGAAGCGGTCTATCTGGGCGCAGATCTGCCGGCGGCTGAAACGGCTCGGGTCGCGCGTCTGGTCTCCGCGGAGATCGTCCTGCTCGGCATCACGGTTGTATCCGACAAGACTCCAGCGGAGGTGGCGACCGTCGCGGCCGCCATGCCGGCAGGGGCGCGTCTCTGGCTGGGCGGCGCGGGCGCAGCGGAACTCAATCTCTCACTGGTGAAACGACCCGTGATCATGCTCGCCGACTTGCAGGCATTCGAACACGAGTGCCAACGCTCGAGGCCGTGAGGCCGCAACACTTTCCGGACACAGAGGAACACACGATATGGCCACATTGGCCGCTGAAGAACAGCGCATTCAACACCGCGAGGCGGCCTGGTACGAAACCCTGGTCGAGCGTGATCTGCTCCCCGACTGGATACTTCGATCGGGCATCCGCCGACTGCTGAAGCAACGGCTCCAGGAGGAAGACAAAGGCACGGCCACGCGACAGCGCGCTCATCTACTGGCGTATGTCGCC
>SHUF01000076.1 GCA_009694745.1 Acidobacteriota bacterium
GCACCGTGGAGAGCCTGCAGACGTTCAAGCACGAGAGCCTGACGCGGTTCTACAAAGACTGGTATCGGCCCGACCTGATGACGGTGATTGCGGTCGGCGACTTTGACGTGGCCGCGATGCAGAAGCTCATCGCCACACATTTTGGCGCGATGCCGAAGGCGACGAACCCGCGGCCGCTGCCGACCTATGCGGTGCCGCCGCAACCGGGCACGCTGTATGCGATCGCCAGCGACGCCGAAGCGCCGATGACGACCGTGAGTGTGTACGGCAAGATGGCGTTGCGCGACCAGTCCACCGTGGGCTCGTACCGCCGCCAGATTGTGGAAGGCATGTTCGCCGGGATGCTGAACGCACGGTTTGGCGAGATGTCGCAGAAGCCCGATGCCCCGTTCATGGCCGCGGGCGCCGCTCGCGGGTTGTTCGTCAAGAGTGCCGAAGCCTCGATGCTCAACGCCATGGTGAAGGAAGGCGGCATTGAGAAGGGCTTGACCGCGCTCTACGCGGAAGCCGAGCGCGTGGTGAAGTTCGGCTTCACGCAATCGGAGTTCGATCGCCAGAAGACCAGCTTCCTGCGTGGCTTTGAGCAGGCGCTGGTCGAAAAAGACAAGCGGCCGTCTGGGCAGCTGGCGGCCGAATACATTCGCGCGGTGACTCAGGGTGAGCCGATTCCTGGGCTCGCGTTTGAGGTCGATCTCACCAGGAAGATGGTGCCGACGATCACCCTTGCTGAAGTGAACGGGCTTGCCGCGGAGTGGGTGCCTGAGGGGAATCGGGTGGTGCTCGTGGGTGCGCCGAAGAAGGACGGTGTGCCGCTGCCCACCGAACGCCAGTTGGCGGCGGCCATTGCCGCCGGCGCCTCGGCGCCCCTGACCGCCTACGTGGACACGGTGACGGCCACCACGCTCATGACGACCCCCCCCACGCCGGGCCGGGTCACGAAGGAAACGCCCCGCGGATTCGGCGTGACCGAGTGGGACCTGTCCAACGGCATCAAGGTGGTGCTCAAGCCGACCGACTTCAAGGAAGACGAGATTCTATTTCGCGCATTCAGCGCTGGTGGCAGTTCGCTCGCGAGTGATGCGGACTTTCTCTCTGCAGATGCAGCTTCGGCCCTGGTGGGCATCGGCGGACTGGGCAAGTTGAGCAATATCGAGCTGGGCAAGGCCATGGCAGGAAAAGTGGCCGCGGCTTCGGCCTCGATCACCGAGCTTGAAGAGGGCCTGGGCGGCCGCGCCGCGAAGAAGGACCTGGAAACGATGTTCCAGCTGGCTTGGCTGCGGGTGATGGAACCCCGCGCGGACCCGGCGGTGTTCGGCGTCATGATGGGCCAGATGAAGTCGATGTTGGCCAACCAGCAGGCCTCACCGGAGTTTGCGTTTGCCGAGATGGTCAGCAAGACCATGACGCAGGATCATCCCAGGGCACGGACGCCAACACCCGAGCAACTCGCGACGGTGAGTCTCGACACGGCGATGCGATTCTACAGAGAACGGTTCGCCGACATGGGCGACTCCACGTTCGTGTTTGTGGGCAGTTTTGACCTGGCCGTGATGCGTCCGCTCGTGGAGCGCTACCTTGCCAGCCTGCCGTCACTGGGCCGCAAGGAAACCTGGAAGGACATCGGCGAACGTACGCCTGAGGGGGTTGTCGAGCGCGAAGTGCGAAAAGGCATCGAGCCCAAGAGCCAGACGAGCGTCATCTTCAACGGGCCGTTTCAGTACAACCAGGAGCAGCGCGTGGCTATCCGCGCGATGGCCGACATCCTCCAGACGCGGCTGCGTGAGACGTTGCGTGAAGAACTGGGCGGCACGTACAGCGTGGGCGTGGGCGCGAGCTACGAGGACCGGCCGCGCGAACAGTATCAAGTGTCGATCAGTTTCGGCAGCGACCCGAGCCGCACCGAGTCTCTGGGCAAGCGCGTGTTTGCGGAGATCCAGGCGTTCATCGCTGGCGGACCCACTGAAAAACAGGTCAGCGACGTGAAGGCCGCGATGCTCAGCGATTTCGAGACCAACATCAAGCAGAACGCGTATGTGCTGTCCCAGACCGCGTTCAACTACCAGCACGGCGAGGCGCCCGAGACCCTGCTCGACATCCCGTCGTATTACGAGAAGCTCGCCGCGGCCGGCATTCAGGCCGCCGCCCGGACCTATCTCAACATGTCGCGGTATGTGAAAGTGGTGCTGCTGCCGGAGAAGTGACGTTGGGAACGATCTCCGGAAACAACCTCAGAGGTCGTTTCCGGTCTTGTTTCGCGTGTCACGACAGCAACAAATCCAGATCGTCCGTGCTCAGGCCGCGCAGGCCCACCGGGTTGGCTGAGAGCACCGCCTCGGCCAGCGCGCGTTTGGTCTGCTGCAGCGCCAGGACCTTTTCCTCCACGGTGTCTTCCGCAATCAGGCGGTAGGCAAAGACTTCCTTGGTCTGCCCGATACGGTGTGTGCGGTCGATGGCCTGTGCTTCCACTGCGGGGTTCCACCACGGGTCGAGCAGGAACACGTAGTCGGCCGCCGTCAGGTTGAGGCCCACGCCTCCGGCCCTGAGGCTCACCAGGAACACCTGGCACGACGGATCTTCCTGAAACCTGGTCACGGGTGTGGCCCGGTCGCGCGTCCGGCCATCCAGATACTCGTAGGTGATTTTCGCCTGGTCCAGCATCGGCCGCACGAGCGCCAGGAGGCTGGTGAATTGCGAGAACACCAGCGCCTTGTGGCCCTCGTCCACCACTTCTCTGAGGTTCTCCAGGAGCAGGTCGAGCTTCGAAGACGGGTCGGACTGCCGCGCCGGTGAGACGAGTCCGGGATGGCACGCGGCCTGGCGCAACCTCAGCAGTGCTTCAAGAATCTGGAGTCCTGATTGTCCAACGCCGACCTTCGACACCCGCGAGAGCAGTGAGTCGCGGTAGTGTCGGCGCAGCGCATCATAGAACCCGCGCTCGCGCGGCGTGAGCAGACACGTCAGCGTCTGCTCGGTCCGGGCTGGAAGCTCGGTGGCGACCTGTGCCTTGGTCCTGCGCAGCAGGAACGGCTTCAGGCCGCGCGCAATCAGTGCCACGGTGTCGGCATCGGGCTGCGACGCGGACGTGGCGCGCTGGAACACCGATGACCGCCCGAGCAGCCCGGGGTTGAGGAATTCGAATAGGCTCCACAACTCGCCCAGGTGGTTCTCGATCGGCGTGCCAGACAGCGCCAGTCGATGCCGGCTCTTGAGCAACCGCACGGCCTTGGACGCCACGGTCGCCGCGTTCTTGATCATCTGCGCTTCGTCGAGAATCACATATTCAAACTCGACGTCTTTGAGACGCTCAATATCGCGCCTGACCGTGCCGTAGGTCACGAGCACCAGGTCGTAGTCGCCGATGTGCCCTTCAGCCAGGCGCCGGTCGCTGGCGGAGTAGTCGAGCACCCGTAGTGTTGGCGTGAACGTGGCGGCCTCGTTCATCCAGTTGTGAATGACGGATCGCGGCACGACGACCAGCGATGGCCGAGGGCCGCGCGATTCTTCCGGGGCATTCGCCCGGGCGTCGGAGACACGCGCCAGTTCCGCCAGCACGGTGACCGTCTTGCCCAGACCCATGTCGTCGGCGAGGCAGCCGCCGAACCTGAAGTGACGCAGGAACTGGATCCAGCCGAGCGCTTCGCGCTGGTAACTGCGCAGCGTGCCCGTGAAGATGGCCGGCGGGTCCAGCGCTTCAGCGCGATCAAACGTCGCCAGGCGCTCCTGCATGCGCGCGAACGCGTCGTCTACCTGGACGTCCGCATAGGTGGCCTGCGCGGCGAGCATGGCATCGAGCAGTGCGGCCTGTGACGGCTGATACCGGATCGAGCCGTCTTCATTTTCGATGCCCGCCGCGGCGAGTGGCGCATACCGCCTGAGCCATTCGTCGGGCAACATGCCGACCGACCCGTCGCCGAGCGTAATGGTCTTTTCCCCTCGGCGCAGCGCCGCCAGCAACTCCACGAGTGACGCCGAGGCGTTGCCAAACGGGACTACCGCTGTCAGGTCAAACCAGTCCACGCCCGATGTCACGGTGAGTCGCGCGGGCCCGGCGGCTTTGTACGGTACGCCGCCGGCCTCAACGCGCCAGCCTTCCTGAATCAGCGTGCGCACGAACGTGCCCAGGTCCTTCGCCGGCACACGCCACGCGCCAGGATCGTGGAGCGTTGCGCGGACCGCATCTAGGCAGAGCAACTGTTCGAAGGCCTCCTGTTCAGCTTCCGGATCGCGATGGATGATGCGCTGCCGGTCCGCGTCGAAAAACGTCTCTGCCGGCGCCGCCGGCACGTGTGTGCCGTCATAGTCGAACGACAACGTGGCTTGGACGTGCGAATCGGCCGGCGCCGGGGCAGCCCCAGCGGGTACTTCGATCGGCGACTGCACCGGCATGAGGTGCAACCGGGCCGATGGCGCCACGCGAAGGGGGGCGAGAATCAGCGACGCTGGCAGGGTGGCCGGGTCCACATCCAGCCGGTTGAGCATCTGCGCGAAACGCGCGGTGTCTGCCGCCGGCACCAGCACGTGGCCTTGTTCGCGGAGAAGTGATAGGACGCCGAACGATGGACCTGGATCAAACGCCGCCACGCGTTCGTGCGTGAAGAGTAGGCCTACTTCAAGGAGCAGCACCGGGTCGGTCACTTTCAGCCGGTCTTCGCGCCGCACCAACACGCCCGACACCCAATGCCCTTCGGGCGCATCTTTCATATGTGCTTCCGCCGTCATAGGTGCTTCCGCCGTGGCATGGGCCTCCACGGTGAATCGCCACACCGGGCCATCGTCCCACTGCAACGGGCGGATGGACGTGGACTCGGGCCCGTCGCGCATGATCAACCGGCCGGCCCGCGCCGCAAGCGGCACCCACTCGAGTGCCAGCGCGCCTGGCAGGACGAAACGCAGACCGCTGTCGGGTCGCGGCTGGTCTGGCTGGTCGGATTCACGCGCGGTGGCGCCAAGCAACGACGCCAGCAGACGGCGGTCGGTGGGCGCGGCGGCCAGCGCTTCATTGGGGCCGGCGGCAGCCGGCGCAGGCCGACCCCAGGTGCCGTCCGCGCGGCGCGTGCGGGCCAGCAGACGCACCACCAGCGCGCCCTCCTCCCGGGTGGCCGTGCGGTCCACGGCAAACAGATATTCGACGCGGTGGCCCGCGCCCGGCGGCGCAGCATCTTCCGCATCCCGCCTGATCTGGCGGTCCATTTCACTCAGAAATTCGTTTATTTTCACAAATAAGCCCGGTAAAGACGCCAATCGTCCATCATGTGCGATCGAGCGCGATCTGTCGAGCTTTGATATCGTTAGAGGCTTACAGGAGGCCAAGTGGCAGTTCGATTGGGAGACGTTGCACCGGATTTCACTGCAGACACCACGCAGGGCACAGTCAATTTCCATGAATGGAAAGGCAACGGCTGGGCCATCCTGTTTTCTCACCCCAAGGACTTCACGCCCGTCTGCACGACCGAACTGGGCGCCGCGGCTGCGCTCAAGGGCGAGTTCGAAAAGCGCAACTGCAAGATGATTGGCCTGAGCGTGGACGGGGTCGAATCCCACGTCCGCTGGGAAGGCGACATCAAGGACGTGACCGGCCATCAGGTCAACTTCCCGATGATTGGCGATCCTGAGAAGAAGGTGGCCGATCTCTACGACATGGTCCACCCCAATGCCAACGACACCCAGACCGTTCGGTCGGTGTTCATCATTGGGCCCGACAACAAGGTCAAGCTCACGCTGACCTATCCCGCATCCACCGGCCGGAATTTTATGGAACTGCTGCGCGTGCTCGACTCGCTGCAGCTCACGGCCAAGTACTCCGTCTCCACGCCTGCTGACTGGAAGCAGGGCGAAGACGTCATCATCGTGCCGGCCGTCTCTGACGCCGACGCCAAAACCAAGTTTCCGAAAGGCTTCGAAACCAAGAAGCCTTACTTGCGGGTCACCCCGCAACCGGACAGATAACCGAGGAAGATGTCCACGACCGATCGACTCCGTATTGCCGTATTTATCGACTTTGACAACATCGAAATTGGTGTGAAGAACACCCTCGGGGCTGCGTTTGACGCCGGCCTCGTGCTCGAAGCGCTCAAGGAGCGCGGTGAGGTCGTCTCCAAGATGGCCTACAGCGACTGGCAGCGTGCCGGTGGCTATAGCCGCGCGCTCACGCAACACGCCATACGCATGGTGCAGCGCAACCTGACGCCCGGCGGCGACAAGAACGGGGCCGACATCAACCTCGCCCTCGACGCGCTGGAGATGGCCTTCACCCATCCCCACATCAACGCCTTCGTCATCGTCGGCGGCGACAGCGACTTCATCAGCCTCGTGGAGAAGCTCAAGCAGTACGACAAGAAGGTGTTTGTCGTGGGCGGACAGCAGTTCACGAGCATCATCATGCAGCGCAACTGCCATGAGTTCATCGCGTACGAGAACCTGATTGGCGGCGGCCGCCGGCAGGCTGGACCGCGTGCGGCCAGGAGCGAGCGCGCGGAATTGGGTGACGTGATTCCGCTCGTGAAACGCGCGATGAAGGTGCTGATTGAACGCGACGTGGACCCGCAGTTGGGACTGCTCAAGAGCACCCTGCTGCAACTGGATTCCACGTTCTCAGAGCGGAACTACGGCGCGGGCTCGTTCCGTGACTTCGCGCAGAAACTGGAGAAGGCTGGCGTGCTGCGTGTGCACCAGGCCAAGGGTGGCTGGCTTGTGGCGCCGGCCGAGGGAGTGAACCTCTCAGAGGTGACCGCCACCGGAGAGGTGGAAGCCCCGGCAGGCACGGCCGCATCGGCGCCGGCGACTGACCGACCAGAGCAGCAGGGCCGGCACGACCGACGCGACAGGCCCGAGCGCGGGCAGCAGCCTCAGCAGCAGACACCAACGCCGCAGCAGCCTTCACAAGCCAGTGCGGAGCCGACAGGGCCCGTGCAGGTGCTTGGCACACCGGCCGAGGGTGTCAGCGAGATGTACCGGATTATCACGACCTCCGACGTGCGCAAGTGGCCGCTGTATCTGCGCACCGTGAAGCAGGTCCTGCGCGCGCAGACGCCGCCGTTCGACGAGCGTGCGTATGGATTTGCGTCTCTGGTGGACCTGCTCCGCGCATCGCACAAGGAAGGCGCGTTCCGCGTCGAGCGTGACCGGCAGGGGGTCATCAGGGTGTTCCAGAGTGGCAGCGCGGGATTGTCGTCGGCCCAGACGCCGGAAGCTGGCGCCGATGTCGTGTCGGACGAGCCGGAGACGATCGCCACCGTGGAGGTGGTTGAGGAAGTGCCGGCGGTGGTCGCCCAGGCGGTTGCAGAAGCCGCGCCCGCAAAGAAAAAGCGCGCGGCCCGAAAGCCGCGCGCTGCAGTGAAAACCGCGTCTGCGAAGGCGCCCAAGAAGCGCCGATAGGGACTACTTCTTGACGAAGTTGGAGACGATGACCTCGACGTTGTGCGCGGCGCGGATGCCGTAGACGCCGTTGAGTGACTTGAGCTTGCCGGCCCCGACGAGCTCGGCCGTGTCGTATCCGCCAACGACCGCGCCGTTGATCGAGCACTCGGCGCGACCGCCCTTGACCGACCACGCCACGTCCTGCGTGACCGACTGGCCCTTCTCGGCCTTCTTGACTGATTCCGCCGGTGCGCCACGACGGCCGTTCATCTGGAACGTGACGGCTTTGCCGTCTACGCTGCCGCCGAATCCGCGGATGATGACGGTGCCCGAGCCATACGGCGCGCAATACATCATGCTGGCGTCGGCCGTACCCAAATCGTTGCCGCCAATGAAGATGCCGTACGGATGTGGGTGGTCATTGAGGTTCATGTACTGCGGTTCGGTGAACGTGGCCGAAACCGTGTAGTCGCCCGACGCCGTATTGGCCGGGTTCCAATAGCTGATGGCCGGGCCAGTCGTGATGGTGAACTTGCCCGCGGCCAGCACCAGCTTCGCGTCTTCCACTTTGCCGGCGCCATCGGCCTTGCCGGCCCAACCTGGCGCCATGATGCCGCCACCGACGACCTTGCGGTCCGCGTCCTGCATGGCCGCCGCCTGCTGCGCCTGCATACCGCTCGTCACTGCCAGGGTCACGGCCAACGCCGCTACCGATACATACAATGCTCGCATGTCTAACTCCTTGGGAAAAACTAGGAGAGGACATTTTACACAGTTGCCTCCATTGAGGGTTGAGAATTGAGGGATTGAGGATCGGGATGGGACGCATTGCTGATTTCTGAGTCTCGATGGGGATGGGCGGATGGCCGGATTGCGGAATTTCGGGTTGTGGGATTGGGCGATTGTGGGATTGGCGCGGCAACCTTACTATCGCCCTGCCGGGTGGTGGGGAAGTTGGTGCGATCGCAGACCCAAATTGGGTTTCCATCACCGTCGTAGCCATGCTGTTCGTCACGCGTCCCGCGAGCGCCCAGGTCGGACGGACGGCCGTTTGCACCGGCGCGTCAACGCTGGCAAGCTCTCCCAAGTGGGAGAGTCCAGAGTGGATGAGTGTGCACCTGAAAGCAGGCAGGACGTAGTTCATTCAGGTTGGCACCATGTTCTGCGCCTGGTAGACGTGCCAGGGCCCGTCCCAATCAGGAGGTATCCATGGTCCGAAGCGCCCTACGTGTCTTCTTTGTCGCTGGGTTAGTTGGCGTCGGCTGGGCGGTCGGTCACGCGCAAACGCACGCTCAGGCTGGCGCGGCACTCGCCAAGCCGGCGCCACCCGAACTGTCGGCGAATTCCGACTTCGAACTTCAAGTGTTCTCCGAGAATGGCGAGGTTGAAGTCAGGTGCGCACGCGGCTGCAAACTGACATGGGCCCCCACCGTCGCGCGACCGGACGGCCAAGTGGACATACTGGTGCCGGGGGACAAGGTTCGCGGCATAGTCACGGATCAGCGGTGTGTCGCCAATGGGTGGAACGGCAGTTCGAATTGCCACATCCTGGGATGGAAGAAATAGCGCGCAATCGCGCAATCCCGACGATCCCGCGATGAGCCAATCCCCATCCTCAATCCACCATCACCAATCCGTCCCATCCCGATCCTCAATCGCTCAATCCTCAACCCTCAATTTCATCAGCGAATACGATATCGTCCCCGTATGTCCCGACTGCCGCGAGTAGCCCCGCTGTTCGTACTAACCCTGATGCTCGCCCTGGTCCCGTCCCTGTCAGCGCAGCGCCCGCCTGTGATGGGACGGAACGCCGGCGTGTCGGCCGGGCATCCGTTGACGACCGCCGTGGCGATCGAGATTCTGCAGAAGGGCGGCAATGCGTTTGATGCGGGCGTAGCGGCGATGCTCGTGGGCGGCGTGGTGGAGCAGGACCTGTATGGGTTCGGCGGGGAAGGTCTCGTCCTCGTGTATCCCCAGAGCGAACGTGCCGTGATGTCGGTGGTGGGGCAGGGGTGGGCCGCCCGGGCTGCGACGATTGACTGGTTCACGTCGCGCAACAAGACCCTGGCCGGCGCGGGACTGGACCCGGTGGTGGTGCCGGGCGCTCCGCATGCCGCACTGACCGTGCTTGAAAAGTGGGGCACGCTGTCGTTCGCGCAGGTGTCTGCCCGCGCGATCGAGTACGCGCGCAACGGCTTCCCGCTTCGCCCACGCACCGCGTCCACCATTTCGCGCAACCAGGACTTCATCAAAGCGTGGCCCACGAATCAGAAGATGTGGCTGAAGGTTGACGGGTCGCTGTACGAGGCGGGCGACACCATTCGCATGCCCGATCTGGCCGCCACGCTCCAGAAGATGGTGGACGCCGAACGGGCGGCGGTGATCGGTGGCCGCGCTGCAGGCATCGCGGCCGCGCGCGATCGTTTTTACAAAGGTGATATCGCGCGCGAGATCGTGTCCTTCCTCAGGCAACACGGATCGCCGTTCGATGAGGCGGACTTTGCGGAGTTCTATGCGCGCGTGGAACCTGCCACCTCGGTGACGTATCGCGGCTACCAGGTCTACAAGCAGGGCTTCAACAGCCAGGGGCCCACGCTGCTGCAGGCGCTCAATATCCTCGAAACGTTCGACCTGCAGAAGATGGGGCACAACTCGGCCGACTACCTGCACGTGGTCACCGAGGCGCTCAAGATGGGGTACGCCGACCGCGACAGCTACTACGCCGACCCCTCGTTCGTGGACGTGCCGGCGACAGGGTTGTTGTCGAAGGCCTACGCGAAGCAGCGCGCATCCCAGATCGACATGGCGAAGGCCCAGGCCGCGCAGGTGGCCGGCGATCCGCTGCCGTTCGATCCGACGGTGAAGTCGTGGCCGTTCTGGAAAGCCGGCCTCGGCGGTGGTGGCGCGGCTAAAGCCACGCCCTACGGTTCGCCCGCCGAAGGCGGGCCCGTGCGTGCGGGCGACGAGGACGCGTCGCTCAAAGACACCACGCACATCGCCATCATCGACAAGGACGGCAATGTGTTCGACGCAACG
Source organism: Acidobacteriota bacterium (assembly GCA_009694745.1). Classification (GTDB taxonomy): domain Bacteria; phylum Acidobacteriota; class Vicinamibacteria; order Vicinamibacterales; family SCN-69-37; genus SYFT01. Next base: position 10,393 of record SHUF01000076.1, read on the forward strand.
CCATCAGGTGGATGGATCACCGGTGGCGTGATCGCGGGCAACACCGGTGTGGGACTCTCCACGCGAGGCGAGCAGTTCTGGCTCGACCCGACGAAGGCGGGGCAGATCCGGCCGCGTTCACGGCCGCGCTACACGCTCACGCCGAGCATCATCCTGCAAAACGGCGAGCCCTTCCTCGCGCTGGGGACGCCTGGCGGTGACAACCAGGAGCAGACGATCCTGCAGGCGCTCCTGAACGTGCTCGAATTTCGATCGGCCTGGTATCCCAACCTGCACGCGGCATTCGAACTGCCGCGCATCCAGACGTTTCACTTCCTCGGGTCCTTTTGGCCGCATCGCATTGACGCGAACCGGCTCGATCTGGAAACCGGCATCCCGCAGGCCGTGCTCGACTCACTCAAGGCACGCGGTCACGACGTCCGCATGGTGCCGGCATTCTCGATCAGTGGCTGCGCCACAGGCGTCATGATCGACCCACGAACCGGGTCGAGGCTCGCGGGCGCAGACCCGCGGCGCGACTGTTACGCGGGGGCGTACTAAGGACCCGTAAGGAAATAACTGGCGCAATTCTGGGTGCCGAGGCGCCCGATCCCGCCAGGCGCGAGGAGGGAGAATACCCAGTGTATTCGACCGACGAGCAACGCCGCGGGGCGGGATGCCTCGGCAGCCAGAATGCGTCAGTTATTTCCTTA
>SHUF01000077.1 GCA_009694745.1 Acidobacteriota bacterium
TCTGTTCGAGCAGCCGGGTGGCCGCCGCCACCCGAACCGGTGGATTGCCGCTGCGCAACAAGCCCCGCAACGTGGGCAGGTCGACGGCCACGACGTCGGCAACCGCCCTCTCCGCGGCCTCTCGAATGGCGATGTTCTCGTGACCGGCCAGGGCGTCCAACGCCTGGCGCGCGGCCTCGCGGTCGCTCGGAGCCACCAGACTGGCGGCCTGCACCCGAACCATGGCGTCATCGGCCTGCAGCAAGACCAGGGCCCGCGACGTCCAGCCGCCGTCCGGTTTGGTGCGGGTCGCTTGCAACGCTGCCAAGCGGATGGCGGGGTATTCGGACTCCTCAAACTGGCGCAACACCGCCAGACCTGACCCGTCGTCCATCAACCACAACGCCGCCGCGGCCTGTAGGCGGACGTCGGGATGCATGTCCTGAATCAGGCCGCGAAGCGGGGCGATCCCCTCGCGGGCCTGCATGCGCCCAAGCCCCTGAGCGGCGGCGGCGCGAAACTCTGGCCGGGTATCCTTGAGCAGATACACGAGCGGCTCGACGGCCAGCGCGTGGCGGCTGTCGCCCATCGCCCGGATCATGCCCATCGTCAGGGGCTGATCGCCGTTCATCCGATCGACCAGACGCTGCACAGCTTTTCCGCTGCCCAGGGCGGCCATGATCTGGGTGTCGGCTAGGCTCCCCTGATCCATTCCCTGTGACAACTCGGCGGTGGCCTCCGCTTCCCCATCGGCGAGAAGCGCCTTCAGGGCCTCGTATCGTTCGCCGCTCCCGGGTTGGCGCGCCGCTTCCCAGAGGGTGGCCCGTGCCACGCGCCGCAGGGTGTACGGATCCTCCAAGGTCCGGCTGCCGAGCCAGCGCTCGTACCGGTCAAGCGCCGTCCGGGCGCCGAACCGCGCGACCGCCACTTCCACAACCAGCGCCAAGGCCGCCTGATTTTTCGGGTATCGCCGAAGCGTCTCATCCGACGAGGCCACCGCTTCATCAAGCAGACCCTGCGCCAGCAGCGCCCACCCCTGGGTCAACGCCGTGGCCTCCTCGACGCCCATGGCCGGCGGCAGGCGGCGTTGCTGCGGGGCCGACATCGAAACCGGTCCCGCCGAGAGGCCGATGACGGTCACCACGATGGCTGCCCAGATGCGTCTCACTTCACCTCCTGGCGAGTATGGCTCAGAACTGGAAGTAGAGGAACTCCGCGCCTTCGAAGTCACCAAAGAGGAGCACCAGGTACCCGATGGCGCAGACGACGGCGTAACGAACCGGGAGCGGCAGCCGCAACACCGACAGCTCATCATCCTGCCGCGCCTGATGGAGGTGCACCACGAGCAGGGGCACGACGATGAGGACGAGAGGCACGACCAGGGAGTCCCAGGCAGCGGCCGTGAGACGCGGCTCTGTGAAGAGGAGTCGGGTGAAGTTCGCGACTTGTCCCATGGAACGCGCGCGGAAGATGAGCCACCCATAGCAAGTGACATGAAACATCACGAGGCCCAGAAGCACGCGCTGCCAGGTGGCGGTCAGAGCGCGGCCACGTTCGGTGATGGCGCGCGCCACGACCAGCACCAGCCCTTGATACACGCCCCACGCCACAAAGGTCCACGCGGCGCCGTGCCACAGGCCACCCAGCACCATGGTGACGAGCAGATTCCGCTGGGTGAGCCACGAAGAACCACGGTTGCCGCCGAGCGGAATGTAAAGGTAGTCACGCAGCCATGTGGACAGGCTGATGTGCCAGTGCCGCCAGAACGCCTGGGGCGAGGTCACGAAGTACGGGAATCTGAAGTTCACGTTCAGCTCAATGCCCATCAGTTTGGACATGCCGCAGGCCATGTTGGAGTAGCCGGCGAAGTCACCGAAGATCTGAAACGCGAACGCATAGGTGGCGACCAGGACGTCACCGCCGGTGGGGTCGGCCGACGGACTGAACACCCCATTCACCAAGCCCGCGAGATTGTCAGCCACGAACATCTTCTGGAACACGCCCCACGTGATGAGCCAGGCGCCCTCGACGATGTGGCGCCGGGTCACGCGCCGTGGCTGATGGATCTGCGGCAGCAGCAGCGAGGCGCGAAGAATCGGACCCGCGACCAGATGCGGGAAGAACGCGACGAACACGGCGAAGTCCAGCAACGACTCGGTCGGTGGGATGTCGCGGCGATACACATCGATGACGTAGCTCACCGACATGAACGTGTAGAAGGAGATGCCGATTGGCAGGATGACGTGCAGGGTGATCGGATCGAGCGTCCAGCCGAGCGCGGCAAACATCGTCGCGAGACTGCCGGCAAAAAAATCGAAGTACTTGAAGAAGCCGAGCATGCCGAAGTTGAACGCGAGGCTCAGCCACAACAGGCGCTTGCGACGCAGGGGATCGGTCGTGGCCGCGATCGCGCGCGCCACCGCGTAGTCCACCAGGGTCGAACCGACGAGCAGCGAAAGGAAGCGTTAGTCCCACGCCGCGTAGAAGTAATAACTGGCGACGACCAGCAGCCAGTTCTGGCCACGATGGGGCATCACGCGATAGGCCGCGTACACCAACACAAAGAAGGCGACGAACTGCAGGGAGGTGAAGACCATCAGCGCGGCAGCGACAACACGGTAAGCAATATAGTCCAAGGCGTTCGGCGCGGGGCGCGCCATGGCACGATAGAATCGTCCGGTCTGGACCATGGCCCTGCTCCGCCGGCTTCACCGCGCCCTCTCCGCCAAGATCACCAGGATCACCCTCGATCGCTTTGTGCAGGAGCACGCGAGCACGGCCCTCACGCTCGACATCGGCGCGCAGACCGGCCCGTATGCGACGTCGTTTCCCAATCGAGTGGCGATGGACCTCGCGGCCCGCCCCGGCATCGATGTGGTCGCCGACGCGCAGCGCCTGGCGTTCCGGGAGGCGGCGTTCCCGGTCGTGCTCTGCACCGAAGTGCTCGAACACCTGCCCGAGCCGCAGGCGGCGATCGACGAAATGTTCCGGGTGCTCGCGCCCGGCGGCACGTTGTTGCTCACCACGCGTTTCCTGTTTCCGATTCACGACGCGCCGCACGATTACTTCCGGTTCACGAAGTTCGGCCTGCGCCACCTGATGCGCCGGTTCGAGGATGTCGACGTCCGTGAGGAAACCACCGCGGTTGGCGCCATCGCGGTGCTGGTCCAGCGCCTGGGCATGCAGGCCGACACGCTGGGCTGGGGACCCGCGCGCGTGCTGTGGCTGGTGCTGGCCCAGGCCATTCGCCCGTGGTCGGGACTGATCTCGCGCGAGTTCGGTGATTCCCGGCGACTCGCGCCGGAACGTGGCATCATGACCAGCGGTTACCACGTCGTCTGCCGAAAACTTGGTTCGCCGGCAGGATAAGGCGTGGCGGGCCGCTCATCTGTCTCACTCCGCCAATGGCCTCGCGTCACCCTGGGCCTCGTGCTCGCGGCACTCGCGGGCGCTACTGCGCTCGTCGCCGCGTACGCCGCACATCCCGGATTCACGCTCGAGATGGATCGCCCCATGCCCGGCGTCCTCACGGGCTTTTACGAGGGTGAACGCGCCGGGCAGGACACGTTCGCCTGGACGCGGCGACAGGTCACGATGCGGCTGCCGGATCTGGATCGTCGCGGCGGATGGACCTGCACGGTGCGGCTGCGCGGCGGACGCGCCGCCACCGACATGCTTCCCGAGGTCACGTTCGCGGTCGACGGGATAGTGACCGGCCGGTACGGAACCGGTAACGACTTCGCGGACATCCGGGTGCCGCTCAGTCAGCGACGCGGCGCCGGCGCCATCATCACACTGACCACGGACACGTTCGTGCCCGGCGGCGGCGACCGGCGTGAACTCGGCGTCTATGTGGACCGCTGGGCCTGCGCTCCCGACGCAGGGTTTACGCCCATGCCCCCAAGACCCGCCATTGAGGCGGCCGCGATTGCGTCGGCCGCGTTTGGCGGCCTGCTCATGCTGATGGGCGCGCCCGCGATGTTAATGGCCGCGGGCGTGATCGCCGTGGCCGGACTGCAGACGCTGCCGCTCGTGCGGGATTTCGGGCCGTTCTCGGCGTTCGCCCTGCCGGTCGACTGGCTCGCCATCGGACTGGCACTCACCGCGTGGGCCACGCTGCTCCTGTCACGCTTGCGCCTGGGACGAGCGGTGTCGGTGGCGGGACGCGTCGTCGTGTTCGTGACGTTCGCGGCCCTCTATCTGAAACTGCTGGCGCTGCTCCACCCGTCGAAGCTCGTCATCGACGCGGTCTTTCACGCCCATCGTCTGGAATGGGTCCTCCAGGGCCGCTACCTCTTCACGCAAACGATGCCGAGCGGCGTGGAATTTCCGTACGCCATCGGCCTCTATGTCTTCACGGCACCGTGGACGGTCTTCACGTCGGACTTCGTGTCTCTCCTACGCATCGTCATCACCGCCGCCGAGGCCGCCGGCGGCCTGCTGCTCTATCGCCTGATCGCGCGCAGCTGGGACGACCGGGTGGTGGCCGCGACCGCCGCATCGCTCTACGCCGTGGTACCCCGAACGTTTGAAATCGTCGGCAACGCCAATATGACCAACGCGTTCGGACAGTCAGTGGCGCTGGCGGCTCTGGCCGCGGCCACGCTGTGGCCGTTGTCCAAGGGCCATTGGAGGCAGTGGACCGGGTTGACGTTGCTCATCGCGTTTGGGCTCCTGTGCCACATCAGCACCTTCACCTTGCTCGGCGCCATTCTGGGCACATTGGTCCTGCTCTACTGGTGGGAAGGCCGCCCGTCGTTACGGCGTGAGGCCGTGATGATGGCCACGGCGCTGGTCGCGGCCGCGGCGCTGGCGATCGTCGTCTACTACGGACACTTCGGCGACGCGTATCGCTCGGCTGCACGACTGCGCGGCGCACCGGCGGCCGCGGCATCGGCGTCTCCGTTGCAGACGCCGGTGTCCGTTGGAACAAGTGTTTACGACGCGGCCCGGTTCAGTGTGATGGCCGTGGGTTGGCCCATGGTCGTGTTGGCTGTGCCGGGCCTGTTCATGTGGATCCGTCGTGGCTGGCAGGACCGCTTTGGACTCGCTCTAGCGGCGCTCGCCATCACGTTCGTCGTGTTCACCGCGAGCGTCGTGGTCGCGCCGGTCGATCGAGCGTTTTACCGTTACGCGCTCGAGTTCATCAGTCGCGTGACGCTGGCCACGTATCCGGTGATGGTGATTTGGGCGGCGCTCGGCGCGGTGTGGGCGTGGCGCGCCGGAGGGCTGGCGCGAGTCACGGGCGTGGTGCTGGTGGCGGCGGCGCTGGCAGCCGCGGGCGACGCGTGGCTCGGCTGGATTCGCTGACGCGCCTCAGTGCGGCTCGTTGAGCAGGCTCTTCACGAACGCGGTGAGCGCCTTCCCCACCACACGATGACCGCGTGGCGTCAGGTGGACATTCCGCTGAAAGAACAACTCGCCGCGATCGGGCTCCGCTCGAAGGGTGGGCAACACGTCGATCATCGGCAGGCCGAGTGGCGCCAGTGCCGCACGAAACCGATCGGTGGCCGCATCGCGCACCAGCGTGCCTCCACCGGCCGCGACCACGGCGCGCAACCGCTCGAAATCCGCGTCGTCGGTCTGGAATCTCGCGGGCATCAGAACGAGCGCGGTCCGCGCGCGCTTCGATGCCGCTTGGTCAGCGATCAGGCCAAACGCCCTCCGGCTGACCTCAAGTCCGTTGAGAACATCGGGCGGCGCGTCCTTCAGATAGCTGGTCAACGGGCGTTCGGCCGTGGGCCCGGCCACACGCGACCTGAGCAGATCCCACCGCAGGCGCGCGCTCTGCAGCACCATGCTCGATCGCACCAGTCGGCGCAGCCGCGTCGCCGCCACATCAGAGACACTCGCGACCGGCGGTCCTCCCGCGTCGATCCACGACGCTTTGTCGTGCGCTTCAACGGCGTCGTTACCGACGAACACCACGATCAGCACGAGATCCGCGTCGAAGGCCTCGACCACGCGTCAATAAAACAACAACTCGTCCACGGGTCCGTAGCCTTGAACACCGGCGTTGATCACCCGCTAGTGAACGACCGGCTCGTTCTGTTGAAGGCCCCGTTCCAGTTGCTTCGCAAATGTCTCCTGCAACCCAACCTGCACCGACAACACCAGTGAATCGCCAAGAATGACGATGCGTTTTTCGTTGGGAGCCTTGGGTCCGACGGCCTCGTCGTCACGCACGCCTTGCGCGTTGATGGCCAGGTCGGTGGCGAATTCGGCGGTGGCGTAACGCGTATGAGCGCCCGGCCGCGGCCGATGCCCCACGCCGGCGTCCTGCATGAACAGGCCCTGAAACCCCGCGGAGGCTTCGGATGCGCCTTGCCAGCGCATGCCGGCTTCGAGGACCGCAAACTCGGCGGCGAGAATGACGGCCAGCAGCGCGAAGCGCACCGCCCACCCCGACGGTTTCATGGGCACGGCAGCGCCGCCACCTCCGCCGTCGAGAGTTGCCGATACACAGGCGCCTGTCGGCGCGATCCGGAGAGACGCTCGCGATAGAGATCCCTGAGTTGCACGAGGTAGCCGGCGGCTTCGCGCAGGCTCATCTTGCTTTGGCCCAGTTCGCGGTCATCGAAGCGATAAGGCAGTTCCACCAGACTGCGCGCTCCGCTCCGGACGATGAGTTCGAGGCAGATCTTGAAACCGCCGGCCTTGATGGTGGTGCCCCGGGCAATCGAACGCTTGATGACAAAGAACCCGGATGCGGCATCGCGAATCGGTGACAAGCCGCGAGCCAGCAGACACGCCGCGCGTGAGAGCAGGCGCCGTTTGATCGGCCAGTCGGGAGTTGAACCTCCCGGCACATACCGGCTGGCCACCACCACGTCGGCACCGGTCGAGCGGAACGCCGCATACAACGCGGGCACCAGTGAAGGTGGATGACTGAAATCGGCATCCATCACGCCGACGACGTCCGCTGAGGCCGCCTGGAATCCCGCCACCACCGCGGTGCCCAGCCCCAGCTTCCCCGATCGGTGCACGACCTGCATCGGGTATCGAGCGGCCAAGTCGTCAGCGAGTTGCCCGGTGCCGTCGGGCGAGTGGTCATCCACCACGACCAGTTCGAGTGCGAAACCGTGAGTATCGGCTGCTGCAAACACGGCCGCCACGAGCTCCGCCAGTCGGTCGCGTTCGTTGTAGGTGGGCACGACCATCGTCAGATCTGGCGCGGGACGGGCGGACACCCCAGCACTATAATTCATGTGCCCGCACCGCCACGCATGTCTCAGTCACTGCCGTCGACGTCGTCTGCACACACTCCATCGCCGGCGTGGCGGCGGGTGATGGTGGCGATGCTCGTGGCATTGTGGCTGCTGCGCCTGCCGTCACTCGCGCAGCCGATGGCGGCCGATCAGAGCCTGTATGCCTACGCCGGACAGCAATTGGCGGCGGGCCATGCGCCGTACGCGGCGGCATGGGATCAGAAACCTCCGGGCATTCACGTCGTCTATTCGGTGCTCTGGTCGGTGTGGCCGCATGAATCCGTGGTGCCGATTGCCGACATGGCTGCGGCGGGCCTGGTTGCGGTCTTGCTCGTGGTGATCGGCCGGCGGCGATTTACCGAGGGTGTGGGGTTGGGCGCCGCAGCCGTCTTCCTCTTCTTTGCCAATCCATCGCTGGTGCAGAGAATGAGCGGCGTGTTTGTGCGCGCGCAGTGCGAGACGTTCATCGCGCTAGCGATCGCAATGGCCATGGCGCTCGTCGCGGCCGAACGCCGCAAGACCTGGCACGTGATCGTCGTTGGGTTGTTGCTGGGATGCGCGTTTTGGCTGAAATACAACGCGGCGGCGTATGGGTTGGCGGTGATCGTCGGCCTGATGGTCTGGCCGCGCGATGGCGAGCCGTCATGGCGATCGGGCCTGCGCGATATCCGATGGGTGACTGGTGCAGGCGCGCTGACGGTGGTCCTGCCGGTTCTGGCGATGGGTGCCGCTGGTGTTTGGCAAGATCTCCACCTCGCAACCGTCACCTATAACATTGCCTACTCAGGTGAAACGTTTCAAGGCACGAGCCCGTTGGGTTATCTGGTCGCGTTCCCCATCGAACGCGCCCGCAACGATGCCCTCTGGATGCTGGGTGGCGTGGGCGCGATTCTCGCAACCGTCAGGTGGATCCGCGCGCCCCTGAGCGCGCCAGCCCTGTGCGACGTCGTGATTCTGAGTTGGGTGGCGGCGTCGTGCCTGTCAATTCTGATCAACGGCGCACGGGAACTTCCGCAGTACTTCGTGCAGGCGGCTCCTGCCCTCGCCATGATGACGGCGTTGGGCCTGGCTCCGCTGCTGTCGAACTGGCGGGCTCGACCGCTGGTGCCGGTGGCGATGATGGCCGTGCTGGTGGCGGCGTGCCTTCGCCCGGGAGAATCAGGACACCTGCCAAAGCTCATCGAGAATACCCGCGATGACTGGAGCGCGCTGACCGGCTCGACCGATCGACCGACGTACCTCGCGCGGTTTGGCGGACGCGATCGGGACAAGTTTGTGGCGCGCGAGGTGGAGGACCTCGCGACGAGCATCAAGGCCACGACTGCGCCCACTGACGCGATCTACATCTTCGGCTACTCGCCGGGTGTGTTGCTGAAGAGTGAACGCCGAAGCGCATCGCGATTCCACTGGAGCCGGCCGGTCGTGATTGAGTTTGCGTCTGGCACGCCGGGCTACGGCTCGGATGCGCTGCTGGCCGACCTCGCGCGCGAACGTCCGGCGGTGGTCGCGCTGCAAAAGCAGGACTGGGGCCGCGGCGACCAGACCGTGGAGGCCCATTCTTCCGTGTTCTTTCATCGCACCCCGACGCTGGAGACGTGGCTGACGTCCGGTTATGCGCTCGAGCGCGAGACGCCTCTCTACGAAGTGTGGAGGCGACGATGATCTGGCGGCGCACTTCTCTCTTCGCTGCCATGGCGGTGCTCATCCTTGGGGCCTCGCTGCGTAGCCTGTGGCTGACAGCCGATCCCGCCACGCAAGCGTCCACCACCGTGGGTGTGGTGTGGCATGACGAGGGCGCGTGGGTGCACAACGCGCGCAATCAGGCGTTGTGGGGCGTCTGGCGCACGGACGAGTGGAATCCCATGTACATCGCGCCCGTGTTCACGGCGCTCGAAGCGGCGGCGTTCAAGACATTCGGCGTGGGCACGTGGCAAGCGCGCACGGTGCCGGTGGCCTCGGGCCAGGGACTGATAAGGGACGTTATGTCAGGGAAGACCCACGTAATACGGACTATCGACGACGTTATGGGCGGTCGTGCTCATCGGAACCATGTTGTCGCTCCTCACGACGTCAGTCCTCGAACAGATTCGCTTTCACTTGACGATGATTGGCATCCTCGCGATCTCGATTGAGCTGGTCTTCTACTTCATCGCCGCGATGGATCGGCCGTTCGCCGGCAAGGAAAGCGTCAGCCCGGCGCCGTTTCAAAGCGCCCCCGACAACATGGCGCGGTGGGATAGCCGCGGGGAAAATAATAGAAGCTCACTTGCAAACCCGAAGTGAGCTGCACTTGATATTTGTTGGTGAGGAATAGCCGCAGCGCCGGAGAGCCTGGGAAGAACCGCCCACCGGGAATGTCCATGAAGGCTTGCCCCAGCAGATTGTCGAAGTTGTACGTCAGTCCGATCGTCATGCCCACGCGCGGCGTGATCGCGCCAGTCACCCCTGTATAGCTTTCAAAGCTGTAGATGTCGCTGTGCTGCACCGAGCGACGGCCGATCATGGGGGCGGAGGGGCGGGCCGGATCCGAGAACGGGCGTTCGGTCAACCGCGGCACCCCCTCTAATGCTTCCTATCGTCCTCATTTCGGGGAAGTAGGCCCCGGTGATGAGCACTTCACGCGGTCGCGGTGTCGGTGTCGGCACGGAATGGACCGGAGGTCCAGCCTAGGAGGGCAACGCGCTCTTGACGAATCTCCGAAAATGGAAGAGCACCAGACACGCCAGGGCGAGCACCACGGGCGAAGCCAGGGAGACGCCTAGCAACAGAATAAGGTAGCTGCGCATGCTAAAGGCTCGGATTACGGTGACTTGAGTGGGCTGCTCAACCCGATACAAGGCGGAGCCCGCGCGGAATGCCACGCGCGAGAACTCGTCATAAATTTCATTGAACAGACGGGTCATCTCTTTCGCCTCGGTCGTGATGGCAATTAGCTTTTCGCTCACCTGCTCAAACGGCAGAGGTATCTTGTCCGAGTTATTTAGTGACGCCAATAGCTCGCGGTAATGCTCGACGACCTGGGTTTGGGTCGCCGTCTCGAGCGAGGCGACAATCACACGTCTTGTGATCTCCTGACGGAACAGTGTGTTCGTCGCCGACAGCTCGACGATTCCTTGGATAAACGTCCTGTCGATCTGCGGAGTGAGGGCCTGGACATCACTCGATGACTGTGCCCTGCCGCCGCTTGAGCCGGTGCTGGCCGAAGGCGCGGTCGGGACGCCGGAATACTCCCGCAAGGCCTGCCGGTAGGTCTCCGTCCGCGCCTCCGCGGCACGCAGCTGGATTGACGCGGTCTCGAAGGCATGGGCCACCCACTGTATTGACTCACGCCCCACCCCGCGTCCAGCTATCGTAATCAGCGGGTCAAGCCGAGCCTGCATGAGATCCTCGAGTCGCACGCGCACTTCGGCCAGCGCCACGCGATTCTCGCCCCCCCGCACCAGCTCAGATCCTGGCAGCTTCTCCACCTCCGTGATGTTGGTGATCACACGTACTAAAGACGCACGGACCAGGTCGGCTCTGACGAGCAGCGATATATTGGAGGCATCGGTCAACACGAACACTTCTGGG
>SHUF01000002.1 GCA_009694745.1 Acidobacteriota bacterium
GTCGGTGTGACGTCGGGCGCGGTGATCCTCACGACGGGATGGCCTGAGTTGTGGTCGGGCCAGGCGCTCACCGGATCACGGCTGCTGGTCCATGTGGCTGCCGCGCCGATGTTCGTCGTGTCGGCCGTACTCGTCACGCTGTTCTGGGCGCATCGAAACCGCTTTGGCCGGGCCGACTGGAACCGTCTGCGCAGGCCCGTCGGACTCGCGGCTGCGCACGGGGCCAATCCGTATCTCGTGCTGCTCCGGAAGTTGTCGTTCTGGGTGGCGGCGATCGCCGTCGTGCCGGCGGCCGTCTCGGCGACGCTCGCGATGTTCCCGATCCTGGCATCGGTCTGGCAGACGACACTGATCGCGATGCATCGCGACGCGGTCGTCGTGCTCTCCGTCTCGGCGGCGTTCTTCACGGTGCTGGCTCTGGTCGCGTGGATCCGCCGATACCGGGACGACCCGGACCCGCCGCCCGCCGCTCCGGCGGCGTGAGCTGTTCGATGCTCCAGCTCCAGCACAAGGCCATGGCGACGGTGTTCGAGATCCGCAGCACGGGCGAGGATCCTCACCTCTTGCGCCAGGCGGCCAGGGCCGCGTTTGACGTCATCGATCGGCTCGAGCACATGCTGAGCCGCTACATCGAGAACAGCGACATTTCGCGTATCAATCACCTTGCGGCCGGCGAATCGGCCCTCGTCGGCTACGAGACCATGCAGTGCCTGCAACTGGCGCAGTTGCTGTACGCGGAAACCGGCGGGGCCTTCGATGTTTCCATCGGCACAGGGTTCACGAACCTGGAACTGGTCCCGGAGGAGTCTCGCGTGGTCGCGCGCGCGGACGATGTGCGTCTGGATCTCGGCGCGATCGGCAAAGGCTACGCCGTCGATCGCATGGCCGACGTGCTCGAGGACTGGGACGTCTCCCGGGTGCTGATCCAGGCCGGCGCCAGCTCGGTGCTGGCGCTCGATCCGTCAGACCACGAAGACGGCTGGCCGTTGACACTGAGCGAGCCTGGGCAGGATGGCCTTGTACTCGTGAGGCTGTCAGTCCGGCAGTACGCGCTGGGCGCGTCCGGTATCAGGAAGGGCGATCACATCGTGAACGGCCTGGAGGGAACGCCGGTCCGGTCCCGGTCCGCCGCCTGGGTGTCGGCGCCGCGTCACGTGCTGGCGGACCTGGGCCGGCGTGCCGGGGTCGAAGCGTCGGCGGCGGCCGTCGCCGACGCGCTCTCCACCGCGTTCATGATCAGCCCCGTCGAGGAGATTGAGGCCTGTTGCCGGAGCCACGACGGGCTCGAGGCGTGGATCCTGGCGGATACGTTTCAGCACTTTCCGGCGAACCTGCAGAGCGAGTAGCACCTGCGACAACGCATTCACGCAACGTCATACGGACTATCGACGGTGCCTCACTGATGGATGGAGCCGGACTTGCGTTTTGGCCCCGTCGGTAACAGCGGGCGTCGCTAGAACGAAACGGTGAGACCTACGCGTATCGTTCGTCTTGCGCCCGGATAGGCGTATGGTACGACCCCGCCGACGAAGTCTGTCAGTGTGTAGCCATACTCCTCGTAGCGGCTGTTGGTGGCGTTGATCACATCCACAACCACCAGCGTCCGACCGATAGGACGCCGAATGCGCAGGTCCAAGGTTGATGGTCCTTTGATCGAGAGAACATTGGCGCCATCGAAGAACGCACCCCCGGAATGCTTGAAATATACAAAGGTGCCCACCCTCCATGGAAAGTCGACCGAAACACCTACTGACATCAGTCGCTCCGGGATGTTCTTGAGCTGGGTGTCCCTGTCCCTTGACGAGCGGTCGGTGACCCGAGTCCACGCATATGACATCGTCGGCCGGACACGCTTCCACCAGTTGCCTTCAATTTCAATCTCCGCTCCAATGTGGCGGCTTCGACCAACGTTGGCATACGAAAAGGTTCGAGCATCGAAATCGATTTCGCCTTCAACGGTCATTTGGTAAGCGAGCGCACTCCACCGCAGCGGTCCACTGCCCGAGATGCCGGCTTCAAGATTCGTCGCCCTCTGCGGTGTCAACGTACTGTTGGAGATCGAGAAGGTGCCGCCGCGGAAGTCTGGATACGGCCGAGGGTCGAACATCTGGTCAAGCGTAGGCACCTTAAAGGCACGCGCTACCTGAGCAAACAACACGACTCCCCCAGGGTCGCTGAGCTGGACGACAATGCCAGCCCGCGGAGACCATGCGGCCTTTTTTGACGGAGTCACCGCACCAAAGCCCGCGTCGTCCACGCCGTCCCACCGAATCGCGCCGGTTAGGTGAACCCGAGGAGTTGCTTCAAATGACGCCGCCGCGAAGATCCCGGCACGAATCCGCCTGCCACGCGCTCGGCTGTTAAATGCACCGACGTCACCAGCCGGGGATACTTCGTTGTAGCGCGTGTCCAGGCGTTCGTGCGCGACGTCACCGCCGAATCTCACCAGATGGCGGCGCGTGACAGAGAGAGTGCGTTCGCTTTCGACACTACCGCCGACCGAAAGACTCGACAGCGTGCGAGCACGCGTATCGCCAAAGCCAGGCAAGAACAGAATTGTGCGGATGAGATCCTCGGCGCGCCGCTTGACGAAGAACCGCGCTCCTGAACTCCACGCACTTGAGGCGGCACGCAGCGCGAACGCCATCGAGAGGTTACGCCGGTCAAGCCTGTCGAGATCAAAGGCCGGATCCAAAGTTCGAGGAGCGGTTCTGACTGCCTCTACTGCGGCAGATCCTGGATCCTCGTGCTTTCGGCGATAACCGTTTAGGGTCAACCGCAAGTTGACTCCATCGATCGCCCGCTCAACGCTGCCAGCGGCCACATATTGGCCGGCACGCGAATGTCGGTATGCACCGTCCGTGTGTCGCGCGGCGCCCGAGAGCGTGAGGCCCCAACCGTGCGCGCCGCGGCCGTACGAGCCATCGGCCGTGATGGAACCAAACGTACCACCCGTCAGTGAAAACTGACCCGCATTCTCTGCCCGCTCGGTCAGAATCTGTATGACGCCGCCAACAGCCGCGTCGCCGTATGTTGAGGCGCCGGGCCCGCGGTGCGCTTCGATGCGCCTGATCGACGAGGTCGGAATAAGGGACAAGTCGATGAGCCCAGACTCGACGTCGCCGACCGGCAGACCGTCTACGAGCATGAGCACGTACTCGGCTTCGCCACCGCCGAAGAAGCCTCGCGCCGAGATCACGGGGCGGCCCGCATGGAACTGCCCCTGCATAATGTTGAAGCCAGGAATGAACGTCAGGATCTCAGAAGGATGCACGACGGGAAGTGCCGCCAGCGTGGCCTTGTCTATTACGACGGTCGCAGCTGGCACCTGTGCACGGGGCGTCTCGCCACGTTCGGATGTGACAACGATCTTCGTGTCGAAGCGGACGGGAATGGGCACCGGCACCTGAGCCCACGCCGACGTCGACACACCACAACACCCGGATGCAATGAGCAGGCGAATGAACGTCTTGAGATTCCTGGCTATGATCACGACCGTGTTTTGTGCGGCGGCGGCTCCTTGAGTGGCAGGTCGTGTCTGCCAATTCTGCGACGCGGACAGGAGTTTCGCATCTCGGAAGGTCATTGCTTACGATCGCTCGCGCTCATCATAGCGCCGTTCGTGGTGTGGGGACAACACTTTGAGGTAGCGCTGAGCCGCAACGGCACACTCGACTGGATCGGGCAATGCGGCCGCTGGGCATGGCTAGCTGGCATCGTGCTCCTTGTCGCTGATGTCGCCGGACCGATTCTGGCGCACGTGCGTTAGCGGCAGCCAGCGCGCGACGATCAGGGCCAGGCCAGGCACGACGAGTGCGCCGACGAACGCCATCAGGAAGGAGTCGAGCCGCATCGAGTACGAGCCGACGGCTGCGTACCCGACCGCAATGCCAAGATTTGACCCGGCCGTGAGCCACAGAAAGCGCCTGAGCGGGGCGAGGACCAGCCCGGCGAATACGACCGTGGCTTCCGCGAGGACCGGAATGGGCCGGCACAGCACAACCGCCCAGACTCCGTAACGATCGGCGAGATGTGCAGCCCGCGCCAGTCCATCCGGACGGGATCATTTATCAGACGCGTACGCGCGCGGACGGTGCGATCGAGAGCGATATTGGTATCGGCACCGGTGTCGGTCCGCTCATCAAGACATTTGTATTCCGTAAGCGTGCCTGAGCGGGGCCACGCGCGCGTTCGAGTGTCGAGCGGCGGCCGAATGTGGCCGTGGCTAGTGTCATGCGGATAACGGTTTAGGACATCGCGTGATTTTGTCGAGAATCATGTCCGCGCTCTTGGTCCAGACGAAGCGCCGTGGAGCCCCGTTGTATTGCTGCAAGTACTCGTTGATGGCCGCCACGAGCGCAGGGACGCTGTCGAAGGTGCCACGACGGATCCGATCCCTAGTGATTTCGCCGAACCAGCGTTCGACGAGATTGAGCCAGGAACTGCTGGTCGGGATGAAATGAAAGTGCACGCGGGGATGCCGCTTCAGCCAGATGCGCAGGCGCTCCTGCCCCACAGCCGGACGCAACGCATAGCGACACAGGCGCTCGAGTCGATCGCGCGCCCCCGCCCGCACTGCGATCCCGGCATGCAGATCAAGCCCCTGCAGACGCGCGTGCCACTCACGCGGAGGAGTCGACTCAGGCCCCGCGACCGGGTCGCCGCAGCGCCGTACCGACAGCCCCGCCCGCAGTCCCAACCCCGCGACACCACGCACGGACGCGGCCGCCAACCCCGCCAGCGTGGGCGTCTCCTCCGCCCACGGGTCGGCCACGTCGACACCCTCAGCGCCTCCGGACACGCCGTGGCGCGCCAACAGGCGTCCGATGCACCTCGCCAGCGTCACCAGCAGCGGCGTCACGTCCGGCGTGGCCGGGTACCGCGCGGCGTGGAATCGCACGTCACCCCGCGCATCCCGTGTGAACACACCGTCCGACGGACCGAACGCGGGCAAGGTGGCGTTGACGGACGCAGCGGGCCTCTTCGTCTTTGAGGACCTCGTCTCATCGCCGCAGTTTCAGATCGAGGCCTCCAAGAATGGCTATCAGGCTGTGCGGGTCGTCCATCTGTACGGCCTGATCACCAATGGCCAGGAGTCCGCCGTGCTTGTGGCCAAGTGAACGCGAGGAGGCAAGCTCCGGAAGTACTGAGGACAGTAGATACTCAGGAGTAGCTATAGACTTCAGGATGTCCCGCCGGCGCCCTGCGGCTTCGCCCTAACCTCGTGAAGTCGCGGCCCTGCAGCCGTCGGGCTCTACATCGTCATTGGGAACGGGCATCGTTGATCGGATATGGATTTTGGCGGGAGACTTATGGTGAGACGTTACGCGGCAGTTGTGTTGGTGATCATCGGTGGCGTGGCAGGTCTGCTCGCGCAGGCCCCAGCGGCCACGCATCCACTGGCCCGCGACCTGCGGTGGCGCAACATCGGTCCGGCCAACATGACGGGCCGCATCGCCGCCATCGAGGCACTGTCCACCGATCACCGCTACGTGGTGGTGGCGTCCGCATCGGGCGGCGTGTTCCTCTCGAAAAATGCGGGCATCACCTGGGACCCGATCTTCGACCGCTCCGAGGGTGCCGGCTCGATCGGCTCGGTGGCGATCTTCGAGCCGAACCCGAACATCATCTGGGTGGGCACGGGTGAAGCCGCCAACCGCAACTCGAGCGGTTGGGGCAACGGGCTGTTCAAGACCACCGACGCCGGCAAGACGTGGCGGCACGTCGGTCTGGCCAACACCCACCACATCGCCGAGATCGCGCTGCACCCGACCAATCCCGACATCGCTTACGCGGCCTCGCCCGGCCACCTCTGGGGCTACTCAGGCGACCGCGGCCTGTTCAAGACCACCGACGGCGGAACCGCCTGGACAAAACTGGCGGGCGGCCTGCCCAGCGACGGACGCACGGGGGCCACCGAAGTCATCATGGACCCGCGCAACCCGGACATCCTGTACGCCGGCATGTATCACCGCCTGCGACAGCCGGCAACGATGCACTCGGGCGGACCCAATGGCGGCATCTTCAAGACGCGCGATGGTGGCCGCACGTGGCAGCGGATGAGCAAAGGCCTGGCGGCGGGCGACTCGGGCATGATCGACATCTCCATCCACCTCGCCAACCCCGACATCGTCGTGGCGGCGTACGAAGCCGACGAAAACATTCCGTACGACCCGGCACGACCGACCTCGGCACAAACGCCGGGCTCTGGCATTTACATCTCCGAGGATGCGGGGGCGTCGTGGAAGTGGCTGCTGAAGACCCATCTGCGACCGTTCTACCACGGGCAGGTGCACATCGACGCGAACAACCCGAAGCGCATCTTCTCGGTGGGACGCGAGTTCAAGGTGTCGCTCGACGGCGGCGTCACCTGGCGCGACAAATGGTGGGGCGGCGGCGGGGACGAGCACGATTTCTGGATGGCGCCCAGCGACTCGAAGATCTTCTATACCGCCACCGACCAGGGCGCGTACCTGACGGTGGATGACGGCCAGACGATTCTGTCGTTCGACAACATGGCCATCGGGCAGTACTACAAGGTGGGCGTCGACATGCGCGACCCGTACTGGGTGGTCGGCGGTCTGCAGGACAACGCGATCTGGAGCGGCCCGAGCAATTCTCGAGAGACCCGCGGCATCCTCAACATGCACAACACGTGGCTGGGCGAAGGCGACGGCTTTGCCTCTCTGGTCGATCCCACCGACTATCGCGTGACCTACATGGTGAATCACGTCGGGTTTGCGATGCGCCTGAACGTTGAGACACGCCAGCCGACGTTCATCACGCCGACGCCGGAGACGGTGCTGAATTTTTCGGATTACTCCGACGTGGGCTACACCGAAACACCCATCCGCTACACGATTGCCCCCGGCGAGCACTGGTTCCGCTATGGGCAACCCAACCGGCCGCTGATGCCGCCGCACTTCCGCTTCAACTGGAACAGTCCTCTGACGATGTCACCGAGCAATCCGCGGACGCTGTACTTCGGCGGCAACCACGTGTTCAAGTCGGTCGATCGCGGCGACACGTGGCGCATCATCAGCCCAGACCTGACGGCCAACAATGCCGAGTGGCGCAATCCGTCGAACTCGGGCGGGTTGACGCGCGAGGTGACGGGTGGCGAAAACCACTTTACGGTGTTCGACGTCCGAGAGTCGCCGCTCGACCCGGCGTTGATCTGGGCCGGCACTGACGATGGCAACGTGCAGGTGACGAGGAACGGCGGCGCGCGCTGGACGAATATGCGCGGCAACCTGCCGGGCGTCACCGGCGAGGTGTGGGTCAGCCGCGTGGAGCCCTCCCACCACGCGGTCGGCACGGCCTACGTGGTGCTCGACAACCATCGGCGCGACGACATGAATCCGCATGTGTTCGTGACTCGCGACTTTGGCGCCACGTTCACCGACATCACCGGCAATCTGCCCGAGGGCATCGGGTCGTACGTCATCAATGAAGACCCGGTGAACCCGAACCTGCTGTTTCTGGGCACGGAGTTCGGCGTGTACGCCTCGACCGAAGGCGGCGGCACGTGGTTCAAGCTGTCGAGCGGCATGCCAAACGTGGCGGTGCTTGATCTGGTGATTCACCCGCGTGACGGAGACCTGATCGCCGGCACCCATGGCCGGGCCATCTGGATTCTCGACGACCTCACCCCACTGCGGCAGATGACGCCGGCCGTGGCGAACACGGCCGCGCACCTGTTCCAAAGCGAGGTGGCCACGAAGTGGGTGACGATCGACCTGGGGCGCATGCAGGAAGACTTTTTGTTTCGCGGCGCCAATCCACCAGCCGGCGCCTCGATCAATTTCTGGCTGCGCGAGGCGCCCGAAGGCCCGGTGACGCTGGACGTCTCGGAGTTTGCCGGTGACCGCGTCGCGACCGTGCGTCTGGGCGGCGGCGGTGCGCAGGCCGGCATCAATCGCGCGCACTGGAACTTCCAGTTTCCGACCACCGCCGCCGAACGCGCCACCATGGCGGCCCGTCTCGACGCCGCCATCGCGTTTCTGGACGGGCGCGTGGCTGACACCACCCGGCGCCAGCAGCTCGGCCGGCTGCGCAGGGCGCTTGCGGCCGCCTCCACCGATGCCGCGCTCAATCAGGTGCGATTGGAATTGGTGACCGACTTCAACGGCGAGGCGGCCGGGCGCCCCCTGTTCGGCTCGCCCATCGGCAACAGCACGGCCGGCGCCGGCACCTACCGCGTCACCCTGCGAGTCAACGGGCAGACGCTCGAGGGCACGGTCACCGTGCGTGACGACCCGATGATGGCCGAGCACGGAGGCCGCTAGGAGCGGCGGATAAGGGCCGTTACGTCATGGAAAGACCCACGTAATACGGACTGTCGGCGGAGTCGGAATGAAAGTGCGCATGCGGAATATCAAGCGGGGAAGTCGGAAAGTAGAAAGGTAGGGAAGTGGGGAATAATGGCGCCCATGCTTCGTATCGTTTGCCTCTTCGTGCTGTTGGCCATCGCGAATGGCTCTGCGCAGTCCCGGCCGGCTCCGGACTGGCCCGTCATCGAAGCCGAGACGCTGAAGCACTTCCAGGCGCTTCTGCGGTTCGACACTTCCGACTCTCCGGGGCGTGAACGCGAGGTCGTGGACTACCTGACGCAGGTGCTCACGGCTGAAGGAATCGAAGTTCAGGAGTATTCCAACGAGGCCCACCGACCCAACCTTGTGGCTCGGCTCAAGGGCAGCGGCGCCAGGCGGCCCCTCCTGCTCATGGCGCATACGGACACGGTCAATGTCGATCCGAAGAAATGGACGTTCCCGCCCTTCAGTGCCACGCTTGATGGCGACTACGTCTACGGCCGCGGCGCCGTCGACGACGAGGACAACGTCACGGCATCGCTGATGGCGATGCTCCTGCTCAAGCGGCTCAACGTGCCGCTTGATCGCGATGTGATCTTTCTCGCCGAGTCGGGCGAAGAAGGCTCGACGCACGTCGGCGTCAAGTTCATGGCAGATGAGCACTGGGACGCGATCAACGCCGAGTATTGCTTCGCCGAAGGCGGCAATGTCATGCGCGAGGGCGGCCGCGCGACGTACGCATCGGTGCAAACACTCGAGAAGATTCTCTTTGGGATTGAACTGGCGGCGACCGGGCCCGCTGGACACAGCTCGATCCCGCTGGAAAACAACGCCGTGGCGCGCCTCGCCAAAGCGGTGGCAGCTGTCAGCGCATGGCAACCGGAGATTCGTCTCAACGAAACGACCAGCGCGTTTTCAAGAGACTGGCGGACATCTCGGAGCCGGAGGCCGCCGCCCGATATCGGGCCGTCGCCGATCCAGCCAGGGTCACGGACGCAGACGCCCATTTTCGGCGCTTCGAACCTCGGCTCTCCGCGATGCTGCGCACCACCCTTTCGCCGAATATGGTGTCCGGCGGATATCGCATTAACGTGATCCCGTCGGATGCGCTCGCGACATTCGACACGCGGATCCTGCCGGACGAAAACCTCCAGGCTTTTCTCGAACAGGTGCGCAAGGTGGTGAACGACCCTTCGGTCGAAGTGCGTCTGGCGAAGCGCAATCTGAGGCCCGGTGGTGTGGAGGCGCGCATCGACTCTGACGTCTTCCGCGCGCTTGAATCGTCGGCAAAGACGCATTACAACGTGCCGACCCTGCCGACGATGGGCACGGGCGCGACCGACATGGCGTTCCTCCGCGCCAAGGGAATGCAGTGCTACGGCGTCGGCCCGGCCATCGATATGGAGGACGCGGCGAAGGGCTTTGCGGCCCATAGCGATCAGGAGCGGATCCTAGTGAACGAACTCAATCAATTTCTGCGGTTCTACTGGGACGCGGTGACGGCGATCGCTGGGAAAGTAGGGAAGTAGGGAAGTAGGACCTCGCGATTCAGCTTCATTGCCGGGCTCGAATCGTCCCTTCAGGCCGGAAGACGAAGCCGGCGCGCCGCCAGGGCACGGTCACCGTGCGTGACGACCCGATGATGGCCGAGCACGGCTGCTAGGAGCGGTTTCCAATTCGGCGTAGCGGAAACCGCCCGGAGGGCACGGGCTTCAGCCCGTGCCGCGCGTCCCGGGCTGAAGCCCGGGACCTCCGAACGCCTACGGTCGTCGAGCCGGCGTGCGGCTTCGACCTGGCCCAATTCGAGCGGCTTCTCCTCGAGGAGGATTTCGCCAGCGCCTCCAATCGATTACGAATGAAGGTGTCCCTGGCGGTAAGGCTCAGAACGGAAACATCTGACTGAACTTCACAATCACGCCTCGTCCCGGCGGCGCGCCATCCGTGGTGAACCGCTGTTCGTTGTACACGACGTACAAGTCGCTCAACGGGCGGTGAATGAAGTTGAATCGAATGTTGGTGTTGATCTGCCGGCGGTCGCGGTTGTACTGGACCAGCGCATCCAGGAACATGTTCGTCGTGAAGGAATAGTTCGTGCGCATCGTGACGATCGATGACACAAAGGACTGTCCCGGCAGCAGGAGCTTCCCAGACGTGCGTTGCAGGCCCACCGTCATGCGCCACTGGGCGCTGGGTTGCACGGTCGCCGTGGCCGACACCGATCGCTGGGTGCCGTTCCACAGCCTACCCCAGTTGATCGTCGCCGTGCCGCTGAAGGTGCGGCTGGCGTCCGATTGCGTCAGCAGCCGCCACTCGGCCCACGAGTAGTCGCCGGGCGCCAGGGCCACTGTCGCGTTTGGAAACTGCAGCGGCTGCATGAGCGCCTGCATCTGCGCGTTGTGGGACAACTCCACATAGGCGCCCGACTTCCGGAGAAATGTCATGCCCGAGTGCAACGTGCGGGCGATGGCCCGATTGGATGGGTCGGTATACCAGTTCCACGCGACGTGCGGATGCAGCTCACGAAGCCCGACGCGATTCAGCCACGCCGGTCGTGGCCGCAGCCCGGTATCGACGAGGTATTTTCTGACGCCGGTGCGCCGATAGTAGGCCAGGTCATCGCGGAACCCCCGGCCGATCACCAGCAGGCCGGCCTTTCCGTGGAAGAAGGGCCCCTCCCAGTTGAGCGATGTGCGGGCCGCGTACTGATCGTCCTGCACGCCTGGAGTCACGCTCCGCATCACGTAGGAGCTCCAGTCGAGAATTCGGTACAGGCGAATATTGGCATCTGCGCCAAAGACCCTGTTGTAGTCCGCGGTGTCTGCCGTGTTCTGACGCGACATGACGATCACTCCCACGTCCGAGGCGCCAAACAGATTCCGCCGCAGCCGCAACACGGAGTAGTTCGTCGCCGGAGACGCCGGCGCTGACTCGGTCTGTACCGTCAGGGCTCCAATCGCGAACCCCCCGGCGCGTCCGGTCAATCTGGCGCCCGCGAGGATGGGGACGGCGGAACCCGATGGACTCAATCCGATCCGGCGGCTGAAAAACAACAGCAGGTCTTCATCGGGTGTGGGGGTCGGGTTCATGCGGTTGCGCGCGGCGTCACCCACGTAGAACAGCCCGGCATTCTCGAGGAAGAAGCTCCGTTTTTCCGGGAAGAACTGCGAAAACTGCGTCAGATTCACCTGCTGTTCGTCGGCTTCCGCTTGCGCGAAATCCGGGGCGACCGTGACATCAAGCGTCAGCGCCGGCGTCACGGCGTACTTCACGTCCAACCCGATGTGTGATGTCGAGTCGTACGCGGAGTCCCCCAGGGCACGAACGGCGCCAGCGAGGACATACGGCTTGATCTGCAGGTTGCGACCCGGCCGGGCATCAGACAGGCCCAGCAACTGACCGGCGAGCGAGACACGCGCCAGAGAAAACGACCGGGGCACGGGTGACCAATAGTCGATCTCGTTCTTGCGCCGGATGCGGCGACTGAAGTTGATGCCCCACTCCCCACCGGGCTCGAAGCGCAACGCCGTTAAGGGAATGGCCATCTCGACGGTCCATCCTTCAGCGGTGCGCTGCGTCCGCACCGTCCACACGCCGTCCCAGCTCGCATTGATGTCGCGTCCTTCGTTGGTGATCTGCTGATCGGCTCTGGCGCCCGCCGGGGTGGTGGCAAACAGAAATCCATTGCGCTTGTCGCCGAACGAATCGATAACCACTTCGAAAGTGTCCTGGCCTGTGAGGGCAAAGTCCTTGCGGAGGTCCTTGACCACCAGGCTCGCCGCATCGCTGTCGTGACACATCGCGCCGATGAACAGCGCGGCGCCGTCAAACAGCATGCGCACGGTGGTGCGCTCAGTCGCGGGCTGGCCGGTGAAGGGTTCGCTTTGCACGAACCCTTCAGTCGGAATCGCGGCGGTCCACGCCGCATCCGTCAACGCTCCGTCAACAACCACCGGCGTGGTGGCCTGAGCCACCACGATTTCCCGCCGTGCCGCCGGTTGAACGGGAACCGGGGCCTGGGACGCCATCGTCGTCGAAATGGAGAACACACACAGCATTACCGCCCAGGCCCGCATCATCGGAAAAGTGTAGTGCAACAACTGTTAGAATCGGCGCCAGGGCGGAGCAACGCAGGCCCGGTGACGGGCGTATAGGGAAACACATGGCGTATCGACGGTTTGTGAGTGGACGGGTCGCGGCGGTGCTGGTCGCGGCTCTGGTGATGATGGCGGGGCCGGCGGAGGCACAGACCTCGGTGAAGGTCTTTGTCGATTGCGCCCAGTGTGATTTCAACAACCTGCGGCAGGACATCACCTACGTGAGCTACGTCAACGCGCAGCAGGACGCGGACGTGCACGTGCTGATTTCGACGCAGAACACGGCGTCGGGCGGCCGGGAGTACACGTTTGATTTCATCGGGCAGGAGACGTTTGGCGACCTGCGTCAGGCGCTGGCGTTCCTGAGCAGTGGGTCGGACACCGAGGACGAGCGGCGGCGCGGGGTCTCCCGGACGTTTGCACTCGGGCTCACGCCGTTCCTGTTGCGCACGTCGCAGGCATCACGGTTCTCGCTTCAGTATTCACGTCCGGCGGACCAGGCCACCACAACCCAACCGGCGCAGGACCCCTGGAATTCATGGATTTTTCGACTCGGATCGAGTGTTGAGCTCAACGGCGAGGAGCGTCAGAAGAGCGATCGCATTCGCAGCAACTTCGTCGGAAACCGTACGACGCCGGCGTGGAAGTTCTCCTTCAACGGAAACCTGGACCTCAACAACAGCCAGTTCACCCTGAGCGACGGTCGCGAGGTGAAGAGCGAGTCTGATTCGTGGAACGTCAGCGGGGCGGCGATCAAGAGCCTCGGCAGCAATCACTGGGCAGCGCTGGCGCGCTTCGAGATTCGGTCGAGTACCCAGTCCAACGAGCAGCGGGACATGCGCCAGGCGTTCGGCATCGAGTGGGACTACTTCCCGTATGCCGACTCCACGCGCCGGTCGATGGTGCTGCAGTATTCCGTCGGCATCTCCCGCGTGAAGTACTACCAGACCACGCTGTTCGGGAAGGACGACGAGACGCTGTTCGACAACCGCCTGGCGGCCATCCTCGCGCTGCGCCAGCAGTGGGGCACATGGCGCGCCTCGGCGGCGTACTCGGGGTTTCTGCACGACCTCTCGAAGCACAATCTGGACTTCTTCGTGGATGCCGACGTCCGGCTCTTCCGCGGGTTCACTCTGAACGTCGAGGGGAGCTACTCGCGCGTGCGCGATCAGATCTATCTGGCGGCCGGCGGCGCCACCGACGAGGAAGTGCTCCTGCGGGTGCGGCGCCTCCAGACCGGGTATCGCTACCGGACGCTCGTGGGTTTCAGCTACCAGTTCGGATCGATCTTCAACAACGTCGTGAATCCGCGTTGGAGCGCGACAACCGGCCGCCAGTTCGGACAATAGCAGACGGCCGGGGCCGCGGGGACCGTGATCGTGGGCCGCGTAGGGATCGCGGCCGCGGTCCGATGCGGTAGACCGGTCGCCGGGTCTAAAAGACCCGGCCTTGTTTTTGTCAGGCGATCAACTTGGTCACGACCTTGCCGTGCACGTCGGTCAGCCGGAAATCGCGACTCTGGAACTAGTACGTCAGCTTCTCGTGATCGATCCCCAACTGATGCGGGCAATATTTTCGCCGGGACTCGGGGGCTCAAGGTCGCCCCCATCGCCGCGCGTCATCGCGTGATCGAGACCGTTGCGGTGGCAGGCCCGTTATGTCAGGAAAGACCCACGTAATACGGACTCAGGCGCGGTTACCGCGCCCCCGTCCACGCGAAACACCCGGTGGAAGCGCGTGTCGAGCGGTCGCTGATAGGCCAGCAACGTGGCGCGCCCCTGCGCGTGGCGCTGGCTCAGGGTAAATTCCAGGGCCTCTCGCTGTGCCGGTGCCCCGGGAGCCACGATCTCGTCGATGAACATCACCGACGGGCGGAACACGCCGCCGAGCAGCAGCAGTTGCAGCCGCCACATCTCCGGATAGGTGAGGTCTCGCGGATTGGTCTCGAGCGACGGCAGGCTGAAGCGCGCGATCGTCTCCTCGGGAGGCGGCGGATGCCCCGATTGTTTCGCCGCCAAAGTGATCTCATCTGCGAGCGTGGCGCGAAAGAACTGCAGGTAGCTCACCTGCGAGACGTAGATGGACCGCGACGGTCGCGCACGGACGGGCACGCGATCCAGTGGCTCACCACCAATAGAGATGCTGCCTGCGGTCGGCCGCAACAGCCCGCCAATCAGCCTGCCGAGTGTGCTCTTGCCGGATCCATTGTCGCCAAGCACGAGGGCGGATTCGCCAGCCTGCAACTCAAACGACACGTCGCTCAGGACTGCGCGATCGCGGCCTTGAGATTCAGGCCGCGCTACGTACCGAAAACTCACGCTGTCGAGGCGTAACAAGCTCATCGTGAACCAATCGCCTCAGTCACTGCCGTGCCATCATCATGAAGGCGTCTGAGCGGCGGCGCCCCGGGTGCACTGGCGTCTGCGGGAAGCGCCAGCAGCAGTTGTGGATCGTACTCGCAGAACACGGCGTCGCTCTGTTCGGCCGCTCGCTCGAGCAACGTGCGTATTCGCGCATCGCTCAGGTGACTGGTGGCATCAAGGAGCAGGCGAGCCGGCAGGGGCCGGTTCATGAACAGCGCCAGGCCAAGGAATTTGCGCCAGCCGCCTGAAAGATCCAGGACGCGCCGGTCGAGGTGGGCATCCAAATCCCACGCTTGTACGAACGCGTCGAACAGCCGCAGCGGCGGCTGGTCCCCGGCGTGATTGGAAAGGACGAGGCCGATTTCTTCTCTGACCGTTTCGCTGAATCCACTGTGTTCGACAAACGAGAGCGGGCGATAGAGTGCCACCATGGAGCCGAGCGCAGCCTCTACCCGCGCCTGCAGGCCCGCGTGGTCGAAGTCAATCGCGTTGGGGTTGGACGTCAGGACGTAAATCGCCACAGCAGCAGTCCTCCGGCGCAGGCAAATAACGCAACGTCCACGGGGCCTACGGGCGATTTGGTGACGGCCAGTGTCGGCGGAAACGGCAGGCCGAGCATCTGGCAGTAGGCGGAGCGGTTCGCCGCCTCGGTGATGAGCGCAGCCAGCAGCGGTACGGTCCACAAACCGACAGTGCGCAATCGCCCCACGCCGGACGCCGAGTTGATGCCCCGGACGGTCAGGTGCGAGTCAATTTCCCCGAGCCGGTTGAACACGGCCAGGCGAATCGATCCGATCAGTTGGAGGATGGGACCGGCGCCGGGAATGCCCAATCGCGCGATATCCCGGGCCAATTGGTACGGGTCCACGACCGATGTGAAGAAAATCATCGGCACGATCAGGTACAGCAGCACCCGCAGCGAAAACTGCAAGGTGTCGTTGAGCACCAGCCGCACCGCCTCGAGCCACGGTTCGGGACGCGGCATGCCGAGCACCAGGCCGTACATGCCGAAGATCACCACGAGCGTGACCAGATGAGGCCAGACGCGAAACCACGCGAACAGGACCGCGAACGTCGCGACGCAAGACAGCCATGCCGGGATGCCGAGCGTCGAGGCGCAGACGCTGATGCCTACATACACTGCCAGCAGGGCGATGGCGCGGATACCGCTGATGCCTCCAGCCAACGGTTCAAGACCTCAGAGGTCTTCCTGAGGTGAGATAGGACCTCTGAGGTCTTCGTGACCGCGAAGGCCGTGCTGCGCCAGGAACGACTTCGGCAAGGCTCTGACTACCGAGATGGACACTAGAGTGACGATGAGTTTGTCCACGGGTTCGCTGGTCAGTTGCGACAGCATCACGCTGTCCATGAGGCTCTGTCCGGTGGCGCGGAAGAACGCGGTAATTAGATCGGACCCGCTCGTGGTGACGCCGCCAAAGACAAACGCCGCCACAGGCGCCGAAGCCAGTGCAGCCGCGCACGCCAGGAGCAATGCACTGACCACGGTCAGCAGCGGTGAGCGGTACATGTTGCGACGCCGCAGTTGGTCAACCACGAGGGCGATCACGATGGCGGTGCCCGTGAAGAACGGCAGGTACGGATTCACGACGAAGAAGCCGATGAGGCAGGTCAGGACAGCGCAGCTCACACCAGCGCGCCAGCCCAGCAACAGGCTCGCGAGCACGATGCCGGTCGAATCAAGGTAGATCGGCAGCTTCAACCACGCCACGAGGCCCCCGATGGTGACATTCAGGGCGGTGAAGGCGATGACGAGCGACGTGCGAACGGACACGGGCCGCAGTATATCGGGAAGCGAGTCTGACCTACGGATCACGGGAAAGGCGCAGAGACACAGAGGTCCGGAAAGACAGATCCACCATGAAGGGCCATGAAGTTCCATGAAGGCGCGTGGTTGGGTGCCCGGCCCTCGGCCGGGCTGCGTGATCGGAGGGAAGTCACAAACGAACGCATCGGAATACCAAAACGACCTCTGAGGTAATTACCGTCGGCAATTACCGGTAATTACCGGTAATTACCTCAGAGGTCGTTTTGCCCCATCGCTGCGTTCGTTTGTGACTTCCCTCCGATCGTGCATGCCGCCAAAGGCGGCACCCAACCCTGCGCTTTCAGTGCCTCGGAGGCTCGGCGTCTCTCCGTGATCCGTCGTGGGGCCTGTCAGCGCACGATCGTGGCCGCCCGGAACAGTGGATCGGCTGACGCGAGCAGCACCCAGCGCAGGCGCTCGGGGTAGTCGGTGGGGAGGCTGTCCAGGTACGCGCGCACGTCTGCGGCGGCCTCTGGTGAGCGATGGCCGCCGAGCGCAGCGTCGGCCCATCGTTTTGGGAAGAAGATATCGCCGGTGTCGCGGATCTCGCGCACCATCTGCAACGCTGGCACGATCAGGTGACGAGCGGCTCCCGCGCGGATTGGGTGGTGCAGATAGCCCATCGCCTCCAGCACCCATGCCTCGCGACGCCGGTTGGCGACATCCTTGAACCGCTCGAACAACGCCTCACGGGTGGCGGCGCTCTCCGCGACGGCCGGCCGCACGAAGGCGAAGCGAGCCTTGCGATCGGGGTTGGTGATGCGCGCTTCCTGCGTGTCGAGCATGCGCTCGGCATCGGCGGCGCCGCGCAGCGCGAGGTCCAGCGCCAAATCCGTTTCGTCGTTTTCCGACAACAGCAGACCAGGGATCTTCTCTTCGCGATTCCAGACGCGCCGGAGCCACGCGATGGTCTCGGGGGTCGTGGCTGTGCTCCGCACCGCGCTGAACCATGCGCTCTTCAGGCTGATGGTTGCCGCGCGCGTGAGTCCGTCGCGAAGCAACGTCTCAAGTGCGGGGGCCAGGGCCATCCGTTCGCCGGCAGACGAAAACCGCCAGAACAACGACTGGAGGTATCCCATTTGCCTGGCCACATTGAGTTCGTCCCGCTCCAGCGGCAACGCGACCATCAGCGCATCGCGGACTCGCGCGGCGGGGATGCGTCCTTCGAGCATGGAATCCCACATCGTCACCAGCGCGGCTCCGCGGGTCAGCGGATCGACGATGGCCGGCAGGTCGGTCGCGAGCGCGTCCAGCATCGCAGAGGGCAGCACGAAGTCGCCGTAGCCGAGGCCGCCTCCGGTGGGCAGCACCCAGCGAACGTCTGTGGGTGCCCCGCCTCCCTCGCCTGGGAACGGCGCCTGCGAAAACGCCGCGCGTCCTGAGTCGCCCAGTGTGACATCGACGTGTACGGCGTGTGCGCGATGACCCAACACCACGCGCAGTGTCTGCGGCCACACCAATACGCGTCCGGATCCGCTCTGCGCAGCCAATGCGTCGCCAACCTGGAGCGCCACGGTGACGCCACCGGCGGTGTCAGGCTTCACATCCATCGTCACCTGCGGCCGTCCGCGTTCTTCCACCCAGGCGCGGCTCCACGCGACAAGATCAGCCGGCGTGCGCGCATCGAGCACACGAATCAGGTCGGGCCATGTGGCGTTGGCCATGGCGTGCGCCTTGAGATACTCGCGCAGTCCGTCACGGAACGCGTCGGCACCCAGCAACAGCTCGAGCTGGCGCATGACGATGGGCGCTTTCTGGTAGATGATGGCGCCGTAGAGCGACCCAGCCTCGTTCAGATTGCCAAGCGACTGGCGGATGGGGTTGGCCCCTGCCGTGCGGTCCACTTCGTACGCTGCAGGGTAGTGCAAATACAGGAACCGCAGGTCATGGTTCACCTCCGGGAAGGATGGGTTCACGATCTTTGCCGCCATGAAGTTGGCGAAGACCTCCTTCATCCAGACGTCGTTGAACCACTGCATGGTCACCAGGTCGCCGAACCACATGTGCGCGGTTTCATGGGCGATGAGGCTCGCGCGTCCGAGCCGCTGGTTCTGCGTTGCCGTTTCATCCAGGAACATCGAAGACGCGTTGTAGAACACGGCGCCGGCGTGTTCCATCCCGCCGAACTGAAACGACGGAATGGCGACGAAGTCGAACTTCCCGAAGGGGTAGGGGATTGCCGTGTAGTCTTCCAGCCAGCGCAGCGCGGTGTGGTGCAGGTCAAAGATCGCGTCGCGATTGCGAGCCACTTTTGCGGCGTCGGTCTCGCGATGCAGCATCCGGAACTGGCGGCCGTCGCGCTCGCCCGTCTCAATTAAAAACTTGCCGGCCGCGAACGCGAAGAGGTACGTGGGCAGCGGTTCGGTTTTCGCGAAAATCAGTCGCGTCCGGTTGTTGAGCCGGATCTGCCCGGTGGTGGCGCCGTTGGCGACGGCCGTCCAGCCGTCGGGAATGTCGAGCGACAAGACCCAGCGCGCCTTGAGGTTGGGCTGGTCGAACACCGGCATCGCCAGTGAGGCCCGGGCCGGCACAAAGAGCGTGTAGAGAAATTCGTCCTGCCGATTCAGGGCCTCGTCGCCGGCGATGAAGGTGAGCGTGACTTCATTGGGCTGGCCAGGAACGAGGAGGTTCGCCGGCACGATCAGGTGCCCGTTGCGCGACGTGACCTCCGAGGTGGTCTGGCCATTGACCGTGGCGCCCAGAAACTTCTCGGCGGCTTGAGCGAAGTCGAAGACCAGTGGCGCCGCGATTTCGTTGAGGGTGAACCTGGCGGTGACCGAACCGTGGATCGGCTCACTGCGCGTGGCGGGAATATCGAACGAGGCCTCGTACGTCAGGTCGCGAATGCGGGAGGCCCGTTCGTCGGCCAGAGCCTGGGGAATGCCCGCCTCGACCGACGTGGCCCGCCGGCCCGCCCACGCGAAATACACGACAAAACCGACCGCCAAAGCGGCCACTACGGCGATCAGGAGTCGGGCCACGGCCAAGATTCTACTGTGTGCGGTCCTTCTGATGGCATTCTAGGGGTATGAAGAAAGCCGATAAAACCGATGCCGAGTGGCGCGCCGAGTTGGCGCCCGAACAGTATGAGGTACTCCGGTGCCACGGCACCGAACGGGCCGGGTCCAGTCCGCTCAATGTGGAGAAGCGCAACGGCATGTTCTATTGCGCCGGCTGCGGGAATCCGCTGTTTTCGTCAGAGACCAAGTACGAAAGCGGCTCGGGGTGGCCCAGCTTCTACGCCGCTCTGGATCAGGGCGTGGTCACAACCCAGGACCGGAGCCACGGCATGGTCAGAACCGAGGTCACCTGCGCAAAGTGCGGTGGGCACCTGGGGCATGTGTTTCCCGACGGCCCGCGCCCAAGCGGCGAGCGGTATTGCATGAACGGGTTGGCACTCAAGTTTGAACCGAAGGAGCAGGCGTGATTCACACAGTGTTGAGGACTCCCATCAACGGGAGCCTCCCGTCTGGGTTCGAAGAAGCGATCTTCGGTCTCGGGTGTTTCTGGGGTGCCGAGCGCAAGTTTTGGACGACGCCGGGGGTGTACACGACGTCGGTGGGGTATGCGGGTGGGACCCGCGCGTCTCCGACGTACCAGCAGGTGTGTTCCGGGGCCACCGGCCACGCCGAGGTCGTGCGCGTGGTGTTCGACCCTGCGGTCGTCACATACGACGCGTTGCTTCGCGTTTTCTGGGAGAACCACGACCCCACACAGGGCAACCGGCAGGGGAACGACGTGGGCACGCAGTACCGGTCGGTGATCTTCACGACCTCCCCCGAGCAGCGCGCGGCGGCGGACGCGTCGAAGCAGGCGTACGCCGACCGGCTGGGGCAGCGCGGCTTCGGCGCGATCACGACGCAGATCGCCGACGCGCCGCCGTACCACCTGGCTGAGGAATATCACCAGCACTACCTGGACAAGAATCCGAATGGCTACTGCGGCATCGGCGGCACCGGCGTGACCTGCGGGTAGGCCCTACCGGATCATGCCCTTGCGCACGGCGTAAAGCACGATTTCGGCCGTGTTGTGCAGGTTGAGTTTCTGCATCAGGTTGGCGCGATGTGTCTCGACCGTGGAAAGGCCGAGGTCCTAGTAGGCGTGGTGATCATCCTGCCTCGACCGGATCATCTTCCTCGGTGCGGCGACCGCGGTCGGTGCGACTGTCCATCGCGACCGTGGGTATCGGCGGCGGAGCGGAGAGATCGCCCGCGTTGAGGAGTTCGTCGGTCACGTACTCGAGTGCGGGTTCGTCGGATCGCGAGAGCAGCGCTTCGAGCGCTGAGCGCGGCTGGTCCAGTACTTCGCGGACCTGCATCGACGGCCAGTGTCCGTCCGCGCGTTGCGGCACGTAGCGGCACCAGAATCCGGCGTGCCACCGCAGGAATTCCCGCGCCCGTGTTCTCCCATGCTCATCGTCGCCCCAGTGTTCAAGGGCGAGGGCGGTGTAGCGGCGGTAGATCCCGAGGCGTTCTTCAGCCGTGATGTCCCAGTAACCCGAGGTCAGTTCGCGGAAGAGCCATGGCTTGATGAGGGCTCCGCGGGCGGTCATGAGCGCGGCGCATCCGGAGGAGGCCAGGCGCTCGTGCACTTCGTGCGGGAAGAGGAGATCGCCGTTGCCGATCACCGGTACCGACAGGGCCGCAGCCACTTCGGCGATCGCGTCCCAGTTGGCAGGGTAGCGATATCGGGCCTCGCGGGTGCGGCCGTGCACAAAGACGCCGTCGGCGCCGCCTTCCACCGCCGCACGGGCCAGGTCGAGATAGTTGAGCTGATCGGCTTTCCATCCCAGCCGGATCTTCACGGTGACCGGTACCGTTACAGCTGCCTTCATCGTTTCGACAATGCGACGGACCCTGGAGGGTTGGCGGCCCAGCGCCGCGCCCAGGCCCATGCGCGTGAAGTGGTCGATCGGGCACCCGAGGTTCACATCCACGAAGTCTGCGCCTCGTGACTGTGCCAGGGCGGCGGCCCAGGCCATTTCTTCGGGCTTGTTGCCCGCCAGTTGCACGCCGAAGCAGGGCTCGTCCGGTGCTCGGCGGAGCAGCGCGAACTCGCTGCCGCGGCGCTGTTTGAGGCGGCGCGCCACTGCCATCTCACTGACGAGCACCCGAGCGCCCAGTTCCACACACAGACGCCGGAATGGCAGGTTGGAACCCTTGGTCATCGGCGCCACGACCAGAGCACCGCAGACGAGATCGCGAAATGACATGGAACGATTATGGCGCTTTGGTCCTTGGGCTTGTTAAAGTGTCCCGGTGGCAGTTCGAGTGACCAACGGTCTATTGCGCGACGGACTGCGCGCGTTTGTCGCCGAGCGGCATCCGTTCGGGTTGTCTGCGGTGTTGTCCGCATTCGACGTCCTGACAAACGTCGAAGACCTGGCATGGGTCCGCGATCGTCTTCGCTGTGTGCTGCCAGACAGGATCCGAACACACCTGACGCAACATGCGTCGCCTCCCGTGGCGACGACACCGGGCATGGGTAGCGATGTGCGAGCGGCGCATGCTGCCGCTGAACTCGTCGAGGCGGTGGATGGTTTTCTGGCGCGCACGGCCATCGCCCAGTCGTTCACCGACGAGGAACGTGTGGAGATGTTGCGGGGCATGATTCTGACCCGCGCGGTGGACAATCGCCTGAAACACTTCTTCTCGGGCGGGGAGGTCAAGTACGGCGCGGCCTCGTTTCAGGGGAAGGGTTTCCGGTCGCTCGGACAGGAAGCGATTTACGCCGTGCCCCTGCGTCTGCGGCGCGGACCTGCGTGGCGGTCCGCAGAGGGCGCCTGGCAGGGCGATGTGGTGGCGCCGCTCATCCGCGACCTGGGCGCTGCGCTTGCCATGAGAGGTGATGCCGACGCGGTGCGGCAGGTCTTAAGTGCGCAGATGGGCAAGGCCGGGCCGCCGATGGGCGGGCGAGACCTGCATCTTGGTGACTTCGACTGGGGAGTATTGCCGGCGTCCGCGCCGCTCACCATCAGCACCCTTACCGCCGCCGGTATGGGCTGCGCGTTCGCCCAGACCCGCAGTGGGCGCATCGCGGTGTCGTTTATCGGCGAAGGCGGCTCGTCGCTGGGTGAATGGCACGAGGCGATCAATGTCTGTGCTGCGAGGCGATGGCCGGTGTTGTTCTGCCTCCAGAACAACCAGACGGCGCTGTCCACGCCCGTGGCAGAGCAGTCGGCGGTGCGCGTGTTTGCCGACAAGGCCATTGGGTACGGCGTGCCTGGTGTGACCATCGACGGCACTGACCCCGAGGCCATTGCGGCCACGTTTGCGTGGGCGGCTGAGCGCGCCCGCGCAGGCCACGGCCCGGCGTTGATTGAGTTGGTCGCCATGCGGATGTGCGGGCATGCCCATCACGACGACATGCTCTACCTCGGCAAAGACCCGCAGCCAGGGTGGGACTACCCGCCACTGACGGCGCAGGGCTACGCGAATCCTGATCTGTACGCGTTCTGGAAGGAGCGCGATCCCATTCCGACGTACGCGCGGCGGCTCATCGCACGCGGCCTCATCGATGCTGCGGGTGTTGAGCAACTCAAGCACGACGCCGAGGACGTGGTGGATGCGGAGGCGCAGGCCGTAATCGCGGCGCCGTGGCCCGACCCCGCCACCGTGACGTCCGGCGTCTTCCTCGACGACCCGGTGGACCGTCGTCGCGTGGAAGTGCTGGACCCCGAAGTGCGGCGCGGTTTTCGGTCGCGTCCCGTAGTGACAATGCAGGTGGAGCCGGCGCCGCCCTTCGACAAACGCGGCACTACACTGCTCGACGCCGTGATGATGGGGGTGGGCGACGCGCTTGCCGCGGATCCTCGCGTGTTTGTGTTTGGCCAGGACGTCGGCGGCAAGTATGGCAACGCGTTCCTGCTGCTGCGGCCATTGCTTGAAAAGTACGGCAATCGCATCCTCAATTCGCCGCTGGCCGAAGGCGCTGTGCTCGGCACATGCATCGGCGCGGCGCTGGCAGGATTGCGGCCGATCGGCGAAATGCAGTTCAACGATTTCGTGGCCACCGGGTTCAATCAACTTGTGAACAACGCCGCCAAAATCCGGTATCGGTGGGGTGGCGAAGTGCCGATGGTGGTGCGGATGCCGTGGGGCGGGCTCCGCCATGCAGGCCCGTACCACTCGCAGAATACGGAAGGCTGGTTTTATCGCACGCCGGGCCTGAAGATCGTGGCCCCGTCTACGCCGCATGATGCCCGGGCCTTGATGGCGGCCGCCGTGGCCGACGCAGACCCGGTGCTGTTCTACGAACATATCGGGCTGTACCGCGACCCGCGCATCAAGCAGCACCTGGCAGACGCGGCGCCCGCGCCCCTGCCCATTGGCAAGGCCGCCCTCCGGCGGGGGGGCAACGATCTGACGATCATTTCTTACGGCGCGTACGTACACGTCGCCATGCGCGTCGCCGAAAAATTGCACGCGTCGAACATCGAAGCGGCTGTGCTCGACCTGCGCACCCTTGTGCCGCTTGATCGCGAAGCGGTCCTCGAACTCGCTCGCGCCACTGGCCGTGTGCTGATCGTTCACGAAGACTCCCGCACCGGCGGCATCGGCGAGTCATTGGCGGCGATCATTCAGGAAGAGGCGTTCGAGTGGCTGGATGCGCCGGTGCGCATCCTCGGTTCGCTCGACTCGCCGGTGCCGTACTCGCCACCACTCGAGGACGTGTTCCTGCCCAGCGAAGCCGACGTCGAACGCGCCGCCCGCCTCCTGGTCGCGTACTGACACGGGATGGCCACTCGCAAAACCGAAGGCTGGCACGGCTGGGACACGTACGCGCCGTTCTACGACTGGGAGAACGCGCGCACCCTCGGCCGTCGCGACGTGCCGTTCTGGGTGAAGACCGTGGGCGAGACCCGCGGTCCGGTGCTTGAACTCGGTTGTGGCACCGGGCGACTCCTTGCGCCGATCGCGCGCAGTTGGCTGACATCGGGCGCAGACGCCAACCGCCGTCTGCTTGGCATCGACCGGTCCGAACCCATGCTGGCCCGCGCGCGACGTCGGTTCGCGCGAGTGCCCAAGACCATTCGTCCGACCTTGCTGCGGGGCGACGTTCGCGCGCTCCCGGTACGGCCGGGGAAACTCGGCGCCGTCGTGGCCGCCTATGGGCTGCTTCAGTCACTGCTGAACGATCGCGACCTGGAGGCCACGCTCACCTCGGCCGCAGCCGCGCTCAAGCGCGGCGGCCTGCTCGGCATCGACCTGGTACCGGACCTCGCGGTGTGGGAGGAGTACTCGGGGCGCATTCCCATTCGGGGCCAGTTCGCGCCAGGCACCACGCTCTCGCTGGTGGAATCCGTGCGCCAGGACCGGCGCAAGGGGCTCACCATCTTCGATGAACAATACGTCGTTCGACGCGGACGCGAGGTGCGCCGTCACCACTTCACGCTGACATTCCGGACCCTGCCGATGGCGCAGTTTCTGACGCGAATTGAGCAGGCCGGCTTCAGAGTGGACGACGTGCGCGGCAGTTATGACGGAGAGCCCTGGCACCCCGAGGCGGACGTCTGGGTGGTGCTGGCCAGACGGCGCTAGGCCCACTCGGCCTTGAAGACCAGGCCGAGCTACGTCTGGAGAGAGGAACGTAGCTCGGGCTGGTTCTCAAGCCCGAGGTCAGCCGCGTGGTAGCATGAACGATCCATTTTTCCGCCCAGAAGGGCGGCATTTCACGCGGCGGGAGATCACCTCATGTCAGGCCATTCCAAGTGGCACACGATCAAGCACAAGAAGGGCGCGGCCGACGCCAAGCGCGGCAAGATTTTCACGCGCATCATCAAGGAACTGACGGTGGCGTCGCGCAACGGCGGCGGCGACCCCGACATGAATCCCCGCCTTCGCACGATCATCGCTGATGCCAAGCAGGTCAACATGCCTGCCGACAACATCAAGCGCGCCATTCGCCGCGGCACCGGTGAAGAAGAAGGTGTCAACTACGAAGAGATCATGTACGAGGGTTACGGCCCCGGCGGTGTGGCCGTGATCGTCGATACGATTACCGACAACCGCAACCGCACGGTCAGTGAAGTGCGGCACATCTTCGGCAAGTACGGCGGCAACCTCGGCGAGGCGAACAGCGTCGGCTGGATGTTCGACAAGAAGGGTCTGGTCGTGGTCGACAAGGCCAAAGCGCAGGAAGACACGCTGATGTCGGCCGCGCTCGACGCGGGGGCCGACGACATGAAGGACGAAGGCGACGTCTGGGAAGTGACGTGCAGCCCGGAGAACCATCAGGCCGTGCTCGACGCCGTCAAGGCCCTGGGCCTTGAGCCCGACCGTTCCGAAGTCGCCATGCTCCCGCAGAACTACGTCACCATCGAAGGCAAGGCCGTGGCCCAGATGATGAAGCTGATGGAAGCGCTTGACGACTGCGACGACACACGCAACGTCTGGACCAACGCCGACTTCGAGGAAAAGGACATCGAGGCCTCTCTGGCGTGAGGATATTTGGCATTGACCCAGGCTCGATTCGCACCGGCTATGGGTGCGTCGAGACTGGCGGCAGCCGCCATGTCCTGGTGACGTGCGGGGCTATTTCAGCGCCGGCCGGGTCAGGTTTTGCCGAGCGGCTTCACGTCATCCACGAGACGTTGACCCGCGCCCTTCGCGAAACGTCGCCCGACTGCGTGGCTATCGAAAACCTGTTTCATGCCCGCAATGTGCGATCGGCGCTGCAGCTCGGTCATGCGCGAGGCGTAGCGATGCTGGCCGCCGTGCAGGCCGGTGTGCCGATCGTCGAATACACACCCGCGGAGATCAAGCTCGCGGTGGTCGGCTACGGCCGTGCCGACAAGGTTCAGGTGCAGCACATGGTCAAGTTGCTGCTGGGTCTGACCGCGTTACCCAAGCCGTTCGACGCGTCAGACGCGCTCGCCGCCGCGTTGTGCCACAGCCACTCCGGCACGTCGGCGCTCGCGCGCCGCAGCACGCGGTCGCTCCCCCGGCACCTCCGGAACTGGCGCGACTACCGGCCGGCGACTGCCGGACGGCAGGCGCCGTGATCGCCCACCTTTCGGGCCGCCTCCTGGAGAAAGACGCGCGCCGCGTGCAGCGTCTTGTCATCGACGTGCAGGGCGTGGGCTACGAAGTGCTGGCGCCCCTGTCCACGATCTACACCCTTGGCGATGCCGATTCGCCTGTGGCGCTACGCATCTACACCCACGTGCGCGAGGACATCATCCAGTTGTTCGGGTTTGCCACCGCGCTCGAGCACACGCTCTTCGAGCGCCTGATCGGCGTGAATGGCGTGGGGCCGAAACTCGCGCTCGCCATCCTCTCGGGTATCGAACCGTCGGATCTGGGCCGCGCCATTCGCGACAATGATCTCGGCCGCCTCACCGCCATTCCCGGCGTGGGCCGCAAGACCGCCGAACGCCTGGTGGTGGAACTGCGCGATCGGCTTGCCCAGGACTTCGGCCAGGTTCCCGCCAGCCCCACCTCGGGCGGCGCCGCCGTGCGCGAAGACCTGCTCTCGGCGCTGGCCAACCTCGGCTACCAGCGCGCCGCAGCCGACAAGGCGGTCGATCGCGTACTCGGTCGTGGGCCGGACGCCATGGCATTCGAACCGGCCCTCCGTGAAGTGCTGAAGGAGCTCGCACGATGAGCGACCCGCGCAGCGATGAGTCAATGCCCGGCGACCATCTTGTTGAAGCCACGCCGCAGGATGACGACGCGCAGTACGACGCGGGTTTGCGTCCACGCACGTTCGATGACTACATCGGGCAAGACCGCGTGCGCGAGAACCTTCAGGTCTCCATTACCGCCGCACGCCAGCGTGCCGAAGCGCTCGACCACGTGCTCTTGTTCGGCCCGCCTGGCCTCGGCAAAACGACGCTGGCGTACGTGATCGGGAACGAACTGGGCGTGCCCGTGCGCGCGACCTCGGGGCCCGTGATCGAGAAGCCCGGCGACCTGGCCGCGATGTTGACGTCGCTCCAGGCACGCGAAGTCTTGTTCATCGACGAGATCCACCGCATGAGCCCGGTGATCGAAGAGATTCTTTATCCGGCGATGGAGGACCACGAACTCGACATCCTCATCGGCCAGGGGCCGAGTGCCCGGTCGGTAAAAGTGCCCCTCCAGCCGTTTACGTTGATTGGCGCCACCACACGGGCGGGTCTCCTGACGTCACCCCTCCGCGCCCGCTTCGGCATCGTCCATCGCCTGGACTTCTATCAGGACGTGGACCTGACGGAAATTGTGACGCGGTCCGCCCGGATTCTCGGAGTGCAGACCGTCCCGGGTGCGTGTGAGGAGATCGCCCGCCGGTCCAGGGGCACACCACGCATTGCGAATCGTCTGCTGCGGCGCATTCGCGACTTCGCCGAAGTGCGGGCCGACGGCGTGATTACGTCGGAGGTCTGCCACAAGGCGCTCGAACTGCTCGAGGTGGACGAACACGGCTTTGATGAGGCCGATCGCCGCCTGCTGCGCACGATCATCGACAAGTTTGGCGGAGGTCCCGTCGGCCTCAACAGCCTGGCGGCCGCCATCGGGGAAGAAAAAGACGCGATCGAGGATATCTACGAGCCGTATCTGATACAGATTGGGTTCCTTGATCGCACACCGCGGGGGCGGGTGGCTACCGCGCGTGCCTACGAGTATTTCGGACTGATGGCTCCTGGAAAGGATCGATTGTGGTGACGATGAGACCGGTGAAGATTGCGGGGTTGGGGGCGTATGTTCCGCCCGGCCTGATCACGAATGACGACTTGTCGAAGATGGTGGACACCTCGGACGAGTGGATCCTTCAGCGCACGGGGATCCGCGAGCGTCACAAGGTGGCGCCAGGTGAGGCGACGTCCGACATCGCCAAGCCGGCTGCGCTCGCGGCGATCGCCGAGGCCGGACTCACGCCCGAAGACATCGACTTCATCGTGTTCGGCACCACAACGCCCGACACCATCTTCCCCAGTACCGCGTGCGTGCTGCAGGCGAAGATCGGCGCCACGAATGCCTGGGGCTTTGATCTGGGTGCGGCGTGTTCCGGCTTTGTGTATTCGCTGACGACCGCGTGGAAGATGGTGGCGTCGGGAGCGTCTGACCACGCACTGGTGGTAGGCGCCGATGTCATGTCGTCGATCATCAACTACAAGGATCGATCAACCTGCGTGTTGTTTGGTGACGGCGCAGGCGCCGTGGTGCTGTCGGTAGCTGGCCCAGACGAGCCGTGCCTGATCGACTTTGCGAACGAGATTGATGGCCATGGCGGCGACGCTTTGTGCATGCCGGCGGGCGGCAGCCGGTTGCCGGCCTCGCATGAGACGGTGGACCAGGGTCTGCACTACATGAGGCAGGATGGCGCCGCGGTGTTCAAGTTTGCGGTGCGCAAGAGCGGGGAGATCGCCACGCGTGTGCTGACCAAGAACGGACTCACGGGCGCGGACCTGGACCTGTTTGTGTCACACCAGGCCAATCGCCGCATCATCGAGGCGACGGCCGAGCGCATTGGTTTGCCGATGGACAAGGTCATCATCAACCTTGAGCACTACGGCAACACCACGGCCGCGACGATCCCTCTCGCGCTTGTGGACGCGCGCAAGGACGGCCGTCTCAAGAAGGGTGATCTGGTACTGCTGACGTCGGTGGGCGCCGGGTTTACCGTGGGGTCCGTCTTGCTTCGCTGGAGCTTGTAGACCGCGCCAGTGGCCCCCTGATCGCCCTTGAGGCGTCAGGGCAGCGCCTCCGCGGAGCTGCCGCGTGAAACCGTGCGCTGCGTCCGCGCGGCCTGCGACCCTTCGCCATCGGGCCACTCCGCACACGGCGGAGCTGGCCCTCGCATTCCGCGCTCCCTTCGCGACGGTTTCGCGCTGTCGCGTGTCGCGGCACTCCGAGTCGGCGCCGCCCTGATGCCTCAAGGGCGATCAGGGCGTGTCTTGCGGACGCCTGGTGCCTGCCGATACGCGCTGAGTCTTCGCGCGTATTGGTGGATCGAGTGGCCGTCGCGTTCTCTGCGAAGTCTCGTCGGTGCAACAAAATGGCGCGAGTCTGGCAGCGACCGCCTTGGCGTGGTTAGCCGCAGCGGCCCGCAGCTGACGGCCGACGTGGCGTCCAACGCCATGCCGTGGGTGCGCCTGATGAGCGTGCTAACATCCGCGCGGGCAGCGAGTTGGCTGGTGTAAGCCGCAAGAGGTGTTGGCCGGCATGACGACCGTGAGTGCGCTCGCATTCATCACGGCCGAGGGGCCGGTCGGCAATACGACGCTGAAGTTCAACGCGCTCAACTGCGTGCGAGGCGGCAAGGTGGTGGCAAACGGTGGTGCGGTGCTCGTGAACAACGTGCCAGGAATTCCGATGATCTGCCAGACGTAGGTACGTTCGGGTCAGCGCGCGATGTGATCTACAAACCGTCCGTGCCGGTGCGCCGGAGCAGGCGAAGATCCGCTCGGCCGCGCACCCTCGATCCGCGCGTGGCTACGCCTAACGGCTCTTCCGGGTCTACTTCAAGGTAACGCCGCTGGAGCCAGCCCATCAGAATCGCCGGCAGCCGTGTAGTCCGGCGGTTCGGGTCTCCCTCGCACCGCATCACCCGGCCTCGTCGAGGCAGATCGGCCGGGTCTGGCTGCGCCAGCAGCTGGACAAAGGCGTTGAATCGCGTCGGGTCGATGACCTGCATCATTGGTGAAGGGCTCCTGAACCGGCATTGTCACAGAGGCGTTGCGTTGTGGCTGTCCCAGATGGCACACCCCTGAAATCGCAGGTGTCGCAAACGAGACAGACGATCACGAGGCCGGCCCACTACGCTGTGTGTGGGGAACTTATGACGGCCGACCAGCTCAATAACTTGAATATGTGGATGGCGATTCGCGCAATCGCGAGCGTGGTGCAGATTGCGGCCTTGGCCGCGCTCACCATCTTTGGTTATCGCTTGTACGCGCACAGCCGGCGGACGATTGATGCACTGGAGCGCCGCCATATTGAACCACTCACACGGCGTGTGAACGACGTGCTCGATACCGTCAGCACGGAAGTGGCACGTATCCGCCATGCCGGCGACCGTGTGCAGCAGACGGTGCAGGGCATCAACGGCGGACTCAGCCATGCGGCATCCGTCGTGACCGCCACGGTGATGCCCGGCTGGGTCGTCACAAAAGGTGTGCTGGCTGCCGCGTCGGCGTTTCGCGCTGCGGGCAAGAGCGCACGCCTGAAGCGGCCAGCCCCAAAAGATCGTGATCTCGACCGGTTCGTTAACGAAGGAGGCAATGATGCGTGAAATGAAGACTTATAAAAATGACGGTAACGGTGGCGGCTTTGTGATGGGCTGATGTGTGGCGCTGCGGTCGGCGCGGCCGTCGGCCTGCTCTTGGCGCCCAAGGCAGGCGCAGAGCTGCGGCAGCAGATTTACGACTCCACGGGGAGAATGCGTCGGAGCGCGACGGACGGGTATGAAACCGTGACGCACGCGGTCGACGACCTGGTGGAACGTGGCAAGAGGGCCGCGCAGCGCGGCGTCGAAACGTACGAGAACGTTCGCCAGACGGCGACAGAGGCGACCAACGCGGCCGCCAGGGCCGTCAACGATCGGATGTAACTAGCGGCTCCACTTCATCGAGAGTGCGAGCACGCCCGGACGCGACACGGCCACGTCGGTGACCTTCACCGGCGTGGCGCTGTCGCCCGTCGTATACGTCACGGCGTACTGCGAAAACGAGTTGGCGGCGATGCTGCGAAGGAACGCGCCAAGGTTTGTCTGGCTGGGTCCCTGAAGCACAACCCACCGCCCTCCAGTGTTGGCGGCCAGCCCCTTGAGCAGGTTTTCACGATTGGCATCGCGCCGCGTGCCTTCCTGCAGCGCCACCGACCAGACGATGGCGCCGGACTTGCGCACTTCCTCGGCCACCTGCCGGGCCTGCACGTTCGTGGCGTCAATGGTGGGTTCCATGTTGATGGTGAGGAT
The DNA here is from genome assembly GCA_009694745.1 of Acidobacteriota bacterium. Classification (GTDB taxonomy): domain Bacteria; phylum Acidobacteriota; class Vicinamibacteria; order Vicinamibacterales; family SCN-69-37; genus SYFT01. The sequence continues at coordinate 31,493 of SHUF01000002.1, forward strand.
GACCTTCCGTGTGCCTGGGGGCAGCGCGGCCAGTTTCTTCGCCACTTCCACGAGCGCTTCGTTCAGCACAGACTCACTGGGTTTCGGCATAAGCTTGCCGAGACCGGCATCGATCTTCGTCTGCTCGGAGGTGAAGTCCATAACGGTTATGGCGGCCCCGCCAAATTCCACAAACGAAAATTGCGTCTTCGGCTCGACGCTGAGCAACAACGCCGTGAAGGCCTTCACGCCTTCACGAACGTCATTCACCGCGCGGCCCGCGGTCGGCGTCGTGTCCACCATGATCACGTAGTGAATCGGCTCGGACGCGCGCTCTACTTTGGCGATTGTGCGCACCGCGCCGTCTTCCTTGACGCTGAATTCCTCCGGCTTCATGTCGCCGACGGGCGCGCCGGTGGAGTCCATGACCGACACATACACCGTGCGCGCCGGCGACTGCTTCGCCGCAAGCCCCACAGGCACGCCCACCACCATCACCAGGCCCAGAGCCAGTGCCACATCGCGCAGTCGAGTCATCGGTAATCCTCCGGGCGAGATTCTACTACGGGTGAGCTTCTGCCGATTCGTCTCGTCCAACCACCGGCGTGGCAAATCTGATTCACACGTCGAAGCTGTGCCGGGCGTTTAACGGCCAGCCGGAGGTCCGCGCACTCGATTTGGAGGTGCCCGAAGGCGCCGTGTACGCGTTTCTGGGTCCGAACGGCGCCGGCAAGAGTACGTCCATCCGGCTGATCCTCGGGCTGATTCGACCCGACAGCGGCACCATCAACGTTTTTGGACTGCCTCTGGCCACCGAGCGTCTCGCTGTACTTCGGCGCGTGGGCTCGCTCGTGGAGATGCCGTCGCTATATCCGCACCTGACGGCCACCGAGAACCTGGCTATCCCGGCGCGCCTGCTTCAGCGGCGAGGCACTGATATTTCACGCGTTCTCGAGACCGTCGGTCTTTCAGGGGTCGGCCGGAAGCTCGTCGGGAACTTCTCGCTGGGCATGAAGCAGCGGCTCGGCCTGGCGCAGGCGTTGCTCGGTCAACCGGAATTGCTGGTGCTTGATGAGCCCACCAATGGCCTGGACCCAGCCGGTATTCACGAGGTGCGCCAACTGTTGAAGTCGATGCCATCCGAACACGGCGTGACCGTATTCCCCTCGAGCCACTTGCTGAGTGAGGTCGAACAACTGGCCACACACGTCGGCATCCTGTCGCAGGGCGCGATGGTGTTTCAGGGGCCCGTCTCCGACCTTGCCGCGCGGCGCCAGTCACGCCTTCGCGTCATCGTGGACCGGTCAGCAAACGCCGCCGTCCATCTCAACGCGCGTGGATGGTCCACCGACCGGCAGGGTGACGCGTTGATCGCATCAGCCACGGCACCGGCAGCGGCCATCAACAGGAGTCTGGTTGAAGCCGGCTTCGACGTCCATCAGCTCGTGCACGAGGAAGATTCGCTGGAACAGATGTTTCTGGGCATGACGTAATCGGAGGTCCGATGATCGGCCTTCGGGCGCTCCCCGCCGTGCTCGCCACTGAGTACATGAAACTGCGGCGCACATTGGCGCTGCGCATGACCGTGCTGCCGCTGGTGGTGGTCTTCCTGTACTTTCTTCTGGGCATCACCGGCACGTCTTCGCTGGTGCGCAACAACCCTGATGTGTGGGGGAGCATTGCAAGGAACAGCGTCTCGTTGTGGACCATGCTCATGTTGCCGCTGTTCATCACGCTCGAGACCTCGCTGCTCGCGGGCCTGGAACACACCGATCGCAACTGGAAGTACCTGATGACGATGCCGGTGCCGCAGTGGACGGTGTACGTCAGCAAGTACATCGTCACACTGACGCTGGTTGCGGTCGCCCATGTCGTGCTCATCGCCGGCACCATGGTCAGCGGCGTGTTGCTCAGGCAGTTCGCTCCGGAGCTCAAGGTGGGTGCGTTGCCGATGGCGGTGGTCGCGTGGCCTGTCCTCAAGGTCACCGCCGCGGTTCTGATGGCGGTGGCCATCCAGCACTGGGTCAGTCTGCGCTGGCCCTCGTTCATCGCCGCGATGGGGTTCGGCATGTGTGCCATGGTCGTCGGCTTCATGGCGGTGAACTCACCGGAATACGGACCCTGGTTTCCGTGGTCGCTCACCCTGCATACACTGCGGCCGCTGCCTGGCGCTGTGATTCACCCGGCGGTCTTCAGTGCCATCGCTGCCGCGGCGATTACCGTGATCGGCGCATGGCAATTTGCCCGGCGGGATGTGGCGTAGGATCTTCCGGTCGTGACCAAACGAATCCTCGTCGGTCTGGCCGTCGTCGTGGGGCTGGTCGGGCTGGTGGCCCTCATCGGCTGGATGCTTCCGGTCGGCCACCGCGCCACCCGCAGTGCTCTCATCGACGCGCCCCTCACGAGCGTCTTCGACGCGGTACGCCAGGTGGATCAGTATCCCTCCTGGCGCACCGGCGTCGCGGCGGTCCAGGTCCTTCCCGACGACGGCCGAGGCCGTCGGTTCCGCGAGGACGGCAGCAACGGCCCCATCGTCTTCCGCATTGAGTTGTCTGTCGCGCCGTCGCGGTTCCTGACCCGAATTGATGACCCGGATCAACCCTTCGGCGGCACATGGACATATGAACTCGCCGCGGAGGGCGCCGGCACGCGCCTGACGATTACCGAAGACGGCGAGGTCTACAACCCGATCTTCCGTTTCCTCTCTCGGTACGTGTTCTCGCAGACGGCGACGACGGAGCAGTACCTCGCGGACGCGCAGAAACACCTGACGCCGCGCTGACTCGCTCGGAGGTCCCGGGCTTCAGCCCGGGAGCACTGCACGGTCTATTTCCTTACCGGTCGTCCGGCTCGTCCGCCCAGTACTTCGGCCGGCCGTAATGTTCATACATCGCGAACTCGTGCTGACGCTCAAACAATGTCGCGGCGTCGTAGGGCGGCGCGTGTTTGATGGCGTCCCGGCTCAGATCCAGCGACACCGTCAAATCCGGCCAGCTCACGCGTTCAACCCACTGAGGTGCGATGAGCACATGATGTCCACCCCACCAGTTACTCGTGTTGACCACGAAATACCGCACGGCCCACGACTCATCGTCGAGCAGTAAGTTCTCGACGTGGCCGAGGTCGCCGTTGAAACGCCAGACTTACTGGCGATGGTCGCAGTGCCGGCCAGCATCCCCGGGTACGCGCTCGTGCCCCACAGGCCGGGCCTTCCCAATACACGGGATACCCGTAGTAGCTGAGTTGCTCCTCTTCGTGCTGTCGCGACACCGGCTTCTGCGTATCCACATCCGGGCTGTGTTCCACCCGGTCCTTCGTCAGCGACACGGGGAGCTGCTGCAGAGCCCAATCGGGGCGTCCCAGCGACATCGGGGAGATCAGCACTCTGCGGCCCGACAACCAGGTACCAGTATCCACCACCAGATAGCGGACGGCCCAGTGCCGGTCGTCGACCAGCACGTCCACCACATGGCCTATGGGGCCGTCGGTGGCCAGCAGCGCATACCCTTTGAGATCTTTGACTGGTCGTAGCATGTTCCGACTGTGCCATGTCCGGCACTTCGCGGCTGTCCTGTTGAGCACTCCATGGCGAGATTGCCCGGCGGGCGTAGAATCTCGTATGCGGATCAGGCACCTCGCGTTCGCGGTGGCCGGCGTGGCCCTCGCCACAACCGGCTGCAATCAGTCCGTCACGCTGTATCAACCGACACTGCCGCCGGAAGCCATCGTCACCGAGGTGTTGACGGGCACTGTCGCGGCGGCGGTGAACGGCGTGTTCCAGAACACGATCAAGACCTATACGGTGGTGGGGCAGGGCGGCGGGCCCGTGACCATTACGTTGACGTCGGCGGTGCAGGCCCGGCCCGACGGAACGCAGCAGCCGAACATGCCGATGGGGGTTGGGGCTGGGACGGTCACAGCGGGAGGCGTCTGCATCGTCGCGGCCACCGCGTACGTGGCCACGATACCAGGGGCCGGACCGCACCTGAGCGGCAGTTTGGCGCAAGGCACCTACTGCATCCAGGTGTCGGACGTGTCAGGACAGGTGGGGCCGGTGGCGTTTTCGATCACCGTGACGCACCCGTGAGACGTGCCACCATACGGTGTGCGCGTCAGCGACTTTGATTTTGATCTTCCCGATCGCCTGATCGCGCAGCATCCGCGCGAACGGGGCCGGTCGCGGCTGCTTGTGGTCGATCGAGCCTCCGGGACGTGGCAGGAATCCCGGGTCGCGGACCTGCCGCGGTGGCTGAAGGCCGGCGACCTGCTGGTGGCCAACGACTCGCGCGTGTTTCCGGCGCGGCTGCTGGGCCGTCGGGTGCCGGGCGGCGGCCGGGCCGAGTGTTTGCTGCTGGAAAAGGAGCCCGAAAACGACCTCAGAGGTCGTTTCGGAGAAAATACCCACGAAACGACCTCTGAGGTCGTTTTCGGTGGGGGCGTTTTCGAAGATTGGTCGGCTCTGGTCAAACCCGGTCCGAAACTGCTCGTCGGCGCGCGCATCGACTTCACCGACGTAAGTCGCGCGCCGGACGTATCCCTGACCGGCACGATCGAAGCGATCGACGACGCCGGCCGAAGGCGCGTGCGCCTCGTCGCCGAGGGTGCCCCGGTCGCCGACGCTATTGACCGGCTCGGCCACATTCCACTGCCGCCCTACATCCGCCGCGCCGATACCGCTGACGACCGCGCACGGTACCAGACCATGTTCGCCCGCCTTCGCCCTGAGGGGCTTCGGCGAGGCCTCGCCCGCTTCCCCGGGTCGATTGCCGCACCCACGGCCGGCCTTCACTTTGATGAAGGCCTCATCGCCGCCTTGCAGGCGGCAGGCGTCGGCATGACGACAGTCACGCTCCATGTCGGCTACGGCACGTTCAAGCCGGTCACGGCCGAAGACACCGCCGATCACCGCGTGGACGCCGAACGCTATGAAGTGCCGGCGGCAACAGCCGCAGCCATCACGCAGGCCCGGGCGGCCGGGGGGCGGGTGGTCGCCGTTGGCACCACCACCACGAGGGCGCTTGAGTCTGCGGCGCGCGACAGTGCCGCTGGATCGGGCCGGACGGAATTGGTGATCACGCCTAGGTTCGAGTTCAGGGCCATCGACGCCCTCATCACCAATTTCCACCTGCCGCAATCATCGCTGCTGATGCTGGTGGCCGCCTTTGCCGGGAGAGACCTCCTCCTGGCGGCCTATCGCGATGCAGTGGCCCGGGAATTCGCCTTCTACAGCTATGGCGATGCGATGCTGGTGGTATGATCGAAAGTCTTCGCCGGTGTAGCTCAGTTGGTTAGAGCATGCGGCTCATATCCGCAGGGTCCGGGGTTCAAGTCCCTGCACCGGCACCAACTTTCTTTTAGACCCGTCCCGCCTCGCGGGGCGGGCGGAAATCATGTCCACGATTGACCGCGCCTCGCTTCGATCGTTGTCGGGCCATCGCGTGGCCGCGGCCGTGTCGGGCGGCGCCGATTCGGTGGCCATGGCGCTGTGGTTGCGCGCGCACTCGGGCCAACCGCCGCACAACGCCACCCTGGTGGGTCTCATCCATGTGAATCACCATCTGCGCGGCGCGGAGTCGGATCGCGATGAGACCTTCTGCCGTGCGTTGGCCAACCGCCTTGGTGTGCCGATCGACGTGGTGGATGCGCCCATTGCCCCGCGCGCCGCACGGTCACCCGAAGCCGCCGCGCGCGCGAGTCGGTATCGCGCGTTCGCTGCAGCCGCCGCTCGCCTGGGCGCCACGCGCGTGGTGACCGCACATACCGCCGACGATCAGGCCGAAACAGTGCTCCTGCGCTTGCTTCGTGGCACCGGCAGCCGTGGGCTCTCAGGCATTCGGGCGGCACGCGGTCTGTATGTTCGGCCGCTCCTGGCATGTCGTCGCCGGGATGTGCGGGCGTGGCTCGAGGCGCGCGACGAAACCTGCTGCGAGGACTCCTCGAACGCCGACCGCTCAATTGCCCGCAACCGGGTGCGCCACGACTTGCTTCCGGTGATCGAGCAGATGGCGCCCGGCGGCGTGGCCGCGCTCGCTCGCGCAGCGGCGCTCGCCGAAGATGATGAGCAGGCGCTGCAGGCGCTCGCGATCGAAGCCGTCCCCGCGGTCGTCTTACATGCAGACACGGACGGCGCGGACCTGGAACGGGACCGGCTGCAGTCGCTTGCTCCGGCCATCGCCCGGCGCGTGTTACGGGACGTCCTGGAGCGTCTTGTGCCTCACGCCCCGTGGCGGGCCGACCACTTTGAGGCGGTGCGGCGGCTCGCGGCGCGCAATGCTGGCGGCGGTTCGCTCGATTTACCGGCCGTCCGGGTGGAGCGGGTGTCTAACATCTTGCGGGTTCGCATTGGCGCCGCGGTCGCCGTGCCTCCTTTCGCCTACACGTTGGCCCCGGCCGGTGACGTGGCCGTTTCCGAGGCCGGCCTCCGGGTCACGGCCGAAGCAGTCGGCTTTCCTGCGACCGGTGCATCGGAGAGCGGCGACGAGGCGTATTCACTGGTAGTGCCGCTGGCCGCGTTTCCGCTCACTGTGCGGAACCGACGCCCCGGGGATCGCGTCGCACTAAGTGGGGGCGCGCGGAAGGTGCAGGATCTTATGGTGGATGCGAAGATCCCGCGCTCGGAACGGGATCGTGTGCCGCTCGTGGTGGCGGCAGACGGTCAGATTTTATGGATGCCAGGGCGCTCGGCGGCCGGGCTGCCCAATGCCGGACTCAATGCAGTTGACATGGTAACCTTGAGGTTCAGAAAGCTGGAACGCACATGAATTCGACGATGAGAGGGTTTCTCTTTTGGACGAGCATGTTTGTGCTCGCCGTGCTCGTGTGGCAGGTCACTGCCAACTTCGGGCAAAGCGTGACGACCATCAGCACCACAGAGTTCATGGACCGCCTGAGCAAGAACCAGTTCAGCAAGATTGAAGCGACGGGCAGTCCCAGCGGCACCGAACTGCGCGGGTTTCCGCTGGCCGACGACACGCTCGGCAAAGTGTTTGGCTCGTATCTGCCCGAAGGGTTCCCGAACTTCTACGAAGACGTGAAGAAGCTCAATGTTGAGCTGGTGGGCAAGAAAGAAACCGCGAACACCTGGGCCAACTTCCTGTTCCTGTGGGCCCCGATCCTTTTGATGGTGGGTTTCTGGGTCTTCATGACCCGGCAGATGCAGAGTGGCGGCAACAAGGCCATGTCGTTCGGCAAGAGCCGCGCAAAGCTCTCCTCGTCTACCCAGAAGAAGGTCACGTTCAAGGAAGTGGCCGGGGCCGATGAGGCCAAGGAAGAGCTGCAGGAGATCATCGAGTTCCTGCGAGAGCCCCAGAAGTTCCAGAAGCTCGGCGGCCGCATTCCGAAGGGCGTGCTCCTGATGGGGTCGCCCGGCACGGGCAAGACGCTGATGGCGCGCGCGGTGGCCGGCGAGGCCAATGTGCCATTTTTCTCGATCAGCGGCTCTGACTTCGTCGAGATGTTCGTCGGCGTCGGCGCGTCGCGCGTCCGCGACCTGTTTGAACAGGGCAAGAAAAACGCGCCGTGCATCGTGTTCATCGACGAAATCGATGCCGTGGGCCGTCACCGTGGCGCCGGGCTTGGCGGCGGTCACGACGAACGCGAACAGACGCTCAACCAGTTGCTGGTGGAAATGGATGGCTTCGAGTCGAACGAAGGCGTGATCCTTATCGCCGCCACCAACCGTCCCGATGTGCTCGACCCCGCGCTGCTGCGTCCCGGCCGTTTCGACCGCCGTATCGTGGTGAGCCGCCCCGACGTGAAGGGCCGTGAAGGCATCCTCCAGGTGCACACCAAGAAGGTCCCGCTGTCCGACGACGTGGATATCAACGTGATCGCGCGTGGCACGGCAGGGTTCTGTGGCGCCGACCTGGCCAACCTGGTGAACGAAGCGGCCCTCAACGCGGCGCGCTACAACCAGAAGGTCGTTCGCATGAACGACTTCGAGCACGCCAAAGACAAAGTGATGATGGGCGCCGAGCGGCGATCGATGATCATCACCGAAGAAGAAAAGCGCATCACGGCCGTGCACGAAGCCGGCCACGCGCTGCTGGCCGTGTTGCTGCCGCACGCCGACCCCATCCACAAGGTCACCATCATTCCTCGTGGCATGGCGCTTGGCTTGACGATGCAGTTGCCGACGGACGAGAAGCACAACTACTCGCGTGATTACCTCATGGACCAGATGGCCATCCTGATGGGCGGCCGCATCGCGGAGGAAATCACCAACGGCGGCCTGACCACCGGCGCGGGCAACGACCTGGAACGCGCCACCGAATTGTCGCGCCGGATGGTGTGCGAGTGGGGCATGAGCGACGAGATGGGTCCGCTCACGTTTGGCAAGCGCGAAGAGCAGGTGTTCCTGGGCCGCGAGATTTCCCGGCCGCAGGAGTACAGCCAGGAAACGGCCGGCCGCATTGACTCGGAAGTTACGCGTTTCGTGCTCACCAATTACGACCGCGCGCGAACGATACTCACCGAGAACAAGGCGGCCTTGCTCAAGATCGCCGATGAATTGCTGGCCCGCGAAGTGCTCGACGCCGACCAGGTGATTCGTCTGGCCAAAGGGATCGATCTGGATGACGCTAGGCCGACGCCGCCCGTGGCCGCTGGTGATTCAACACGCTCGGAACAGTCTGACCGTCCGCCGATCGTGCTCCCGATTCCCAAGCCGATTGCCCAGGCGTAACTTCGACCTGCCGCTGCCAGGCGGGCACATCCTCAGGCTCGGCGAGCGCACGCTCGTCATGGCCATCATCAACGTCACACCCGACTCGTTTTCGGACGGCGGCCTGCGGGGGAACCCCGCGGTCGCCGTCGCCGATGCGCTGCGCCTGGTAGACGAGGGCGCCGACCTGCTCGACATCGGCGGAGAGTCCACGCGTCCGGGAGCCGAACCGCTGGACGTCGAGGAGGAATGGCGCCGCGTCGGCCCCGTGCTCAAGGGGCTGCAGGGGCGCACGACCGTCCCGATCTCCATCGATACATACAAAGCGGAGATCGCCAGGCGCGCCATCGACACCGGCGCGACCATCGTCAACGACATCAGCGCGTTTGGCTACGACCCGGCGCTGGCAGGCGTGGTGGCCGACACTGGCGTTGGCGCCATCCTCATGCACAACCGCGGGCGATCAGCCGCGATGTACGCGCGTGCGCAGTATGCCGACGTGGTGACTGAGGTCCGTGCGGAGCTCGAGGACAGGGTGAAGGTTGCCGTCGCCGCAGGTGTCGCCAGGAGCCAATTGCTGGTCGATCCGGGCTTTGGTTTCGCGAAACAGCCCGAGCACACGATGGCCATGCTGGCGGGCCTGCCGGCGCTGGCCGACTTCGGGTGCCCGATCGTGTCGGGGCCGTCGCGGAAGTCGTTCCTGAAATCGGCGATCGGAGAGCGCCCGCCCGAGGGGCGAGTGTGGGGCACGGCAGCAGCGGTGGCCGTGTCAATCTGGCTCGGGGCGCACATCGTGCGCGTGCACGACGTGGCGGCCATGGTGGATGTGGCGCGTGTGACCGACGCCCTCGTTCGTAGCGGCGAACGCCTTAATCCGTAGCTCGGGCTGATCCTCAAGCCCGAGGTTGCCTCGGCCTTGAGACCCAGGCCGAGCTACGTGGACCCAGGCCGAGCTACGTGCTCGCCGCGCTCCGTCTGATACTCTTTAAGCTCAGTCTATGGACCAGCTTCTTGCCCTCCTGCAGCGGCCCACGGTGAACTGGTGGGATGTCGTGGACATCCTGGTGGTCTCGATCCTGATTTACGAGAGCCTGAAACTCATTCGTGGTACGCGAGCCGCGCAGATGGCGCTGGGATCGGCGTTTGTCCTGGTCCTGTTCTATGTCTCGCAGCGGTTCCCGCTGCAGACGGTGAACTGGCTCATCCGCAACGTGTTTGTGTATGCCGGCTTCGCGGCGATTGTCTTGTTCCAGTCGGACATTCGCCGGGCGCTGTCGCACCTCGGGCGATCTCCGTTTTTCCGGTACTTCGCGGGATCAAAACAGGCCGACGAGACGATTGAAGAAGTGATGACGGCCGCGAGCCTGCTGGCGCAGCACCACGTCGGCGCCTTGATTGTGCTCGAGCGTGAGATTGGTCTGCGCAACTACGTGGAGAGCGGGATTCCGCTGGATGCGGCCGTCAGTTACGACCTGATCACCACGGTCTTTCAGCCGGGCGCGCCGATGCACGATGGCGCGCTCATCATCACGGAAGATCGCGTGGCCGCGGCAGCGTGTTTTCTGCCGCTCACGGTCAGTTCGAAGTTTGATCGCGATCTCGGAACACGGCATCGGGCGGCGATCGGTGTCACCGAGGAATCAGACGCGATCGCCGTCGTGATCTCGGAGGAACGCGGCGAAGTGTCGCTCGCCTACGACGGCCAGATCGAGCGGGCGGTGACACCAGAGCGCCTGCGCATCCGTCTCAACGAACTGGTGTTGCACAGACGAGGCAACCGGATCGGTTCGGGCATGGCAGAAGCGATGGGGAAAGGGCCGGTGGCGTGATGGCGTGGTATCCGTTCCGCAACCTGGGCCTGAAGTTTGTGGCGGTCGGCCTGGGCATCATGCTGTGGCTGACTGTGGGGAGCGAGCACCTAGTGGAGCGCAGCGTGCGCGTGCCCCTATTGTTTCGCAATAAGCCTATGGCTCTGGAGATCCTGCCGGATGCGCCGGATTCGGTTGAGGTGCACCTGCGCGGCCGCGCCAGCCAGCTCTCTGGCGACCAGGCGGATGTGACCGTGTATATCGATCTGGCGGATGGACGCCCGGGGTCCCGGCTGTTCCACCTTCGGACCGACCAAGTGACCACGCCGTTTGGGGTGGAGGTGACGCAGGTGTTTCCCTCCACCGTCATGCTGACGCTTGAGACCACAGGCACACGCGGGGTTCCGGTGGACGCCATCGTCGAAGGCGATCCGGCGACGGGGTATGAGGTGGGCAAGGTCACCGTTGAGCCGGCCCAGGTCGATGTGGTCGGACCTGAGAGCCAATTGAAGGTTGTGCGCAATGCGATCACCGAAACCGTCATGGTTGATGGCGCCAAGGCAACCGTCTCGCGGACGGTGAGCATCGGCGTGGTGAACTCGGCGTTGCGTCTGCGCGAGCCGCGCACCGCCCGGGTCACGGTCGAGATTCGAAAGAAGAGACCGTAGTGCCGTTGCGCCGGTTGTTTGGTACCGATGGAATTCGTGGGGTGGCGGGGGCGTCGCCGCTTGATCCGCCCACCGTGGCCCGCATTGGCGGCGCGGTGGTGCGGTCGCTCGCTCTCGATCGGCCGGCGCGGCTGTTGATCGGCCGCGATACCCGCGAATCTGGAGAGTGGATCGAGCGGGAGCTGGCGCGGGGCGCGGTGTCGCAGGGAGCTGCGGTCTTGTCCGCCGGAGTGATTCCAACGCCGGGAGTGGCGTACCTCGCGCGGACACGAGACGTGGACCTCGGCGTCGTGATTTCCGCCTCGCACAACCCGTTTCAGGACAACGGCATCAAGGTGTTTTCAGGCCGTGGCGAAAAATTCGGGGAGGACATGGAACGGGCGATCGAAGCCATTGTGGCCGATACGTCGTGGAGCGTTCCCGCGTCGGGTGAAGCCCGGCTTGAGGCCGCAGACCTGATCGCGCCGTATCTGGCACACACGGCTGAGCTGGCGCCGGCAGGTGACGGATTGCGGGGCATGCGGGTGGCGATCGATTGCGCCAACGGCGCCACGACCACGACGGCGAAGCGACTGTTCGAGTCACTGGGATGCGTGCTCGTGACGGTAGGCGACGCCCCGGACGGCCGCAACATCAACCTCGCGTGTGGGTCCACGCATCCAGCGCGGCTGGCCGCCGAGGTGGTGGCGCACGGGTGCCGCCTTGGTGTGGCGTTTGATGGCGATGGCGACCGCGCGATTCTGGTGGACCATCGCGGCCATATTGTGGACGGCGACGCGTTGCTCCTGATTCTGGGTGCGTACTATCAGCGGCACGGCCGCCTGACGGCGAACACTGTGGTGGCCACGGTGATGAGCAATCTCGGCCTCGAGATCGCGTTGCGTACTCTGGGCATCACGATGCTGCGGACGCTCGTGGGCGACAAATACGTGATGGAGGAGATGCTTCGCGGCGAATACGTGGTGGGCGGCGAGCAGTCGGGCCACGTCATTCTGGCCGAGCACCTGTTTACCGGTGACGGGATGGCGACCGCGCTCGCGATCATGCGTGTGATGGTGGAGACGGGTCGCGAACTGTCGGACCTGGCGGCCGAGCTGGTGTTGTGTCCCCAGACGCTGATGAACGTCCGCGTGCGCGAGCGCGTGGACCTGGAGTCGGTGCCCACCGTGGCTGATGCCATGGCCCGCGTGCGCGCGGCGCTCGGTGACTCGGGCCGTTTACTCGTGCGATATTCGGGGACAGAACCTCTGCTGCGGATCATGATTGAAGGGCAGGAACAGGCGTCGGTTCAAGCGATGGCCGAAGAAATTGCCGACGCGGTGAGGACCACGCTGGCATGACTCGACTGAGCGTCAATGTGAACAAGGTGGCGACGCTGCGCAACGCGCGCGGCGGCGATGTGCCCAGTGTCTGCGAGGCCGTGGCGGCCTGCGTGAAGGCCGGCGCGCGGGGTATCACCGTGCATCCGCGCGCCGACGAGCGCCACATCACTCGCCGCGACGTGATGCAGGTGGCTGCGCACCTGCGCGAGACGGCCCCCGAAGTGGAGTTCAACATCGAGGGAGACCCCACTGCCGACTTCGTGGATCTGGTGGTGGAAGCGCGGCCGCAGCAGTGCACGTTGGTGCCGGTCGTGCCGGGTGAGGTCACCAGCCAGGCCGGGTGGTCGGCTTCCACGTCGCCCGAGCGGCTGGTAGCCGTCATCGCGCGGCTGCACGCCGAAGGCATTCGCGTGAGCGTGTTTGTGGATCCCGAAGAGGCGCCGATTCGATGGGCCAAGCGGCTCGGTGCGGACCGCGTGGAGCTGTACACCGAGCCGTTTGCAAAAGGCTTCGCGCGCAGTCGCGAGCACGGGCAGTCGAGCTTTGAGACGTACGCCGCCGCGTCCACGCTGGCGCACACGCTCGGCCTCGGCGTGAACGCGGGCCACGACCTGGATTTGAACAACCTCGTCGTGTTCCGCGAACTCCCGCACCTCGACGAGGTGTCCATCGGCCACGCCCTGATCGCGCACGCGTTGTACGTAGGCCTCGACCGCGCCGTGCGCGACTACCTGGCCGCCGTGGGTGGCCGGGAAGATCAGTTATCATCGACCCAGGTGATCAAATGACCCGCGAGTCTCTGGTCTTTGCAATCTCTGGCACGATGTTCGGCCTCCTGGTGGGCTGGATTATTGGCACGCAGCAGGGTGCCGGACCCGCGCCAGCCGCCGCGGTGGCGGCCGCCAACGGCCCGCCCGCCGCGCAGATGCCGGCCACGCCACCGCCGCCACCCCTGGATGTGCAGCGCGCCGCCGACCTCGAACGCCAGGCCAATGCCGCGCCGGCCAACGCGGCGATCCGTGTGGACCTGGGCAATCTCTACTTTGATGCCGAGCGTTTCGATATGGCCATCTCCTGGTACGAGGCGGCGCTCAAGATCGATCCCAAGAACGTGAACGCCAGCACCGACCTCGGTGTGAGCTACTACTCGTCGAATCAGATCGATCGTGCGCTCGCGCAATTTGATCACTCGTTGTCGATCGACGCGGCGCACACCAAGACGTTGCTCAACCAGGGCATCGTGCGCGCCTTCGGCAAGCAGGATCTGGAAGGCGCCACGAAGTCGTGGGAGTACCTGGTGTCGATCGCGCCGAACAGTCCGGAGGCCGCGCGCGCGAAAGAGGCACTGGCCGCAGTCAAAGGCGCGCACCCCGTAACGCCTGGCGTACCGGCCGCGCCCGCAGGACGAGGCGGCACGGTTCAATAGATGGCCCTGATCGGCTGGATCATCCGGATCGTCGCGATCCTCCTCCTCGTCCGGCTGGTCATGCGGTTCTTTGCCGGCATCGTCAGGGGTTACTCGACACCGGCATCCGGACCGTCTCGTCGATCAGCCACGCCGGCCACACGCGAAGGCGGACATCTGGTGCGTGATCCCCACTGCGGCACCTATGTGCCCGTCGGTCGATCGCTTCGTGAGGGATCGGGCGATTCCGCCATCTATTTCTGCTCTGAAAACTGCCGTCACGCCTGGTCGGCTCGCAAAGCGGGCTGACGCGCACCATGGCCACCCACGAAGATCAGCTGCGTCTGGACATCGTGGAGGTCGGCCGCAGGTTGTGGACGCGCGGCTTCGTCGCCTCCAACGACGGCAACATCAGCGTTCGCCTGCCTGGCGAACGACTGCTCATGACGCCTACCAGCGTGTCGAAGGGGTTCATGAGCCCCGAAATGATGGTGGTCACCGATATGGACGGTCGGCTGCTTGCCGGGGAACCGGGCCGTAAAGCGTCTTCGGAAATCCTGATGCACCTGACGGCCTATCGGCTTCGGCCGGACGTGCACGCCGTGGTGCACGCGCATCCGCCGCTCGCCACGGGCTTTGCGGTCGCCGGCATTCCCCTGGACCGGGCTGTGCTGGCCGAGGTGGTCACCACGCTCGGCAGCATTCCCATCGCCGAATACGGAACTCCGTCCACGCCCGAACTGTCCGCATCAGTGGAGCCGTACGTCCGCTCGCACGACGCGCTCCTGCTGGCCAACCATGGCGCGCTGGCCCTGGGTAAAGACCTGTTTGCCGCGTATTACAAGATGGAGACCATCGAGCACTTCGCGCGCATCAGCCTGGTGGCGCGCCTGCTCGGCCGCGAGCACCTGCTCTCGCGCGAGGAAGTGGACCGGCTTCAGGCGCTGCGCGGCATGTATGGCATCGCTTCACCGGCGCCGGTCTGCACAGATCCGCCCCCCGGCGCCGACCCGGGATGCCAGGTCCTTCACGCGCCGTCGGCGCCCGGCGAACAGCTCGTCCTGGACACCTCAGTGGCCGGTGGGCGAGTGACCGTAGGTAATGGCGGCGAGATTCAGTTAACATACGGTGAGCTGACGGCGCTGATTGAGGGCGCCGTCCGGCACCTCACGGCCCGCACGATGGCGTGAGTCCGACTTACGGAGCGCGGGAAATTGAGGAGGGGTCCATGGGTGAGGCACTCGGAATGGTCGAGACAAAGGGGTTGGTCGCGATGATCGAAGCGGCCGACGCGATGGTCAAGGCCGCCAAGGTGACACTGGTCGGATGGGAAAAGATCGGCGCAGGTTACGTCACGGCGATCGTGCGCGGCGACGTGGCGGCGGTCAAGGCTGCCACCGACGCCGGCGCGGCAGCGGCGCGCCGTGTGGGTGAACTGGTGTCGGTGCACGTCATTCCGCGTCCACACGCGAACCTCGAGGACGTGCTGCCGATCGGCAAAGCGGCGAAGTAGGCGCGCCGGGTGATTCTCGCCAAGGTCGTCGGCACGGTCGTCGCGACCCGCAAAGACGAGCGGCTCGTGGCCAGCAAGTTGCTGGTGGCGCGGCCTCTCGACGCGTCTGGGAACCCCGACGGCAACTACGTGGTGGCGGTCGATACCGTTGCCGCTGGCGTGGGCGAGACGGTGCTCATCGTCTCCGGCAGTTCCGCGCGGATGGCGCAGGGCTTCAAAGACTGTCCCATCGACGCAGCCATCATCGGTATCGTCGATCAGGTGGACACACCCGGCGCGCTTCCGTCCCCAGCAAAGAAATAGTCGTGCAGCTCGCGAGAGTGATCGGCAACGTGGTGTCCACGGTGAAAGATCCGAACCTGAGCGGCCACACGCTGCTGATGCTCCAGCCCATCACGCACGATCGCAAGCCAGTGGGCCGCGCGGTGGTAGCCCTCGACGCGATGGGCGCGGGCGTGGGCGAACATGTGTTTTTTGTTCGCGGACGTGAGGCAACCTTTCCGTTTTTCCCCGGCGAACCGCCCGCCGACGCGTGCGTCGTGGGCATCGTTGATTCCTGGGACGTCGAGTAGGCCATGCAGATCGGGCGCGTGATCGGGACGCTTGTCGCGACCAGGAAACATCACAAGATTGAGGGCGCGAAGCTGCTGCTGGTGCAACCGCTCACGCTCGAAGGCGCGCCGAAGGGTTCGGCGGTGTTGACCATTGACTCGGTGGGCGCGGGCGTCGGTGAAACGGTGCTGATCGTGATCGAAGGCAAAGCCGCCGGAGATGCCCTGCGACGCAAGGCGGCGCCTGTGGACGCGGCGATCATCGGCATCGTGGATACTCTGACGGTGGAAGGATGAACGAAGCTGAACTTCGGTCCCTCGTGCGCACCGCCGTGGCCCGGCACCTGGGTCATACACCGCCGGCGATGCCCGTTGCCCCGGCCGCCGCTCCGTTCGTCGTGCATGCCCCAATGACGCTGGTATCCAGCCACTCGTTGTACGCCGGGCTCGTCAACGTCACTGACGACTGCCTGATTGAGCCCGCCGTGAAGTGCGATCACTGTGGCTACTGCAAGTCACATGGACATTGAAACTGGGGAACTTAGGAACTGGGGAACTGGTGGAGACGGGGTTGACACGTTCGAACGTTGTGCCGGTTCTTAAGGCAGTCGGCAAGGCGATCCGGTTGATGGAAGAGCCGGCGGTTGAGAAGATCGCTGAAGAAACGCACGACGATCCGTTTCGGGTGCTCATCGCCACGTTGCTTTCCGCGCAGACGAAGGACGCGGTGACGGCCGGGGCCTCCGCGCGGCTCTTCAAGGTGGCGCACACGCCAAAGACGATGGCGGCGCTGACGGTGGGGCGAATCGAGCGGCTGATCTATCCCGTCAGTTTTTATCGGACCAAGGCGCGGCATGTGAAGCAGGCGTGTCGGCAGATTCTGGATGATTTTGGCGGCGTAGTGCCGCGCACGATGGAAGAGCTGTTGACGCTGGCAGGGGTGGGCCGGAAGACGGCCAACCTCGTGCTGATTCTCTCGCACGCGAGCCAGGACAACATCTGCGTGGATACGCATGTCCACCGCATTTCGAATCGTCTGGGCTGGGTAAAGACGCGGACGCCCGATCAAACCGAACAGGCGCTGTATCGGGTGGTGCCGCGCAAGTGGTGGCCCGATGTAAATTTGTATCTGGTCACGTGGGGCCAGAATGTGTGCAAGCCGGTGTATCCGCGGTGCCGCGCGTGTGTGGTGTCGGCGATGTGTCCCCGCAAGGGTGTGACACGGGAGAGTCGCGCATGAAACGACAATTCTTCGCAATGATGGCGTTCGTGGTGGTGGCTGGGAGTGCGCTGGTGCTTGCCCTGCCGGCGTCCGCGGTCAGGCCCGAGCCCGGGCGTTTGATCCAGCTGGCCGGCAATCCCACGCTGGTGCTCGACACCGCGAAGGGCGTGATCGAAATCGAGTTGCTGCGCGGCGACGCCCCGAAGAGCGTGGACTTTATCGTTGCCCTGGTTGAAAAGAACTTCTATCGCGGACTCAGGTTCCATAGGGCGGAGCGAGGCCTCGTGCAGGTGGGGGATTCGGCGTCGCGGGATGTGTCGAAGAAGGAGTGGTGGGGGCGTAGCGCCCCGACCTCGACGATCGGCGTGGCCGAGATCTCCAGAAAATTGATCCACGTACGGGGCATGGTGGGTCTCGCGCACACCGGAAATCCCCAGCTTGCAGGCAGCCAGTTCTACATCATGAAAGAAGCCAGCCCATCGTTGAACGGCAAGTACACGATCATCGGGCGGGTGCGCGTGGGCATGCCTGTCGTCGATACGGTGAAGTTCGCCGACGTGCTCAAGCAGGCGACGATCAAAGTGGCAGTCCCGAAGTAGTCACGATCCCTTCGAGGTCGGGGTACCGGTTCACCATTTCACGTTCATAGAGGCCGGGTACGTTCTGGCCCAGTTGTGACCTGAGCACCGCGGCGTTCGCCACGGCCTTGGCCGAGAAGTGGTTGTTCATGAAGGCCATCACCTTGCGGCCCGTCTGCGCTGCCTCAGCCGCCGCCACCGCGAACGGCTCCAATTCCGCCGGCGAATACAGGTAGTTGTACCTGTCCTCCGCCTGCTCATGACTCCACCATGCGTCTGCGTTCCGTCCGTGCATCCGGACATAAACAACCTCTGAGGTCGTTTCCGGAAAATTCAGAGAAACGACCTCAGAGGTCCTTTCTGGATCGTCCGCGATCACCAACCCCGCGCGGCCTGAAGCAAGACGCGCGGAGGTCTCGGCGCCGGGCGCGAACCACGAGCGATGGCGCAGTTCCACCGCGAGCGGGTAGCCGGCGAACGCCTCGAGCACCCACGACAGGTACTCGCGCATTGGCGCGTCGGCGTGAAAACTCGACGGAAACTGCACGAGCAGCGCGGCCATTCGGCCCGCATCAACGAGCGGCGCCACGCCTGCGCGGAAGGCGTCCACGTCGCCCAACGACAGACTCCAGTCCTTCACCCCGGCTCGAGCCAGGTACATGTCAGGGTGCGTGAACTTCTGGAACAACTTGATCGCGAACTGAAAATCCGCCGGCGTGCGGCTCACCCACTTGTCGACCAATCCGGGATCCGGCATCCGGTAAAACGTCGAGTTCACTTCGACGATGTCGAAATGCTCGGCGTAGTAGCGCAATTCATCAAACCCGCGCGGACGCCGCGCGGGATAGAACACCCCATTCCACGTGCCTTTGCCGGTGGGGTAGTTCCAGCTGGAGGTGCCGACGCGGATGCTCATCCTCCAGCCATGATGCCATCAGGCACGGCGTTTCATTTGTCATCATCGTGTCGGGCGCCCGGCCGCCCCAGTTAAACGTGTATAGGTCACTGGAAGCGACGGCGGCAGCCCAGAGGCCGATCACCAAGACCCCGACTACGATCAGAGCGGCCGTCCTATTGGAACTATGCGCGCGCCGCTTCACCGAAGTGATGTTGCTGATCTCGAACCTCGTGCCGTCGCTCGCGATGATGGCGTCGGGGGTCACACTCTGTAATGTGAACTGCGCAGACGCGCCATCTCGTAGGGTGACACGAACGGTGTCACCTGCCTGCACCGCCCAATAGGGTTGCCTGCGATCGTTCGAACGACGGGGACCTGGTGCAGACTCGTGCAGCTCGCGGTAGCCACAGTTAGCGCCGTGAGCGCGCAGACCAGATTCCGTGCGAGCGTGACCGGGCGTCGATGATTCATTCGCGGCATGGGGCACCTCCTTCGTGCTCAGAGAGCGAGTCATCGCCGCGCATTGAAACCCGCAAGCAGGCTCACGCGCACGCCGGACTTGGAGGGCACGACCGCAAGATTCACCGGGACGTTGAGGTTGCCGACACGCAGCGTCATCCCCGCCGCAACGGCCATGGCTGAGCCGGCCGGCGTGAGGTTGGGGCCCACCGCAAACTCGATGCCCTTCGCCGTCCGAAATCTCACCAGCCAGCTCACACTCGGCAGGAAGGCACCCTGGTCGATGCCACCGACCAAGAGGATCCACTCGGTGATGGCAGTTGCGCCGTTCTCACTGGAGAGAAACCGTTTCTCCTTCTGCCAGCCGAACTGGCTGACGAAGGAGTCCACTTCAACGTCGTGCTCCCCCCGAAGTGTGCGGACGACTCCGTCGCTCAGAAAGGTGATGCCGATGCGCGGCCCCGACAGGTTCATGGTCTCGGGCCGGCGAAGAGGAGACGGCTCCTGAGCGGCGGCGGCACGCGGAAGTAGCGAAAGGCCAAGTACGAGCAACGAGGCAAATCGTGTCATGGGGCACTCCGATATAGGCGAAACTGCACTCATGCGGTCCTGCAAGCGCGACAGTACGGCCGCAGGGGCGTCGAAGTCGTGAGGAGGGACGGAGGAATGTCTGAGGAAACCGTGTCGGACGCGCCGATCAACGTCTTGGAGGCAGCGTCAGGTCGTGTGGCCGTGCGGCCCGCCGCTCGCGGCTATTCTCTGACCAGACACCACCGCCAGAATCTCCTCTCCGTACAACTCCCGTCGCCGCGGCCCAAAATCGGCAATGCCGGCCAGATCGTCGAGGGTGCGCGGTGGACGCTGCGACAGGTCGTGGAGGGTCGTGGAAGGCAGGATGACGTCCGAGCCGGGGCGCAGCCAGATACATGTCGGGGGAAAACGTCGAGTTCACCGCGACGATAGTGACGAATGCTGTTCCGCCACGCGCGAAGCGCCGTATCATCCCCGTTTCATATCCCTGAACTACCTGGCGACCTGCTTCCAGTGCACGTGGCCGTGGGAGATGCTTGTCATGCTCTGCGACGGTCGCATCGTCTGTGGCTGTGCCGACCCGTTGGCGAAGCGCGTGTTGGGCGACGCGAAAACGGCCTCGATCGAACACATCTGGAACGGATCGACGCTCAACGCGCTCCGAAGAGATATGAATGCCGCTGGATCGAAGTTCTGCGGCGACTGCGCGCTGAAGCGACCCCTCGAGCCTGGTGAGGTGCCGGTGGTCCAAGCACTCGACGCCGGCCGCCATCCGTCGCGGATGTTCATCGAGTGCACGGCGGCCTGCAACATCTCGTGTTATCAGGCGTGCTGCGCACTCGAGACCGGGATCACGCGCACGCGGCAGGCGGGCATGCTCGACTTCGAGCTGTTCCGCAAGGTCATCGACGAAGTGGGGCCGACGCTCAGCCGCATCGACTTCTTCAACTACGGAGAAGCCTTTCTGCACAAGCGAGCGGTCGAGATGTGCGAGTACATCAAGAGCCAGTTCCCGCATGTCTATCTCTACACGAGCACGAACGGCCTTGCGCTCAGCGAGGAACAGGCCAGGCGGCTGGTGCATTCTGGCATCGACGAGGTGACGTTCTCGATCGACGGCGCACGCGCCGAGTCGTACGTGCAGTACCGTCAACGGAATAAGTTCGATGTCGCGACGCGCAATCTCCGCGCGATGGCCGCCGAGAAACGCGACAGTGGTCGCGACCTGCCGCACATCAACTGGCGCTACATCCTGTTCAAATGGAACGACAGCGACGAAGAGATGGAACTGGCGCGCCAGTTGGCGCTGGAGATGGGGGTGGACCGGCTCTGCTGGGAAATCACCGATCACCCAGAAGATGCATTCTCGCGCCGGTTCCTGCGCGGGACGCCGGCGGTCGAGTCAATCCGTGTCGAGACCTGGGACGACAGTAACATCGGCAACGCGATACCAGGCGCGACACCGCGTGCGCAGATCGAGATCGAGTGCGAGACGTCACCCGACGTCTGGCATCCGGCCGAGCAGTTGACGACGTCTGCGGGCGAGTCGTTCGTGATCAGAGCGCGTGTGCACAACCTGTCCACGCGGCTATTTCCCGCCGACGCGACCTACAGCCGCCGGTTCGTCCGGCTCGGCGCGCAACTTGCCGACCAATCGGGCGCTCTCGTCAATCGCGATTTCTCACGTGCTGGCCTTCCGCACATCGTCGCCCCTGGCGGCGCCGCGCAATTCTGGGTGAGGCTGCCGTCTCCGCCGGTGCCTGGACGCTACACGTTGAAGTTCGACCTCGTGTCCGAAGGCATCGACTGGTTCGAGCGATGCGGGTCACCGACGACGACGGTGCCGCTTGTTGTGGGTTGATTCCCGACTCGGACCATGCTGGCAGTCATCGTGACACCACCACCAAAATCTCCTCCCCGTACAACTCCCGTCGCCGCGGACCGAAGTCGGCAATGCCCGCCAGATCATCCAGGGTGCGCGGTGGACGCTGCGACAGGTCGCGGAGGGTCGTGCGAGGCAGGATGACGTCCGATTCCACGCCGCGGGCATTCGCGCGCGTCTTTCGCCACTGTTGCAGACGATCGTATCGAGCCAGCACATCGTCTGGTGGCACCTCGATGATGGGCGCAGGCGGAACGGGTGCGTGCAGCCCTCGCTGGATGGCCGACAGCAACCCCCGCCCATGCCTGTGGACCTGGCCGGGCGTCATGCCGGGAGTGGCGCTCAGGTCGTCGAGACTTGCCGGCGCGCGAAGGGCAAGTTCCATCAGCACTGGTTCGCCCATCACCTTGAACGGCGGCTGGTTGATTCGCTCGGCCTGACCCTCGCGATAGTCGAAGACCGCCTGCAGGATTGCGGTCTGACCGGGCGGCAAAGCGCGAGCGCCTTTCACGCGCCAGAACGCCATGGGGTCTGGCGACGGGCCCGGGGGTTTCGGCCGGACGTGCGCCACACGCTCGAAGTCCTCCTGGGCCTCTGCCCAATGACCGCCTTCGACCAACGCCGCGTGCAGGCGTTCGCGAAGCGGCAACAGATACCGCGTATCCAGTCGGGCGTAGTCCAGCATGTCGGTCTTCAGAGGACGTCGCCCCCAGTCGGCCCGTTGGTGCGTCTTGCTCAACGTGACGTCGAACTGCCTATTGAGCACCGCGGCGAGACCCACCTGTGGCCATCCCAGCGTTCGCGCGGCCGACATCGTGTCGAAAATGTTCGCGAACACGAACGAAAAGTCCCGGCCAAGACCGAGTAGGTCGCCCTCACTGGCGTGGAAGATCTTCTCCTGGTCGGGACTGGCAAAGAACGGCGTCAACCAGGTCAGATCCGGCACCGCGATCGGATCGACGATGTAGTCGGCGCTGGGCGTGGAGAACTGAATCAGGCACACGCGCTCCCGATAGGCGTGGAGGCTGTTGGACTCAGTGTCCACGCCAACGGCGGCGCAGGACGCGAGGTCCGCGACGAGACGCCGCAGGCCAGAAGCATCGTCGATGAGAGTGGGCGGCGGAAGCAGCGACATATACCGCCAGTATGATGTCAAGGTTAAGATTCAGTGGAGTGTGCTGACCGTCCACGAAATCTACGTCTCTGTGCAGGGCGAGTCCACGCATGTCGGACGGCCGTGTGTCTTCGTGCGCCTGACGGCGTGTGACCTCCGGTGCGTCTGGTGCGACACGCCCTACGCCTTCACTGGGGGGAAGAAGATGTCCATCGACGAGGTCGTCGGCGCCGTTCGCGACCTACAGTGCAACCTCGTGGAGTTGACCGGCGGTGAGCCGTTGCTGCAACCAGAGGCCATCCCACTGATGCGGCACCTGCTGGACGACGGATTCGAGGTGCTTGTCGAGACCGGCGGCCATTTGCCAATCGATCGCCTGCCGAAAGGCGTCCACGCCATTATGGACGTCAAGTGCCCTGGCAGCGGGGAAGCGGGGAAGATGCACTGGCCCAACCTCGACGCGCTCTCGAAGGACCACGAAGTGAAGTTCGTCATCGCCGACCGCGCCGACTACGAATATGCGCGACGCATCATCACCGAACACGACCTTGCCGTGCGAGCCGGCGCGGTCCTCCTCTCACCGGTGCACGGCGTGCAGCGTCCCGACGAAGTGGTGAAGTGGATGCTCGACGATCGCCTGGGCGCACGCCTGCAGATCCAGGCGCACAAGTTCATCTGGACGCCGGAGACCCGCGGCGTATGAAACGCGCCGTCGTTCTCCTTTCAGGCGGCCTCGACTCGGCCACTGCCGCCGCCATGGCTCAGCGCGAGGGATGGGAGTTGTTTGCCCTGACCCTGAGGTACGGACAGGTGCATCAGGCCGAACTGGAAGCTGCCCGCCGTGTGGCCGCAGCCCTTGGTGTGTCGCGCCATGTGGAACTCGAGGTTGACTTGAAGGCCTTCGGCGGCTCGTCGCTCACCGGCGACGGTGACATCCCCAAAGACGATGTGGATGCGCCGGGGATTCCGACCACCTATGTGCCCGCGCGCAATACCGTATTCCTGTCGCTGGCGCTCGCGTGGGCCGAGGTGCTGGGCGCCGAGCGCATCGTCATCGGCGTCAACGCCATCGACTATTCGGGATATCCCGACTGCCGTCCCGAGTACATCGCGGCGTTTGAGTACCTGGCGAGTCTGGCGACCAAGGCGGGCGTGGAAGGGCGCGCACTCCGGCTCTACACGCCGCTGCAGGATCTCACCAAGGCCGGCATCATTCGACTGGGTACCGAGCTGCGCGTGGACTTCAGCCTGACCCACAGTTGTTACGACCCGCTCGAGGACGGCAGGCCGTGCGGTCACTGCGACAGCTGCCTGCTGCGCGCCAGAGGCTTCGCCGAAGCCGGAGTGGTTGACCCCGCATGACCCATCACCTGTATTACACCGACGCGCTGCAGACCACCTTCGACGCGGCCGTGGTGTCGTCTTCCGTGGTGGACGGCAAGCACCACATCGTGCTGGACACCACAGCGTTTTACCCCACCTCGGGTGGTCAGCCCTTCGACACGGGATCGCTCGGCGGCCACGCCGTGCTTGATGTCGTGGATGGCGATGGCGGCGTCATCACTCACGTGGTGGCGGGCCCCTTGGAGCCGGGACAAACCGTCACGGGCGTCGTCAATTGGGCGCGGCGGTTCGACCACATGCAGCAGCACACCGGGCAGCACATCCTGTCCGCGGCGTTTGAGCGCACGAGTGGCGTGCGCACCGAGAGCTTTCATCTGGGTAGTTCGTCCTGCACGATCGACCTCGCCCGCGAAGTGACGCCGGCCGAGATTGCCGCCGCCGAAACCCTGGCCTGCGACGTAGTCTTCGAAGATCGCCCCGTGCAGGTCCGGTTCGTGAGCGAGGCAGAAGCGGCTGCACTGCCGCTCCGCAAAGGCCCGAACAGGACCGGCACGCTGCGGCTGATCGAGATCGACCACTTCGACCTGTCCGCCTGTGGGGGCACGCATACGCCGACGACAGGGCGTGTGGGCGTCATCGCCGTGTCCGGCTGGGAGCGATTCAAGGGCGGCAGCCGCATCGCATTCGTCTGTGGCCACCGCGCCGTCGTGTCGTACAGAACCCTGCGGGATGTGGTGACCGGACTCGTGCGCCAACTGACTGTGGCGCCGCCGGAGATTGGCTCAGCGATCGAACGCCTGCAGACCGACTCGCGCGCGAATCAGAAGGTCATCCGACAGTTGAGAATCGCAGCGGCCGAACACGAGGCCGCGCAGTTGGTGGTCGCGGCCGAAGACGTGGGACCGTTCCGTCGTGTGCTGGTCAGTAGTGCGGACAGCGATATCGACGTGCTCAAGACGTTGGCATCAGCCATCGCGGCACACGCCGGATGCGTCGCTGTCGTGATTGGGGATGGTACCCCCGTACCGGTGGTCGTTGCGCGCGCGGCAGACGTCGCCTTCGATGCCGGCGCCTGGGTGAAGCAACTCACGGCCGCTTGCGGAGGCCGGGGCGGTGGTCGTCCGGAAATGGCGCAGGGTGGAGTATCAGGATCGGCCGCCGAGATCGTCGCGTTTGCTCGCGACTCCGTCAGGTAGACGGGATACAATCCGATTTCCGTGCTCGCATCTGTTTATCAATTCTTGTTTAAGTACCAGCCGCTGGTCTTCGAGCAGGGAGACTTCGTATGGGGCAGCTCCCGCTGGATGGTCGGCCTCGTGCTGGCAGCGACGGGTGCGGCGGTGTACGCCCTTCTGACATACCGGAATGTGCGCGGCCACGGCGCACGCGACCGCGCCGTGATTGTCGGCTTGCGCATTGCGGCGCTCGCACTGCTGGCAGTCTGCCTGCTGCGCCCCATGCTGGTCCTGAAAGTGGCGGTGCCACAGCAGAACTTCGTCGGCGTAATGCTTGATGACTCGCGCAGCATGCAGGTGGCGGACCTTGAAGGCCATCCGCGCGGCAACTACGTCACCGAAAACTTTGGCACCGCTACCGGCCCGCTGCTCGCCAAACTCTCTGAAAAATTCGTTGTCCGCACATACCGCTTTTCGTCTTTCACTGAACGGCTCAATTCCGCCGGTGATCTGACCTTCGACGGCACGGGCAGCCGCCTCGGTGATGCGTTGGGCCGCGCGAAAGACGAACTCTCGGGCCTGCCTCTCTCCGGCCTCATTGTCGTCTCCGACGGTGCAGATACGTCCGAGACCACGCTGGATTCATCGATCACGGACCTCAGGGCCGAGAACATTCCCGTCTTCGCCGTTGGCGTCGGCGAAGAGAAGATGACGCGCGACATCCAGGTCAGCCGCGTGGAGACACCGCGCCAGGCGCTCAAGGGGTCGTTCCTAGTGTTGGACGTGGTCATCACGCAGACGGGTTTCGAAGGGCAGACCCTGCCCCTGATAGTCGAGAGCGAAGGCCGGGTGGTGGATACGCAGGATGTGCCGATGCCCGACAACGGCGAAGCGGCCACCGTGCGAGTGCGATTCAAGGTGGACGAGAGTGGCCTGCGCCGGTTCAGGTTCCGAATTCCAGAGCAGGCGGGTGAACAAGTTCTGCAGAACAACGCGCGCGAGAGCGTGATCGAAGTACTCGATCGCCGCGTGAAGTTGTTGTACCTGGAGGGCGAGCCGCGGTTCGAAGCCAAGTTCATCAAGCAGGCCCTTGAGGCGGATCCCAACATTCAGGTGGTGCTGCTGCAGCGCACCGCCGCCGCAACGCCATCGTCGCCCACGAAGTTCCTCCGCCTGGGGATCGACACACCGGACGAACTGATCGAAGGGTTCCCCCTCAAGGAGGAGGACCTCTTCGCGTATTCAGGCCTGATCCTGGGCAGCGTCGAAGCAAGCGCGTTCACGGTGGAGCAGCTCCGGATGATTGCCGACTTCGTGGGCCGGCGCGGCGGCGGGCTGCTGACGCTGGGCGGCCGGCGGTCATTCTCCGAAGGCGGGTGGGGCGGCACGCCCGTCGCCGAGGCCATGCCTGTGGCGCTCAACGCCGCCACCAACGCGCGGTCAACCGACTACTTCTCGCACGTCGCCGTTGAACCGGCGCGGGCCGGACTCGCGCATCCGCTGGCGCAACTGGCGGCCACCGAAAAAGGCTCGATTGAAGCGTGGGGCAGGTTGCCGCGCCTGACGAGCGTGAACCCGATCGATGCCGTCAAGCCCGGCGCTACCGTGCTCCTCAAGGGCGAGGACGAACGCGGCCGCGAGCAACACATCCTGTCGGCGCAACGGTATGGTCGCGGCAAGGCCGTGGCTTTCGCGGTGCAGGACTCGTGGCTCTGGCGCATGCACGCCACGATGGCCCCCACGGACCTGACGCATCATCAGTTCTGGCAGCGGCTGCTGCGCTGGGTGGTGGATGGCGTGCCAGGGGTTGTTGAAGTCTCGAGCTCGCCCGAACGCGTGGAGCCGCGTGAGCCAGTGACGCTCACGGCCCAGGTCGGCGACAAGAAGTACACCGATGTGAACGATGCCCGGGTCGTCGCGACTGTGCGGTCGCCAACGGGCATCGTCAGTGAAGTGCCGATGTCGTGGAGCGTCAAACGCGACGGCGAGTATCAGGCGACGTTTGCGCCGCTCGAAGAAGGCACGTACGAAGTGCGCGTGACGGCCACCAAGAACGGCGAAACGCTGGGAACCTCGGTCACGCACCTGCGGGCCGCGCCGAGCGAACGCGAATACTTCGATCCGGCCATGCGCGGGTCGCTGTTGCGCCGCCTGGCCGAAGAAACGGAAGGCAAGTTCTTCAAGTCTGCTGATACGTCGGGCCTTTCAGACGCCCTGACGATGAGCGGGCGGGGCGTGACCGTCGTAGAAGAGAAAGACCTGTGGGACATGCCGGTGTTGTTCCTGCTGCTTGTGGCCCTGACGGGCAGCGAGTGGTTGTATCGCCGGGCAAGGGGGTTGGCATGAAGCGGACAAGTCATCGGGCGGCGTGGGCGCTGATCCTGGGCGCCGTGGTCGTGTCTCTGGGCCTCACGGCGCAGGCCCAGAGAGGGAGCAACCGCCAGCGGGGCGGAGGCGACGAGCGCTTCCAGACCGGCGGCCAGATCCACGGCAACATCCCGTACGACGGCCGGTTTACGTTCGTGCGACTGATGTACCGCGGCTTCGGCCGCGGCGGCACCAGTTGGATCCACGACTATCCACGCGGTGACGAGCACCTGATGAAAATCATCAACGCCGTGTCGCTGACGAATCCGCACATGGATGGCGAAACCAACATCCTGGCGCTCGACGATCCCGAACTGTTCAACTATCCAGTGGCCTATATGGCCGAGCCTGGCTTTTGGCAGATGTCCGAGGCCGAACTGGCGGGGCTCAAGGCGTACATCGAAAAGGGCGGGTTCCTGATTTTCGACGATTTCCGGTTCGAGCACTGGTACAACTTCGAGGCGCAGATCAACCGCGTGTTCCCCAGAGCCGTCTGGCACGAGATGACCGCAGACCATCCGGTGTTCCACTCGTTTTACGATATCAACTCGCTCGACATCATCCCGCAATACTTCCAGAACTACGGCAAGCCGATCTTCCGCGGGCTGTTCGAAGACAACGACCCGAAGAAGCGGCTGATCGCCATCGCCAACTACAACACCGACCTTTCGGAGTTCTGGGAGTTTGCCGACACCGGGGTGCAAGCGGTGGCAGACACGAACGAAGCGTTCAAGCTGGGCGTGAACTACATCATTTACGGAATGACGCACTGAAGGGATCAGACGTGAGCACAACCGCGCAAGACACTGTGAAGATGGAATCGGCCGACGACATCGCGCTGGCCGACAAGATGAAT
This sequence comes from Acidobacteriota bacterium, assembly GCA_009694745.1. GTDB lineage: Bacteria > Acidobacteriota > Vicinamibacteria > Vicinamibacterales > SCN-69-37 > SYFT01. The sequence continues at coordinate 59,827 of SHUF01000002.1, forward strand.
GCCGCGCGCGGGCAGATCATCGCCGAACTCAAGAAGCTGATCATCGGCCAAGACGAAACGGTCAACCTGATCCTGCTGTCGCTGTTCGTCGGCGGCAACAGCCTGATCGTCGGCGTCCCCGGCCTGGCCAAGACGCTGCTGGTCCGGACGCTGGCGCAGGTGCTGGACCTCAAGTTCAACCGCATCCAGTTCACGCCCGACCTGATGCCGTCCGACATCACCGGCACGGACATCATTCAGGAAGATGCCGCCACCGGCCGGCGCCAGATGGCGTTTGCGCCTGGCCCCATTTTTGCGAACATCGTGCTCGCCGACGAAATCAACCGCACGCCACCCAAGACCCAGGCCGCGCTCCTTGAAGCGATGCAGGAACATCGCGTCACCATTCAGGGCCGCACCTACAATCTCGAAGAGCCGTTCTTTGTGTTCGCCACACAGAACCCGATCGAACTCGAGGGCACCTATCCGCTGCCCGAAGCACAGCTCGACCGTTTCATGTTCCACATCGTCATCGAGCATCCGCCCGAGGATGAGGAATTCGAAGTCGTGCGGACGACCACGGCGATTCTGGACCCGCAGTTCAAGCGGCCGGTGAGCGGCGCAGAGCTGGTGGCGTTCCAGCGGCTGGTGCGGCGCGTGCCCGTGTCCGAGCCGGTCATGCGGTATGCGTTGCGCCTGGTGCGCACGAGCCGGCCGAAGTCGGCCGACGCGCCAGAGTCGGTCAAGAAGTACGTCGCATTCGGCGCCAGCGTTCGTGCGGCGCAGTACCTCATCCTGGGCGCCAAGGCGCGTGCCCTCACGAGCGGCCGCTATCACGTGAGTTTCGACGACATCAAGTCGCTGGCGCATCCGGTGCTCAGGCACCGCGTACTGACCAACTTCCGCGCCGAGTCGGAAGGCATCACGAGCGACGTGCTCATTGATGATCTGTTGAAGTCGGTGCCCCTGCCGAAGTCCGGCATGTAAATGGAGCGCCACGAACAGTCGGGAACGATGCCGGGGGCGAGGTTTGTCGACCCCAAGGTGCTCGCACGCGTCGGCAACCTGGATCTGCTTGCCCGCAACGTGGTGGACGGCTTCATTAACGGCCTCCACCGCGCGCCGCATTTCGGCGCGTCTATCGACTTTGCCGAACATCGGGGCTACGTGACCGGCGACGACATCCGCCGCGTGGACTGGCGGCTCTACGCGCGCACCGACAAGTACTACGTGAAGCAGTACGAAGCCGACACCAACACCAACTTCGCGGTGCTGCTCGACATCTCTAAGTCGATGTCGTTCGGCAGCAACGGTGGCGTGACCAAGATCGAATACTCTCGGTTTCTGGCGGCGTGCTTGGCCTACATGGCGCATCGCCAGCGTGACCGCGTGGGCATTGTGACCTTCGACGAGGAAGTGGTCACCTATGTGCCGCCGTCGGCGAAACACTTCGACGTATTGCTCCACACCCTCGATCGGGCGCAGCCCGTGCGAGCGGGCCGGCTGCGCGCGCCGCTCGAGAAGATTGCTGAACACTTCAAGCGTCGCAGTGTGGTGGCACTGATTTCGGACCTCTACGAAGAGCCGGACGAAATCGTCGAAGCCATCAAGCCCTACCGGTTCCTGGGCAACGACATCATGGTGTTCCATGTGCTGGACCCCGCCGAGCTCGATTTTCCGTATCGCGAAGCGTCGCGGTTCCAGGATCTGGAGACCGGCGAAGAAGTGCCGATCGTGCCCGAGTCATTGCTCGCGCAGTACCGTGAACTGATCAACGCGCACATCGACGCGCTGCGGACGAAGTTCTCGGAAATTCGCGTGGACTACACGCTCGTAAACACGTCGCGCCCGTTGGACGATGCGCTGTTTAATTACCTCGCGAACCGCGAGCGCATGATGCGGGTGAGATAGCCGATGACATTTCTCACGCCGCTGTTCCTGCTCGGCCTGGCAGCGCTGGCCGTTCCGATGCTCGTGCACCTGATTCAGCGCGAGCGCAAGACGCCGGTGGAGTTTCCCTCGCTGATGTTCCTGCGGCGGGTGCCGTACCAGTCGGTGCAGCGCCGCCGCATCAACAACTGGCTGCTGTTCCTGCTGCGGTCGGCCGCGGTGTTGCTCACGGTGCTGGCGTTCTCGCGGCCGTTTTTCAGCCAGACCGCCGTGCAGGCGTCGATCGCAAATGCCGGTGCCCGTGAAGTGGTGGTCATGCTCGACCGATCGGCCAGCATGGGCTACGGCGATCACTGGCAGCGCGCGAAAGACGAAGCCAAGAAAGTGATCGACGGGCTCGGCAACGGCGACCAGGCCACGCTGGTGTTGTTCGATCGCAGCGCGGAGGAAAATGTGCGCGCCACCGGCGACAAGACGCGGCTGCGCGCGGCGGTGGATGCTGCAGAACTTTCGGCCGCCGGTTCCCGGTACGCGCCGGCGTTGCGGCTGGCGCAGAGCCTGCTCTCGCGATCCACGCTCGGACGCAAGGAAGCGGTCGTCGTCTCCGACATGCAGCGCACCGGGTGGGTCCGTCCCGAGCAGATTCAGTTTCCGGAAGGGACGGCGTTTACGCCGGTGTCGGTGGCTGCCGTGAATCCCGCGAACGTCTCGGTGACCTCGGTCACGTTCAACCGCACGCGTTTTGCCAACGAAGAGCGCGTCATCGTGACGGCGGCGATTGCCAATCGCGGACCCAAGCCGGTGGAGGGCGTGCCCGTGGTGCTCGAGATCGACGGGTTGGAGGTGGCAACCTCGCGAACCACGCTGACGCCAGGCGTCACGAACGCCGTGGTGTTCCCGGCGTTCACGCTGGCGCAGTCATTTGTGCGCGGTCGGGTGAAAGCCGGCACCGATAGTCTGGCGGCCGACAACGTCTTCCAGTTCGTCTTGTCGCCCGCGCGACCGACGCCGGTCATCATCGCCGTGCGCGATGGCGCCGAAGCCGCCGAGAGCCTGTATCTGGCGGCCGCGCTCGAAGTCGGGTCACCCAGGCAGTTCGACGTGCAGGTCGTGCCGATGTCGAAGCTCACCGCGCCTGCTATCTCGCGCGCCGGCGTGCTCATCGTCAGCGATGCGAGCATGCCGGGCACGCTCGGGCCGGCGCTCAAGAGATTTGTTGAACGCGGAGGCGGCGTCCTCACCATCGTCGGATCGCGAGGCGGGCCGCTTGATGGCGAAGGCGCCCTTCTGCCCGGAACACTGGCTGAGCCGAAGGACGCCGCGGGTGGACGGGCCGAGACGCTTGGCGTGATCGACTTCAGCCACGTGGTGTTTGAGTTGTTCAAGACGCCCAAGAGCGGCGACTTTTCCGGCGTGCGGTTCTTCCGATATCGGCCCATTTCGCCCGCGGCCGGAGACCTCGTGCTGGCCCGGTTTGCCGACGGTTCGGTGGCCATGGCCGAGCGTCGTGTAGGCGCTGGAAAAGTGATTGCCTTTGGGTCCACACTGGACAGCAACTGGAACGATTTGGTCCTCAAGCCCGTGTTTGTGCCGATGCTGCATCAGGTGGCGCGGTATCTCGGGCAGGTGGAAGTGCAACCGGCCTGGCAGAGCGCCGGGCAGGTGGTGGACGTGTCGCAGCGTGTGGCGGCGCTCACCGCCGGCGGCACCGACGAACGTGTGACGTCGGCGCTTGTCGTCTCGCCTGGCGGCAGCCGGCAGACCGTCGGCGGTCAGGTCGGGATGTCGGTGGAGTTGCGCGAGCAGGGGTTCTACGAAGTGCGGCCGCAGGGCGCGGCGTCTTCGGGACGGCCATTTACGCTGGCGGTGAACATCGACCCGAGCGAATCGGATCTCGCGTCCATGGACGCGCAGGAGTTTACGGCCGGAGCCACCGGCAAGGCGTCGTTGGTTGGGACGAGCGTGCCCACCGACATTAAACCGACGGAGAGCGAACGGCGTCAGTCCATCTGGTGGTTCCTGTTGCTCGTCGGGTTTGTCTTACTCGTCGCTGAAAGCATCATCGCGAACCGGCTCTCGCAGAAGCCGGCGTTCGGTATTCGGTAGCTCTGGAGAAACGCATGAACACGAATCTCGGAAGCGATCCACGCGCGCAGTTGACCGCCGTCATCAGCGAGGTGCGTAAGCGCTGGCGCATGAAGATGGCGCTGCGGGGCGGCGCGCTGGTGCTGGGCGGCACCGCGATCATTCTGTTGGGATCGGCGCTTGGCATCGACGCCTTCAGGTTCTCGGCGAGCGCCATCATGGGCTTCCGCATCGCGGCACTGGTCGCCGTTCTGGCGCTGGCCGCCGTGTGGCTCATCGCGCCCCTGCGCCGGCGCGTCACCGACAGCCAGGTGGCGCTGTATGTCGAAGAACATGAGCCGTCGCTGGAAGCGTCCATTCTGAGCGCCGTCGAAACGGTTGAGACCGCCGGGTCGTCGGCCTCGCCGCAGTTGATCGAGAAACTCGTCGAGCAGGCGATCGAGCGCTGCCGTACGCTCAACACCAGCCGGACGATTGGTCAGAAGGCTCGTCGCCGCTTCGCCACGGCCATCGTCGCCGTCGTGGTCGCTCTTGGTGCAGCATTCAGCTTCGGACCTGAGTCGCTGCGGCAAGGATTGTCGGCGTTGCTGATGATCATTCCCGCCGAAGCCGCGAGCCCGTATTCCATCGAGGTGTTGCCAGGCACGCTGACCGCGCCCCGCGGGTCGGACCAGAATGTGAAAGCGCGCCTGGTCAACTTCAGCTCCGACGAAGTGATGCTGATGATGCGCACAGGCAGCGAGGGCGACTTCCAGCGCGTGCCCCTGGTGCGCGGCCTCGAGTCGGGCATGTTCGAAGGCATGCTCTTCGACCTGATGCTCAACGTGGAGTACTACATCGAGTCGGACGGCATCAAGTCCAGCACTCACATCATCACGTTGGTCGATCTGCCGGCCGTCAAGACGCTGGACCTCGAGTATCGCTTCCCTGCATATACCCGCTTGCCGCCCCAGGTGGTTGAAGGTGGTGGAGACGTGGCGTCGCTCAAGGGCACCACGGTCAATCTGAACATCGAGTCCACGATGCCCACCACCGGTGGCCGCATTGTCATGGGCGACGACCGGACGCTGCCGCTCACTTTGCAGCCCGATGGCAAGCTGACGGGCAGCTTCGTGGTGGACAAGAAGGGCTTCTACCGGATCGAACTGGAAGGCCCGAACAAGGAAGCCGTGGCCGCGTCACCGTCCTACACGATTGATGTGATCGAAGACATGGCGCCCTCGGTCAAGTTTGTGAAGCCGGGCCGCGACACGTCGGCGAGCGCCGTCGAAGAAGTCTTCCTCGAGGCCAGAGCAGACGATGACTATGGCGTGAAGGCGTTGGATTTGGTGTATTCGGTGAACGGCGGACAAGAGAAGACCGTGCGGATGTACGGCGCGGGCGAAACGCCGCGCGCTGAAGTGTCGGTCGGACACACCGTGTATCTCGAGGAACTGGGCGTGAAGGTGGGCGACTCGGTGTCGTATTACGCCAAGGCGTCCGACAACGACAGCGTGGCCGGCGGCAAGGTCACGACGAGCGACATCTACTTCGTGAAGATCCGGCCGTTCCAGCAGGCGTTTCGGCCTGGCCAGTCTGCTGAGGGTGGTGGTGGCGGGGGCGGAGGCGGTGGCCAGGAGGAGGACCCGGGTGCGTTGTCGGAGAAGCAGCGGCAAATCATCTCGGCCACCTTCAACCTCGAGCGCGGCAAAGCCAAGACGGCCGCCGAGCAGTTCAAGGAAGACGCCGTTGTCGTCGCCCTGTCGCAGTCGAAGCTGCGCGATGAAGTGGCCGCGCTGATTCAGCAGATGACGCAGCGCCTGGGTGGCGATTCAGATTTCCAGCCCATCGCTCAGTCACTCAAGAAGGCGTCTGACGCCATGGTGCTGGCCGAGAAGGAGCTGCGCGCGCAGAAGTCCAAGGAAGCGTTGTCGCCCGAGCAGGTGGCGCTCAAGCATCTGCAGGATGCCGAGACCAGCTACGAAGTGGAAGTCCGCGAGCGCCAGCAACAGCAGGGCGGCGGTGGTGGCGGTGGGCAGATGGCTGAAGACCTGGCCGATCTGTTTGAGCTTGAACGCGACCGTCTGGCGAACCAGTACGAGTTGCAGCAGCGCGCCAACGAACAGCAGCAGGGCGGCGGCGCGCAGGCCGATCAGGAAGTGGATGAGCTGGCGCAGCGCCTGAAGGAGCTGGCCCAGCGCCAACTGCAGGAGGCTGAGCGTCAGCGGCGGCAGGCGGCGGCCCAGCAGGGTGCGGCCGGCACCGGGTCTGGCCAGCGTCAGCTCGCAGAGGAACTTGAAGAGATGGCCCGGCAGCTCGAGAAGCTGAGCCGCGACCAGCAGCGTGAGCAGCAGCAGCGCCAGCAGTTGGCCGAAGAAGCCCGTCGTCTTCAGGAGGCCGCGAACACAGCGCGCAAGGCGGCGGCCAGCGGTCAGCAGGACGGTGGCAGCCAGGCCTCGACGGCCGCGCAGCAGTTGCAGGACGCGCAGCGCCGGTTGCAGAACGCGATGAACGGCAACCCGCAGCAGGCCGTTCAGGATGCGCAGCGCAAGGCGCAGGAGCTGATGCAGGAGCAGAAGGCCGTGCAATCGCAGGCGCAGAACCTGCCGCAGCCCGGCGCCGCCCGCGATGAACAGGTGAAGGCCATCGGCGAACGCAAGGACGCGATGGAGAAGAAGGTGGACGATCTGCAGCAGCAGCTCTCGCGCGCTGCGGGTCAGATGCGTGGCGATCAGCGTGACGCCGCCAACAAGTTGCGCGAAGCCTCAGACGGTATTCGCAGCGATCAGGTGCAGGAGAAGATCCGGTACTCCAAGGGGGCGCTCTCAGGAAATCCGGAGTACTCACGCGGGTACGAGCAGGAGATTGCGAACAACCTGAAAGAGCTGCAGGACACCATCGGGCAGGCGTCCGAAGCGATGAGCCAGGGGCTACGCCAGAACGCGGCGACACAGGCGCTTGATCAGGCGCGGAATCTGTTGCGCGGCATGGAGTCCTTGAGCGAGCGCATGCAGCAGCAGGGCCAGCAAGGTCAGCAGGGTCAGCAGGGTCAGCAGGGTCAGCAGGGCCAGCAAGGTCAGCAGGGTCAGCAGGGTCAGCAAGGCCAGCAAGGTCAGCAGGGTCAGCAAGGCCAGCAAGGTCAGCAAGGCCAGCAGGGTCAGCAGGGTCAGCAAGGCCAGCAAGGCCAGCAGGGACAGCAAGGGCAGGGCCAGCAGGGGCGCCAGGGTCAGGGTGGCCGCGAGGGTGGTCAGCCCCAGCAGATGACCGATGGCCGTGGCAACCCCACGGGCGGCATGCAGCGCGGTCCGGCGATGACGGGTGGCTCAAGTGGTGATGCCCGCAACACGGGGCAGCAGTACTCGGCTGAAGCCATTCGCCAGTTCCGTCGCGAACTCGCCGAGCGCACTTTGGATGCGCAGGCCCTGCGGCAGGCGCTGCGGCAGGCGGGTGTGCCTGCGAAGGACCTTGAGGAATTGGTGCGGCAGCTCCGTCAGCTCGACAACGAGAGCGCGTTCCGCGATCCGCTCGGCGTCCAGGAACTGACCAACGCCGCGCTCGAAACGCTCAAGAAGTTCGAGTTCGATCTTCGCAAGAAGCTCGACCAGTCCAGCAACGCCCTCTTCCTCAACGCCAACGAAGAGATCCCCGCCAACTTCCGGAACCTCATCGAGGAGTACTACAAGTCGCTCGCCAAGAAGGGAGGCGGGAAGAGTTAAGTGCTTGCGTAATGGCGAAATGACACAAATATCCGAAATGGCGAAATGTCTGCAATTGAGGAATAGCAGAATTTCGGAATGTCTTGCAATGAGGGGAATGGCTGAATGTCACGACTGATTTGCGGATTCATCGTGCTCCTCGGAATCGCATTCGCGACGGGCGTAGAAGCTCAGCAGAAGCCGGACTTCACTGGTACCTGGGTCGTCGTCACGCCGGCTGACTCGGCGGGGCAGGAACAGTTCGTGCGCCACACGCCGACGACACTCTCCACGGGCCATGCGTCGGAGGGCGACGGTCACAACGCCTCATACAAACTCGACGGCAGCGAAAGCCGCAACGAGCTCGGCTCTCACGGCCAAGTAATCGTCACTATCTCCAAGGCCGTGTGGGAAGGCGCCACGCTCGTCATCACCAGTTCGACCACCTATTCTAATGGTGGAAAAATGGACTCAAAACAGATCTGGTCCATGGACTCTGAGGGTCGCCTCGTAGTCGAGCACACTCAGACGGAGGCCGGACAGCCCACTCGGTCGGGCACCGTGGTGCACACAAAGAAGACCACGTAGCTCGGGCTGGTACGTAGCTCGGGCTGGTTCTCAAGCCCGAGTTCTGCTGCAGGCAATCAAAAACACGCCGCTATCGCGAGCGAGCCAGATACGCGAGCGCTCGTTCCACGACCGCGTCCACCTGCGCGCTGGTCGCGGTGAAGTGATTGGCGATCATCGAGAAGACCAGCCGCTCGCCGGATTCTGTGACGAGGAATCCCGAGAGCGATCGCACGTTCGAGATCGTCCCCGTCTTGGCCTGCACGCGCCCGGCCAGCACCGTGTTGCGCATCCGCAGGCCGAGCGTGCCGTCCTGTCCGCCCACCGGTAAGGCCGCGAGGAACGGCCCGCGCTGGCGCTCATCGTTCCACACATGCTTCAAGAGGAGAACGATGGCGTCGGCGGAGACGTAGTTGTAGCGCGAGAGACCGGAGCCGTCGTACATGAGGTACGAGTCTTCGGGAATGCCCCAGGCGGTGAGCGTCTCGTTCACCACACGTTTGCCGGCGGCCGTGCTGCCGGCGCGGTCGACGCGCTGCCCAAGCGTCTTGAGAATCGCCTCGCCGTAGAAGTTCTGGCTCTCTTTGAGAAAGTACGCACCGAGCGACGAGAGCGGCAGGGAACGCCGTGTCGCGAGTGTTCGGCGACCGGTCGAGGTCGGTGGCGTCGAGAGCGCATCAACGTCCCAGGCGCCACCACGAACGGCGATGTCGCGCGCTTCAAGCGCCGCCTTGAATCCGTTCACGAAGAACTGCGTCGGGTTCTCGATCGCCGCTGTCCGCACGACCACCGCGCGATCGAGAGGAATGGTCCCGTTCAAGGCAAGGGCGTCACTGCCCGGCTGACGGAACTGCGATATCGACGGGGTTCCACCGGCGGCGGCCGTGGTGACGGTGGACGTGAGCGTCAGGCCGTGGCCGGGCGGGCTCAGTTCAACGCGCGCGGGCGCGCCCAACGTGGCCCCGGGCCAGATGCGAATCACGGCCGTATTCTCGTTGTAGTTGAGAGCGCTCGACCCGGCCGCGTAGCCGTCGCCCAGGTAATCCCAGGCCCAACCCGGCCCGACGATCGTGTCGTCGAACACGTTGTCGTCGCCGATGAGTCGGCCCTCGACGCGCCGGATACCGGCGGCCCGCAAGCTTTCCGCCCACTCGTCAAACAGCGGCGAGGCGCCGAAGTTCTGCGAATCAATCGACGGGTCACCGCCGCCAACCACGATGAGGTCACCGGTGAGTGTGCCGTCGGCCACCGTGCCGGCCGCGTCCAGTTGGGTCTCGAACACGAAGTCCCAGCCCAACTTCTCGGCCGCCACCGACATCGTCAACAACTTCATGTTGGACGCCGGCACGACGAGCTTCTCGCTGTTGCGCGTGTAGAGCACGCGGCTATCGGCGAGCGATTCGACACGCACGCCGAAGGTGGCGCGGGCGAAGAGGGGGTCGTTGAAGATCGCGTCCAGCGCCTCGTGGACTGGCGGAACTGGCGGAACTGACGGCTTGTCCGCCGTAGCTCCGACAGGAGCGAAGGCGGAAACTGACGGAGGTCCGGTGGCGCACCCAGCGAGGAGCACGAGTGCGAGGAAGACCGGCGGCCTTGAGACCCAGGCCGCCCTACGAGGACCCGCCTTCGCCGCGCTGCGGCTACGGCGAGGCAAGCCCTTGGACCCTGAACTCTGGACCCTGGACCCTGGGCTCACTTCGCGCTCGTGAGTTCCTTGAACAGCCCAAGCGCGCGGTCGAAGTCGGCCGTGGAGACGACCGCCGCGCCTGGTTCACCTGCGCGAATCGCATGCACGACGGTGCCGACCTTGCGCAGGGTGACGGTTTCCGTCTGGGGGGGGGCGGCGTCGCCAAACCGCGCCGTGATGGTGATCGCCTCGCCGCCGGTGTGCGCCGTGGCCGCAAAACTCTCGGCCCGCAGGTTCGACATCGTCATCAGGAAGTCGTCGAACTTCGCGGACTCGAGTTCCTTCGACGCCGGAGCGGTCTGCCACCACTTCTCGAGGGAGGTCTCGCCCTCGGCCTTCTTTTTGGCAAAGGTGTGCGTCTGGCCGGCGAAGGCCACGTCCATGCCGGTCGCCGTGAAGGAGCGGTACGCGAAGACGTCTTTCACGCGGAAGTCATCGGCCTTCTTCAGCAGCTCGTCCAGCAGCGTCTTGTCCACGCCGAACACAAGCGGCCGCGATAGATCGCGCGCAAAGAAGTGTGTGTCGTCTTCCTTCTTGCCGATGGCGATTTCCGCCTTGGTGGAGCCCGCGCCGATGGTGGCCACCACCTGAGGTTTGTCGAGGCCGTATTCCGCGGGCTTTGCGGTTGAGGCGGCGGCCGCAGCGATGCTCGTCATCCGCGCCTGGGCGAGCTGGCCGATCAGGGCGTCCACGGCCGCAGCGTCCGCACGTGCGCCGTTGGGGCCGGAGAAACGCCAGTCGCTGCCGGTCTTCGCCAGCGTCACTCGCGTCGTCCCCTGCGCGAGCGTGATGCTGTCAACGGCCTCGCGTGTGAACTTCAGCGCGGTCTTCTCGCGCAGGTCAAAAGACTTGCGATTGAAAGTGTCTTCGAGAAACGCACCGATGAGGAAAACTCCTGGTGCGTTGTCGAGCTTTGCGTAGAGGTCTCCGCCGGTGGGCGTCTTGTTGCCGATGAGGAGCACCTTCTGGGTGGCATCGCCGGCCGTCTTGAACGCCACCTTGATACGCGCCGGCGCCAGGCCAAACGGCGCGACAGTGGCGGGGTTCTCATCAATGACCTTCACACGTTCGAGTGATTCCAACGACGAAATCACCGTGGTCACTTCTGCGGTGTCCGCTTCTTCAATTCCTAAGGGGGCCTCAGGGGCGACGAGCGACCACACAGCGTCCTTGCGCGAGACGCGCACGACCTGGGAGGTGGCATTGGTGATTTCCACATCCTCAATGGTGCCCGCCTGGATCGTAAACACCTTCTCGCGCGCGGTCGTGGCGGTGTCGGCCGCCGGGTCGCGTTTCATCTCCACGAAGTAGATGTAGCCTCCGAGGCCTGCGGCCACCACGAGCATGAGCAGAAAAGACCGGCCGCTGCGCATGGCGCCTATCGCCTCGTCCACCACACGCGCACGCCGACACCGATCAGCGCGAGCGGGATGATCACCAGGGCCAGCCAGAAGACGATGCTGCCCTGGTCCTCGGTCAGTTGAATCCGCCGGTCTTCGGGATCCTTGGCGCGGATGGCGATCAGGTTCTCCTGCTGCGCCAGCCAGTTGGACATGTTCAGGAACAGGTCGCGGTTGCCCTGGATGCCGAGCGCGCCATTGGAGCCGAAGTCGGCGTCACCCACCACCACGAGCCGCGCCTCAGGCTTCGGCGCATCGGGCTCGGTTGGGGCAGGAGCAGCGGGTGCTTCACCCGTGACGGCAGCGGCGATGGAAATCGGACCCGCCTTATCGCCAGCTTCGGCCGGCGCCGGTTTGCCGGTAGCGAAGAGCGCCTTGATGTCGCTTTCCGCCCAACTACGCGGGCTGGTCTGCACCAGGCTCTGCGCCGTTTTGCCCGCTGTGCCGCCTTCAACCGGCGTCACCGATCGGGTCATCGGGAATGCGGTCATCACCCGGAATCCGTCTGTGATCGGGTGCGCGGGATAACTCATCGCGAGCGGTACTTCCGGCCCCGCGCCAATCGCGCGACCCATGCCGCTGGCATCCAGCACGATGTCTGTACCGACGGTGATACCCCATTCATTCGCCAGTGCCACCAGGTTCGGCACGGTCATGCCGCCGGTTGCGTCGGGCGGATCGATCAGGAGCATCACTTTGCCCGCCTTGCCGAGGTAGCCCCGGAGCAGCTCCATTTCACCCGCCATGTAGTCGCTGGTTGGCCCGGCGATCACGAGCATCGTGGCGTCTTCGGGTACCGCCGCGTCCTGCGCAAGCGCGAGCGGAGCCACCTCGAAGTTGTCGCTCTTGAGCGCTTCGGCAATCTGGCTGTAGCCGCGCGGGTCCGCACCGGCCGAATCACGTTCGCCGTGACCCTGGATGAAGTACACCTTCTTCGCTTTGCCCTCCACCACCTTGATCAGGGCGTTGGTGATCTCCTGCTCGGTGTCGGTGTTGGCGCGTTCGCGCCGCCCGGCGTATTCAAAGACGATGGTGCCGAATTGCGCCACTTCGTACTTTTGCGCTTCGAGCGGCTGCTTCTCAACGTCGAAGAATTCCACCTTCAACTGCGACGAGAGGTACTGATACTCGGCGAGCCGATCGCGGAACCGCTGCACGTCGGCCGTGCTGTGGAATACCCTGACCGCCACCGGCTGGGTGAGTGACGACACGACCTTTTTGGTTTGGTCCGAGAGCTCGAACTGTTTGGTCGAGGTGACGTCCCAGCGCTTGTTCTGGCGATTGCCGATCCAGTTGACCGCGATCAGGATGCCGAGAAACACCACCACGCTGCCGGCCGCGATGGTGCCGTACTTGACGTTGCGCCCCTGGAACGAGCGGGCGATGTCGCGCCACTGGCCCAGCGTGTAGAAGAGGGTGACGACGAGACCCGCGATGGCCAGGCGCTGCGACCATTCCATCAATTCGGGTTGCGTGAAGCGAATGACAACGGCGCCGGCGACGAGCGCCACGCCAAACCATCCGAGGAATCCAATGAGTTTTTTCACGATCAGCCCCTCCACCGTTCAGTGTCTACGGACTTCAGGGTGAGGAAGAGTCCGAAGGTGATGAAACTCAGGTAATAGATCACGTGTTTGGTGTCGATGACGCCCTTGCCGAAGTCATCGAAGTGCCAGACGATCGACAGGTAGTCGAGCAGGCTCGCCACCGCCGGGCCGGCACTCTGTCCGAGCCAGCTGATGATCCACAGCAGCAGGAAGATCACGAAGGTGGCCGCGCCGGCCACCACCTGATTCTTCGTCGTGCTCGAAATGAAGAGGCCCACCGAGAGGAAACATCCGCCCATGAGCAGCAGGCCGAAGTAGCCGGTCAGCACCGGTTTCCACTCGGGGTTGCCGAACCAGAACAGGATGCCGATGTAGAGCATCGTCACTCCCAGCAGCGCGGCGTAGAAGCCCAGCACGCCGAGGAATTTGCCCAGGATGATCTGCACGTCGGTCACCGGTGACGTCAGTAGCAGCTCGATCGTGCCCGACCGTTTTTCTTCTGCGTACGCCCGCATCGTGATCATCGGCAGCAGGAAGAGGTTGATGAGCGCCACGTTCTGCAGAAGAGGCCGAATCATGAACTGGTTCACATTGATCGGCCCGCCACCCTGCTGCGCCTGCATGCTCTGGCCGACGAAGTAGTCCAGGTGCGCCAGGAAGAAGTAGCCGAAGAGCAGGGCAAACAGGCCCATGACGGTCCAGCCCATCGGCGAGGCGAAGAAGCCGCGCAATTCCTTGCCGGCGATGGTGAAGACATTACGCATTGGGAGTCGCCTCGCTTTCCGACGCGGCTTCAGCCGCGTCGCCCTGAGCCCCGTCGAAGGGGGAAGCCGGGTCTTTGGACCCGGCGGCCAGCTGATTCTCATCCGTCGTCAACTGCAGGAAGATGTCTTCCAGGCTCAGACGCAGGGGCCGCAGTTCAATCAGGCCCCAACCCTTGTCCACGACCATCCGCGCTACGTCGCGCCGGATGTCGCGCTCGGTGTCGGAGGCCACTTCGAAGCCCACCAACTGTTCGTGACGGTCGTGCTCAGACACCTGCCGCACGCCGGTGATGGTCGAAAGGGCCGCAGCGGCGTCAGCACCGGCGGCGTCCACCTGCACATACAGCGTGGCCGATCCCTTGAGCTGATTCGTCAGGTTGTCGGGCGTATCCACGGCCACCACGCGTCCGCGGTTGATGATGACCACGCGCTGGCAGGTCTGCGACACCTCGGGGAGGATGTGTGTGCTCAGCACCACCGTGTGATTGCCTGCGAGCGCGCGAATCAGATCGCGCACTTCGATGATCTGTTTCGGGTCGAGGCCCGCAGTCGGCTCATCGAGGATGAGCACTTCCGGGTCGTGAATCAGCGCCTGCGCCAACCCGACGCGCTGCTTGTAGCCCTTTGAGAGCTTCGCGCAGTGCCGATTGGCCATGTCGGTGATGTTGGTCTTCGTCATCACGCCGTTGATTCGCGAGATCCGTTCGGACTTCGACACCGAGGCCGGCAACTTGAGCTTCGCCACAAACGTGAGGTACTCGCGCACCGTCATGTCTGGATAGAGCGGCGGCGTTTCGGGAAGGTAGCCGACCCTGCGTTTCGCCTCGATAGGGTTCGCGAAGACGTCATACCCGGCAACCGTTGCGGTGCCTTCGGTGGCCGGCATATAGCCCGTCAGTACCCGCATTGTGGTGGTCTTGCCCGCGCCGTTTGGCCCGAGCAACCCGAGGATTTCGCCCTTCTCGGCGCGGAAGCTCACATCGTCCACCGCCGTGACAGGCCCGTAGCGTTTCGTGAGGTGTTGAACTTCGATCATCAGTGCTCTCCGCGTTGTCCGACGCGACGGCGAGACCGTCGGCCAGTGAATTAAGAGGTTGATCGTAGTCGCGGAAGGCCTTTGCGTTCAACTTGACGAAAACGACCTCTGAGGTAGTTTATTTTTCCCCTCTGAAGAAAAGAACTACCTCAGAGGTCGTTTTAGGTACCCATGTTGACATATGAGTAGTGGCTCATATATCAATAGGTGGTGAACATCGCCTGCGCCGAGCCGCACACTTCCGATCCCGAGCTGCTTGAGCGCATCCGGGCCAAGCTGCTGACAGGCCCTGTCCTGATGTCCGTGGCCGAGGTGTTCAAGCTGCTCGGCGACCCGACCAGGGTTCGAATGCTCGACGCCCTATCGCATGGCGAGCGTTGCGTCTGTGACCTGGCCGCGCTCGTCGTTCTCTCGGAGTCGGCCGTCTCGCACCAGTTGCGGCTCCTGCGGACCGCCAGGCTCGTGCGGGTCCGCCGCACCGGACGCCTGGCCTTTTATTCACTGGATGACCACCACGTCATTGGGCTGCTCCAGGACACCCAAAAACACGTGATGGAACCCTCGCATTCAAAGAGGGCATACCGTGAGTGACGCCTGTTGCGGTGGGGACGTCTGTACGCCCGCAGCGCCACCGCCACCGCCCGCGCGCCTGACCGCCACCATGGCCGGGGCGGGCGCCGCCATCGCCCTCGGCGGCGGCCTCTCGTGGCTGGGATATGAAGGCTGGGCCTTCGCGCTTTACGCCCTCGCCATCACCTTCACCATTCCCGGGCCAGCCCGCAACGCGCGGCGCTCGGTGCAACGACGTGTTCTCGACATACATGTGCTCATGGTCATTGCCGTGGCCGGCGCCCTCATCCTGGGCGAGTGGCTCGAAGCCGCCACCGTCATATGGCTGTTCAGCGTGTCCGAATGGCTCGAGTCACGAACCATAGCAAGTGCCCGCCGCGCGATTCGCGACTTGATGACGATGGCGCCCAGCGAGGCACTGGTGCGCAGGGCCGGAACGGTGATCACGGTGCCTGTTGCGCAACTCGTGCTCGGCGACATCGTGCTCGTGCGGCCAGGCGAAAAGGTTCCCGTTGACGCCATTGTCGTTTCAGGCGAATCCGCGCTGAACCAGGCTCCAGTGACCGGAGAATCGTTGCCCATCAAAAAGGTGGCTGGTGACAACGTGTTCGCCGGCAGCATCAACGGCAACGGCTCACTCGATGTGCGAGTGACGCGCCTGGCGCAGGACAGCACCATCGCCCGCATCGTCCATATGGTGGAGCAGGCGCAAGCGCAACGTGCGCCCACGCAAACGCTGGTGGAAACCTTCGCGCGACGATACACGCCCGCTGTGGTTGCGTTGGCTGTCCTGATCGCAGTGGTGCCGCCGGTGATTGGCTCGGTGGAAGCGCTGTCGCTTGCGGGCGGTGAGTGGGGCACCTGGGCGTATCGCGCACTGGTTCTGCTCGTCGTATCGTGTCCCTGCGCGCTTGTGATTTCTACACCTGTGACGGTAGTGTCGGCGCTGACGGTGGCGGCGCGGGCCGGTGTGCTCATCAAAGGCGGCGCGAGCCTCGAACGGCTGGCCGCAGTCCGCTGCGTGGCCTTCGACAAAACCGGCACCTTGACCGACGGTCGCGTGGCCGTGACGGATGTGCTTGGCGTCAACTGCGCCAGCGCGGAAGATGTGCTGTCGGTGGCCGCTGCGCTTGAGGCGCGGTCGGAACATCCCATCGGCCGCGCCATTGTCGACCGTGCGCGCGACGCCGGCCTGGATGTCACTGCGGGAGAGCGCTTCCGTGCGCTGCCGGGCCTTGGTGCTGAGGCGCTGGTGGCCGCTTCAATGGCGGTCATCGGTAGTCACAGGTTCTTTGAATCGCGTCAACTCTGCACCGATGCCGTGCACGCGCGCATGGCTGAGATTGAGGCGGGTGGCAGCACGCCGGTGTTCATCGGGCGCGACGGCGCGGCACTCGGCGTGATCGGGCTTGCCGATCAGCCGCGCGCCGGCAGCACTTCGGTAGTGCAGTCGTTGCGCGACGCGGGCGTGGAACACGTGGTGCTGCTCACTGGCGACACGCGGCGGTCGGCCGAGACCATTCGCAAGGCGTCCGGCGTGGACGAGGTGTACGCGGACCTGATGCCGGCCGACAAGGTCACGCTTGTGCAGATGCTGCAGCGCGAGCATGGCACGGTGGCGATGGTTGGCGACGGCATTAACGACGCGCCGGCGCTGGCCACCGCCGACGTTGGCATCGCCATGGGTGCCGCGGGCACCGACGTCGCTCTTGAAACTGCGGATGTGGCGCTGATGTCCGACGATCTGTCAAAGCTGCCGTTCGCCGTCCGGCTCGGTCGCGCCACGGTGCAGACCATTCGAGTGAACGTCGCCATCGCGCTCGGCCTCAAACTGGCGTTTGTCGCACTCGCCGCGCTGGGCCTCGCCACGCTCTGGATGGCCGTGCTCGCCGATACGGGCGCGTCCCTGCTGGTCGTCGCCAACGGCCTCCGCGGCACCGGCCTGCTGTCACGACTGGTTACGTCAACCCGTCAATAATCTGCTGGTCGCTCGCCGACATGTGGTCGAACTGAATACCCATGCCGACCGAGCGGTCCGACCACACCACGCGTCCGCGCGCTTCAATCTCGGACTTGCTCGGCACTCTGAACTTCAAGTCAACCAGCGTCCTCGGATTGAGCGGACTCAGCGTTCGTACGGCGAGTCCCCCTCGTCCAAGGTTCAGCGTGACAGCCGTCGCAATCGTCTGGCCGGCGCGGTACGACACGGGGATACCCAGCGGCACCCTCGGGCTCAGACGACGATCGAAACTGGCGGGGAACAGATGGGGCGCGAGCGCCGGTAGAATTTGCGCCGGTGACGCATGTTCATTGATGTAACCGGCGATGGGCACGGCCAGCAGGGCGCGGGCGTCGGCCGACGACCCCACGCTGCCCGCAAACACCAGCACCGGACGCGCCATGTCTCCGCGCAGCGTCAGAATCCACGCCGGCGCGTCTTCCCGTAGGCCCGCATCAATCAGAGCCAGGCTGACGGGCAGGACCGTATCCCGCGCGGCCAGGTCGGCCGCCGCCGCCGTGGCCGCCGTGACGGGCGTATGACGCGCCTCAGCCAACGCCGAGGAAAATCGGTGGCGCACATCGGCATCGCGATGCGCGATCAGAATAATCTTGTCCGGCATCATTTATAATCGCGGTCTGAAGTCGGAGGAGAGTTTATGGTGACCTGCCCGGAATGCGATATCGAAATCAAGATCGACGAAAGGGACCTCGAAGAGATGGAGGTTGGCGATCCGTGGGTCTGTGACGGCTGCGCCAGCAACCTCCGGCTCGCGTCCCTCGACCCGCTTGAACTCGAGTCGGATGATGAAGAAGACGGCGACGAAGAAGAAGAGGCAGAGGAAAAGGCCGACGCCGCTGAGGGTGACGACGACGTTGTCGAGGATGAAGACGATGACGCCGACGGTGACGACTGGGACGAATAGCCGATCGGGTTCAGCTTTTGTGCGCCAGGCACATCAGTGAAGTGCCCACAGGCAGGTTTACGTAGCGCATGACCTGAGCCTCGGCCGCAAGCGCCAGGTCCAGGGTCCGGTTGATGGGCGGTGACGGCACCCGCAGGTCGGCGTCCGACGCCTGTGCCGCGCGGCCCGACCATCGATCGAATGCCCGCACGGCGAGCGTCGCGGGGAACGTCGAGAAGTTCGTGAACGACATTCGGTCAATCGTGAATCCTGCATCCTCCAGTCGGCTGCGAAGCCGTGCCCGGCTGTAACGCCGCAACTCCCGCGTCAGCGTGGAATGCGCGCCGTGCAGCACGTCCAGCGCGGCCACATTGACCAACGCCAGCCCGCCGGGCCGAAGGACTCGAGCCATTTCGGCAAGCGCCGCGCGCTCGTCGGCTTCCGGCAGGCAATAGAGCACATCAAATGACGTGGCCAGGTCCACCCATGCGGACGGCAGCGGGAGGGCCGCCACGGTGCCCTGCACGATGGGACGGCCGTGCGCCCGTGCCACCCCAAGGCCCGTCGGCGAGCGCTCGATGCCCACAACCGGCCCGTACTCGCGAAGCCAGTCGAGGTTGCGGCCGGTTCCCGCGCCACAGTCCACGATTTGTCCCAATCGGCGGCCTTTGAGGGCCGCGTCGAGCATGACTTGCGCTGAGCGTCGCAGGCCCCTGAACCAAAAATGGTCATCCTCGGCACGCGCCGTGGCCTCGAGCATGGCGTCCATGGCGTCCATGGGGTCCGTCGCGTGCATTGGGCTCCATTGTAGGGGGGCGGCGCAGATTTCGCTTTCGTTCGTCGTTGACACATTTGGCGGGGGTTTGTAAGCTCGGCAGGTGTGAGACACTGGAACGACGGCGTCACGGGAGAATATAGATGTATCGAGACTCTTTGAGAATCACTTCGGGCGTGCTCGCTGCGGGCGCATTGTCCGTCACCGTTGCCTGCGGCGCCAAGGTTGTGCCGCCAGCGCCTGCACCGCCTCCTCCGCCGGCCGTCGTCGCGGCCCCGCCGCCTCAGGCGCCACCGCCCATGACAATGCGGCCACCGGTGGTGGTGCCGCAGGCCGCGCCTGTGCCCACCGAGGACGAGGTGTTTGCGAGTTGGACGCTCGATGCGTTGAACCAGCAGAAACCGCTGGACACGGTGTTGTTCGCCTACGACAGCGCCGACTTGAGCGACGCCGGCAAGGCCAGCCTCCAGAAGAACTCCGCGTGGCTGATGCGCTGGACGTCAACGCGCGTCACGGTGGAGGGGCACGCCGATTCGCGCGGCACGAACGAATACAACCTTGCGCTGGGCGAGCGCCGTGCGGCGTCAGTGCGCGACTACCTCGTCGGCCTGGGCGTTGCCACCGCGCGCGTGAGCATCGTGAGCAAGGGCGAAGAACAGCCCACGTGCATGGACGAGACCGAAACCTGCTTTCAGCAGAACCGGCGCGGGCAGTTTGTGATCACGGCGAAATAGGCTCGGCCTATTTCGCCGTGCCTCCATTGAGGATTGAGGATGGAGGACTGAGGATCGGGATGTTCGCGCATTGCTGATTTCGGATTGCTGATCGGTATTGGGGGATTGGCTGGATTGCACGGGGGTGCGATCCAGCCAATCCTAATTAACCATTCGGCCAATCCAATCCCACCATCCGGCGATCCCCATCCGGCCATCCCAATCCGACAATCGCCCCATCCCCACAATCTCGCGACCCCACAATTGCCCCATGGAGCAATTGCCATCAGCGATCGGAAGATCAGCAATCCGTCCCATCCCGATCCTAAATCACCCAATCCTCAACCCTCAATTTAGATTGGTGACACTCGCCACGGCCTCGGCGGCGATGTCCTGAGCGGCCCGCCGGGGATCGCTCGCCCCAGTGATCGGCCTGCCCACCACCAAATAGCTCGCCCCTGCGCGCATCGCGTCGCCTGGTGCCATCGTGCGTGACTGATCCTGGCGACCGCTTGTCTGTTCCGCGCTGCCTCCGCGAATTCCGGGCGTGACGATGAGGAAGTCGGGGCCACAGGCGTCGCGAATCGCGGCCGTCTCGAGTGGCGAGGCCACCACCCCGTCCATCCCGGCGGCCTTGGCCATCAACGCGAGATACACAACCTGTTCGGCGGGTGACCGGTGGACGCCCACACTCGCCAGGACTTCCGCGCTCATGCTCGTGAGCACCGTCACCGCAATCATCAACGGGCGTGGACGCCCGGCAGTCGCCGCGCGGTCTGCGGCCTCGGCGGCCGCGCTCATCATCGCCTGGCCGCCCGACGCGTGCACGTTCATCATCCACGCGCCCAGATGGCTCGCAGACTCGACGGCTCCCGCGACGGTGTTCGGAATGTCGTGGAACTTGAGGTCAAGGAAGATCTTGTCGCCGCGCTCCGCCAGCGTGCGCACGATTGACGGTCCCTCTGCCGTGAACAGCTGGCTGCCGATCTTGTAGCCGCCCACGCTGCCGCGCAGCGTGTCAGTCAACGCCAATGCCGCGGCGGCCGAGGGCACGTCCAGCGCAATCAGGATGGGATTCATCGCTCCATCTTTCCGACGAGATCGGCCACACGTGCAATGCCATGCCGATCGAGGTAATTGTTGATGCTGTCGATCATCTCGGTCCACAGTGTGGGATACACAAAATTAGCGGTGCCCACCTGCACGGCATCAGCGCCCGCGATGATGAACTCCAGCGCATCGGTCGCATTGGCGATGCCGCCCATGCCGATGATCGGCAGCTTCACCGCTTGACGACATTCCCACACCATGCGAACAGCGATGGGCCTGATCGCTGGTCCCGACAGGCCGCCCATGACGTTGGTGAGTTTCGGCTTGCGTGTCTCCACGTCGATGGCCATGGCCAGAAACGTGTTGACCAGCGAGATGGCGTCGGCGCCCGCATCTTCAGACGCGCGCGCAAACGACGCCGGGTCCGTCACGTTCGGCGTGAGCTTCGGCACGAGCGGCAACGATGTGACTTTCCGCACCGCGCTCACGACGTCGTACGTGCCCGTGAGGCTGCAACCAAACTGGATGCCGCCCTCCTTGATGTTCGGGCACGAAATATTGAGCTCGATCGCACCAACCCCTTCGGCGTCTGACAGCACCCGGGTAACTTCGCAGTACTCGTCGATGGTCGACCCGCAGACGTTGACGATGGTCGTCACGCCAAGGCGTCGGAGCTCGGGCAGCTTCTCCTTCACGAACCGGTGCACGCCGATGCCCTGAAGGCCGATGGCGTTGAGCATGCCGGCCGGAGTTTCGACAATGCGCGGTGGAGCGTGGCCTTCGCGCTCGTTGAGGAAGAGCCCCTTGACGGCGACGCCCCCCAGGGCGGAAATGTCCACCGCTGACGCGTACTCAAGGCCGTAGCCAAAGCACCCGGAGGCGGCGATGACGGGGTTCTTCAGTGTGAGCGAACCGATCTTGACGGAGAGGTCGGCCATCAGTGGTGCCCTCCCTTCAGCGCATCCCACACGACCGTGGCCGCATCAAACACGGGGCCCTCGATACACGAGCGCACGAAATGTGTGCCGCCCGGTCGCGCGACCCGCACCACGCAGCTGTAGCAGCCGCCCATGCCGCAGCCCATCACGGGTTCGAGCGAGACAAACGTTGGCCGCGCGTGCGTGGCGCCCAGATCCGCCACGGCGCGCATCATCGGGGTTGGCCCGCACGCGTACATCGTGACCGGCTGGTTGGCTGCGCGCGCCGCAAGCGCGCGTTCGAGCGGCAAGGTCACGCGTCCGCGCTCGCCGCGACTGCCATCTTCGGTCGTGATGACCAGCTTCGCGCCGAGGCCGGTAAAAAACGCCTCGTGGAACAGGTCTGTCGCGCCGCGTCCGCCGTAGAAGAGCGTCATCGACGTGCCGCGTGCTGCCAGTGCCTGGGCCAACGTGGCGAACGGCGCCAGGCCCACGCCGCCGGCCACCATCCACGCTTCCGCAGGTGGATCAACCGGCTCAAATGGTTTGCCGAGCGGACCCAGGCAGTCGATGCGATCACCGTCGCGCGCATCGTAGAGCAGGGATGTGCCGACGCCCACACGTTTGTTCAGGAGGCTGATTCCCACGGGCGCGCCCGTGGCGTCGCGCAGGATTTCGAAGATGGAAAACGGTCGCCGCAGCAGCGGGTCCAGGCCCGGTGCGGTTTTCACCATGACGAACTGTCCAGGGGCGGCGTGAGCAGCCACACCGGGCGCGGCCAGTGACAACACGTTGTATTCGGGTGTCAGCCGCGTGTTGCCAATCACTGCGGCCGGGATATCAACAGGCATCAGCAGGAAAGTATACGACCATGGGTTCCGAGACTAAAATTGGTAAGGCCCATGCGCTACCTGAGGATGTTGACCAACGCCATACTCGGTGGCGTACTCGGCGCAGTCTACCTGGCGGTGGTCGTCCTCCTGATCAACCCGCAGGTACCCCTGTTTTCCCGAACATCCGGCCAGTGGTTTTTGGCTCTGGTGGCGTACTACGGACTGCCTCTGACGGTGGCCGTGTATCTGCTGATCCTGGTGCGCGAGGTGCTGGCGTCGCGACCGCTGCAGCCCGGCTGGTTGAGTGTGCGCATGCTGGCATGGCTTGGCGCCGCGTTTGCGGCGGCGACGGCACTCGTGATCTGGGGCAACCTGCAGGGCTTCAGGGCTGTGCTCGGCGAGTTGACTGCCGCGCGCATGTGGAGTGCGGCCGTGGCGCAAACCGTGATTGCCGTGGTCCTCGTCGGTGTCGTGGCGCTGCGTTATTCTTTCGGGAGGTCGGGCACCCGTGCGGCGAGCGTCCTTCTCACCGTGACGCTGACCGCGTCAGTGGTGGTTCCGCTCTGGTTCCGCGGTCCTGGTGACTTGCCCGTGCCGGCAGTACCTCGTACCTCGCCGCCGCCGCAGCGGGGCACCGTACTCGCGCAGATGGGCCCCCGCGTCCACATGCTCCTGCTCGACGGCGCGTCGTTGAGCCTGGTGCGCGAACGCGTGGCGGCCGGACAGTTGCCGAACTTCGGCCGCATCCTCGATCGTGGCGCGGTCATGGACCTGGCCACGCTCAAACCGACGCAGGCCGAGCCGGTGTGGGCCGCAGCGGCCACAGGAAAGTACCCGTCCAAAAACGGCGTGCGCTCGAATGCCGTGTTTCGCATCGAACCCGACGAAGAAGACCCGGTGGACCTGCTGCCCGACTATTGTTTTGCGTACGGCCTCATTCAACAGGGATACGTGATCGAAGGCGCCGCCACCGCCGAGTCGGTACGCGCGCGCACGTTCTGGGACATTGCCGCCGACTATGGCTTTGCGTCGGGGATTGTCCGCTGGCCGCTCACCTATCCCGCCAGGCTCTTGCAAGGGTACCTCATTTCCGATCGCTTTCATCGCGGCACCAGTTCGCCGCTGCGGCTTGCCGACGCGCGCGCCGGTGTGCCGTCAAGCGCCGTCGAAATCGCCCGCGAGGTCTTTGATGCCGAGGAGTTTTCGGGGTGGGCCAGCGCCGACTCGCCCGTGACGCCCCAGGCTGAAGTTAAGGCCGACGGCGGACTACCTGCGCGGTGGGATCGCGTGTACCGCGATGTGGCCAGGCGCCTGGAGCCGCAGTTCGCGCCTCGGGTGACTGCGCTGCGATATCAGGGTATCGACCCGCTCTCGCATCAGCACTGGGGCAGTGCCGGCCCGGGGTGGCCCGCGCGCGTCACTCCAGAGGCCGCCGCCGGCGTGGCGCTCCTCGATGCCTACTACGACGAGATTGATGCGGACATCGGGCGCGTGATCGATCGCCAGGCGCCCGGCGACCTGCTTCTGGTCGTGTCGGGCTTCGGCATGGAGCGCGTGAGTCTGTCCAAGCGTTTGCTCGCGCGTGTCCTTGGACAGGCGGACCCGACGGGCAGCCACGAAGGCGCACCCGACGGCTTCATCATCGCGCACGGCTCGCAGGTCTTTCACGCCGAACTGTCCCGCGGCGCCATCGTCGACGTCGCGCCCACGGTGCTCTACTACCTCGGCCTGCCGGTGGGGCGTGACATGGATGGCTTCGCGCGCTCGGACATGTTCGTCCGTTCTTTCAGGCGAGAACATCCGGTGACCTATATTTCCACGCATGAACGGTGAGGCGTGGAAAAGGGTCCGTGGGTCCGCAGGTCCGTGGGTCCCAAGGTTCGTCGCGCGCGCTTCGCGCAGATTTTCTTCTTAAACGACCCCAGGATTCTGGGACCCCAGGACTTCGAACACGAGAAGAAAGACCGCGCAGAGCGCGCACCGAGAACCCACGGACCCGCGGACCGTCTGCAGGCCCGTGTTATGCTGGGCCTGCTCTTTAACGCGGTCCCGAGAGGCCGCAAAGAGGGGAAGACATGCCTATTGTGATGGATGCCGACCGCGTCGGGCGAAGCCTGACGCGCATCGCGCACGAAATTCTCGAACGAAATCGTGGCGCCGATAACCTGGCCCTGATTGGGATCCGTGCCCGTGGTGTGCCGCTCGCCGAACGGCTGGCCGCGAATCTCAAAACCGCCGGCGGCCAGGACGTGCCCACCGGTTCCCTCGACATCACCCTGTACCGCGATGACCTGATGAAACATCAGGTCGGGCCGCAGCCGATTCTCCGGTGCACCGACATTCCATTTTCGATCGACGGACGCACCATCCTGCTCGTGGATGACGTGCTCTACACCGGACGGACGATTCGCGCCGCCCTCGATGCGCTCATCGACTTTGGCCGGCCCAACGCCATCCAGTTGGTGGTCCTTGTAGACCGCGGCCATCGCGAACTGCCAATTCGCGCCGACTACGTCGGCCGGAACGTGCCGACCTCGCGTCAGCAGAGCGTGCAGGTCCGACTGCTGGAGATTGATGGTCGCGACGAAGTGGAAGTAGACGAAGTGGAAGGTGCGTCATGACCGCCGCCACCAAACTGCGCAGCCGCCACCTCCTGGGGATCGCCGAACTCGATCCCGACGAGATCGAACTTATCCTCGACACCGCGGTGGCGATGAAAGAAATCGGCACTCGGACCATCAAGAAAGTACCGGCACTGCGCGGGCGCACGGTGGTGAACCTGTTCTTCGAGGCCAGCACCCGCACACGGCTGTCCTTCGAACTCGCAGAAAAACGACTGAGCGCCGACACGATGGGCATCACCGTGGCCGGCTCGAGCGTGACCAAAGGCGAGACTCTGGCCGACACGGCCCGCACACTTGAAGCTATGTCGCCCGACCTCATCGTCATTCGCCACGCGGCGTCGGGCTCGCCGCATCTGCTGTCCACCATCTGCAAGGCGGGTATTGTGAACGCCGGCGACGGCACGCACGAACATCCCACGCAGGCTCTGCTCGATGCGCTCACTATGCGCGAGCGCAAAGGACGGCTGGCGGGCCTCAAGGTCGCCATCGTCGGAGACCTGCTGCACAGTCGGGTGTTGCGGTCCAACGTGCTGCTGCTGACGAAGATGGGCGCCGAGGTTCGCGCGTGCGGCCCGGCAACGTTGATTCCGCTGGGACTCAAGGCGCTGGGCGTACATGTCACGACTTCGATCGACGAGGCAGTGAAAGACGCCGACGTCGTCATGATGTTGCGTGTTCAGCACGAGCGCATGCATGGGCTCTTCCTGCCGTCGCTGCGTGAATACTTCAGCTTGTTCGGTCTCACGCCCGCGCGACTCGAACACGCGGCTTCAAACGTCATCGTGATGCACCCAGGCCCGATGAACCGGGGTGTGGAAATTGACTCAGCCGTGGCGGATGGGCCGTGGTCGGTGATTCTGGATCAGGTGGCCAACGGCGTGGCCGTGCGCATGGCCGTGTTGTACCTGCTGGCAGGCGAGGAACTGACGTAATGGCTCACGCAACAGACGCGTACGTGCTCAAGGGTGGCCGGGTCGTGGATCCCCGAGCGGGTCGCGACGGGCACTTTGATATCCGCATCGAGAACGGCCTGGTCGCGGCGATTGGCAAGGACCTGCCGCTCGACGACGCGCGTGTTGTGGAGGTGCCCGCCGGGTTCGTGAGTACGCCCGGGCTCATCGACATGCACGTGCACTTGCGCGAGCCAGGGCAGGAGCACAAGGAAACGATCGCTACCGGCACGTGGTCGGCGGTCGTCGGCGGGTTCACCGGTGTCGCGTGTATGCCGAACACGGATCCGGTGAACGACTCGGCATCGGTGACCCAGTTCATTCTGAAACGCGCCGCTGAAGCGGGATTCGCGCGTGTGTATCCCATCGGCGCTGTCTCGCTCGGCTCCATGGGCGATCAGATGACCGAGATGGGTGACTTGCGCGCGGCCGGGTGCGTGGCGTTTACAGACGATGGCAAGCCGGTGGCGACGGCGTTGCTGATGCGCCGGGCGCTGGAGTACGCAGGGATGTTTGACGTGCCGATTATCGAACACTGCGAAGACCCTTCGCTCAAGGGCGATGGCGTGGCGCACGAGGGCGCCGTGGCCGCGATGCTCGGCTTGCGCGGCATTCCCGGAGTGGCCGAGTCGATCATGGCCGAGCGCGACATCAGCCTGGCTGAAGTCACCGGCGGCCGCATCCATGTGGCCCACATGAGCGCGAGGCAGACGATGAGAGCGGTGCGGGATGGGAAGTCGCGCGGTGTGCGGGTGACCTGCGAGGTGGCACCGCATCACTTCACGCTCACCGATGAGGCCCTCAAAGACGGCGCAGGCTACAACACGAACCTGAAGATGAATCCGCCCCTGCGCGAGGAAGCGGATCGCCTGGCGATGATCGAAGGGCTCAGAGACGGTTCCGTGGACATCATTTCCACCGACCACGCCCCGCATCACGCCGACGAAAAGGCACTCGAATTCGACCGTGCCCCCTTCGGCATCGTCGGTCTTGAAACATGTGTCCCGCTGTGCCTAGACCGGCTTGTGCACGCCGGTGTGATCTCACTGTCGCGCCTCGTTGAATTGCTGTCATCGAACCCGGCGTCGCTGCTGAAGATTCCGGGCGGCACGATCGCGGTCGGCGCGCCAGCGGACCTCACTGTGCTGGCGCCGGACGCGCCGGTCACCGTTCGGACAGCCGCGCTCGTTTCGAAGTCGAAGAACTCACCCTTTGACGCCTGGCAGCTCCGCGGAGCCACCGCCGCGACGATTGTTGGCGGCCGCGTGCTCTACGCGAACCCAGCCGTCGCTGACGCGGCGCGATTCGTCGCGACGTAATCGCGAAATGTCACAAATGCCCGAAATGGCGAAATGCCGGACAAACCAATGCAGGGAAGAATGTTCGAATGTCTTTGCCCTCCAATGGTTGAATCTGCTGCTCCAAGGTCATTCGCCAATTGCGCGCCTTGGACATTTGGGCATTTTGCCATTCCCGCACTGCTGACATTTCGCCATTTCGGACATTTGCGACACTTCGCCATTACAGGGATCTCCAAGCCTCATGACGACATCGCTTAATGAACTCAAATCTCTCGGGGTACTAATGGTCGATAGCCATTTCGACTACGGGAATGGCTACCACGGCACGGTGTATCTCAATCCCCACCGGCTGTTCCAGCAGCCAGGGACGATCTGGCGCGTGGCGCAGGATTTGATCGCGAAGCTCCCGGTCGATCTGGTGAGCGCGACCGAGGTGGTGTCGGGCCCAGTGATGGGCGGTACGCTGCTCGCGCACACGATGGCTGGGCTGCTGGACGGCCACCGGCCCCTCAGCCACCCGGCGTGTTTCTTCGCGCCATTGTCGATGGACCACACGGGGTCGCTGGTGCTGCGCAGGTTCTATCGGGACGTGGTGCGTGGCAAGAAGGTGTTGCTCGCTGATGACGTCCGGAATACCGGCACCACCTTCGGGCGCGCGAAGGCGCTCATCGAGGATGCTGGAGGCATCGTGATTGCCACGGTTCAGATCTGCGATCGGCTCGAGGCGATGGTCGAGCTTGGCGTGCCGAACATCGCGCTCGCGGAGTACCCAGCCCCGGAGAACTACCCGGCAGCGGATTGTCCGCTGTGTAAAGCGGGCGTGGCCGTGGCCGCCTTCTGAACGTGCGCTTGTAATGTTGAAATGCCACAAGTGGCCGAAGTGGCGAAATGTCTGCAGGGTATGAATGCACGAATGGTCGAATGCCGGACGCGCCTCGACCGTCTCTACGCCGACTTCAATCATCCTGAGTCGGCGTTTGATCCCATTCAGGTTGTGCGGCGGTACGAGCGGCTCGACGATCGTGAAATCGTCGCCTTCATCGCGGCCGGACTCGCGTTTGGCCGCGTGGCGTCGATCGTCGCGTCCATCGAAGCCGTGTGTCAGGTGTTGGGGCCCTCGCCAGCAAAGGCCGTGCGCAGATTCGAGCTCGCGCGCGATGGCGCCGCACTGCTGCCGCTGGTGCACCGGTGGATCAAAGGCCGCGACCTCGTCGCGCTTTTGTGGATGCTCCGACGAATGCTCGATGAGGCCGGGTCGCTCGAAGCGTACTTCGCACAGGGGTGGTCGGCAGACGCGGCCGATGTGGCTGAGGCACTGGAGTCGTTCTCCACTCGTGCGCGCGCGATCGACCTGAAGCCCGCCTACGGCAAAGTGCCGAAGGCGCCCGGCGTGTACTTCTTCTTCAGCCGTCCGTCGAGCGGCGGCGCCTGCAAGCGGCTCAACCTGTTTCTTCGCTGGATGGTGCGTAAGGACGGTGTCGATCCGGGCGGATGGAAGACCCCGCTGCCGGGCCAACTCGTGATTCCTCTCGATACGCACACTATTCGCGCCGGGTCGTGTCTGCGCTTGACCAGGCGCGCGTCGCCGGGCTGGAAGATGGCCGCCGACATCACACAGTCGCTGCGCGCCATCGATCCAATCGACCCTGTGCGGTATGACTTTTCACTCTGTCACCTCAGCATGATGGGCGCGTGCGGTTACAAGACGAAGCAGCGCGACACACAGTGTCCGCTTCAGGGCATTTGCCGCCCACGGTGAGTCAACTGGATCGCGTTTCCGGTCGATCGGAGGTCCCGGGCTTCAGCTCGGGACGTGTTGGCACGGGCTAAAGCCCACGCCGCCCGCAGTTTCAGTCAGGCCTGTTGGCGTTTGACCTGGTGTTCGGCGTCATCCTGGTCGTGATCATCCTCGGCGTGATCTTCCGCTTCGGTCTCTGTGCCGGCTTCGTCGGGTTCTTCTGTCACTTCTGGACATGGGGCGTGGCCATCACGCTCGAGTCTGACCGGCCGTACTTCGAGACGGGCCTCGTCGCTCTCGCGCTGGTGGCCGCCATCGCCGTCACAGGTTGTGTGATGACGCGATCACGTCAAGAACGACCTCTGAGGTAGTTTTTTCTTCCCGTGAGGAAAACTACCTCAGAGGTCGTTCTTGCAGGTCTACCGCCTAGCCGCGAGCCGGTGTTCGTAGACCGCAAGCGTGCCTTCCACCATCTTGTCGAGACTGAACTCCTGCTCCACGCGGCGGCGGCCGGCGGCGCCCAGTTGCGCGCGCAGCGAGGGGTTCTTCAGCAGGTCGATGAGCGCCGCCGCCATTTCGTCTGCGTGGGTGGGACGGACGAGCAATCCGCTCGTGCCGTGTTCAATGGCCTCAGGAATGCCGCCGGCGCGGGTGCCCACCACGGGAACGCCGCAGGCCATGGCGTCGAGCATGGACGAGCCCAGGCCTTCGGTCACCGAACTCATCGCGAAGATATCGAATGACTTCTGCAGCGCGATCACATTGGACCGGAAGCCCAGCAGGAACACATGACGCTCGAGTCCCGCGTGCTTTACCTGGCGTTCGAGCGCATCGCGGAGCTCACCTTCACCAAGAATCACGAACCGCGCATCGGGCACCTGGCGTGTGACCAGCGCGGCGGCCTCGATCAGGACCTTCTGGCCTTTGTGCGGCACCAGTGCCGCCACGTTGCCCACGATCGGCGCGCCGTGCGGAAGGAAAAATGCCTTGTGGACGTCCTCAACTTCGATTTTGTCGATGGCGCTGATATTGACGCCGTCATGCACCACCTCGATGCGTTCAGCGGGAATCCCGTCCTCCACCAGCATGCGCGCGATGACTCCAGACACCGCGATGAACACGTCAATGTGCCGGTACTTCCAGCGGGAAAAGGCATTGCGCTTCAGGTGAAAATCCACGCGTCGCGACGCCACGATGAGCGGCCGGGGCGCGAGGCGCGGCTGCATCTTCAGCGCCATGGCGATGAGCGCCACACCCATCGGATCATGGACATGCACCACATCCGGCTTGATCGTGCGCAGCGCCCGGTGCAGCTGCCAACCCGCCTGCACGTCGAATTCGCCGGCCGGGTTCAGCGCCACCGTGCGCAGGCCTTCGTGCGCGCGGCGTGACAATTCGCCGCTGCCCTGGGCCACAAGCACCGCCGGATGTCCCAGCTCGCAGAGGCCGGTGACCGTCAGCAGCACCTGATTCTGCCCGCCTCGCCAGGTCCGGGCCGTGTCGAGGTGGACGGAGGTCAATCCTTCTTCACTCCCTGCCGCGTCACTTGCAGTGCCCACAACTTCGCAAATTTCAGGAAGACGTAGTGCGCGTTCATGGCCGAGATGATGAGGCCCGGCATGCCGTCGAGGAAGCCGGCCTTGAGCACGTAGTTGCGCAGGAACGCCGCCGGTGGGTGGAAGAGCACGCTGAAGAGCCCCGCCGTGCGGCCCTCACTGGCCATCTGCGATGCCGCCAGCGTTGTATACCGCTGCATCGTCTCGTAGTGATGGCTGATGTCGCGGTACGCGTAGTGCTGCAGGTCGTGCGACAACTGGCCAACCGGGCCGCGCGCGGTGACTGACTCGTGAACGAGCCGCATCGCCCAACTGGCATGACGCCGGTCGTAGAGCCGAAGTTGGTAGTCGGGATACCAGTCGGTGTGGCGAATCCAGCGGCCCAGGTGGAAGGTGATGCGCGGCACTCGGTAGCCGACGCGGTCCGAAGACTGCTCGATCGTGCGCCGAATCTCGGCGGCCAGTTCGGGCGTCACCCGTTCGTCGGCATCCACCGACAGGAGCCAGTCGTGGGTCGCCTGCGCCGCCGCGAAGTCTTTTTGCGCCGCGTACCCCGGCCATTCGCGCACGATGACCCTGGCCCCCGCCATCCGCGCCAGATCCGCCGTGCCGTCCGTGCTGTCGCTGTCAACGACGAGAATCTCGTCAACCCAATCCAAGGCCGCCAGGCACTCGCGGATGTTCGCGGCTTCGTTTAGCGTGATGACCGTGGCCGAGAGCTTTGGCACAGACGCATTTTAGTCACTGTGCTTGAGCATTAGCGACCCCGGGACTCCGGGACCCCGGGACCCCGATCACGGAGTCTCGCCTCAGCGAACAGGTGCTTTCTGAATCGCTTCGAAGGAAATCAGCGAGCGGCTGTAGTCGATGATGGCCTGCAGTTCGCGAATCTTCGCCGTCGCGAGGTCGCGCTGGCGTGACTGCAACTGGAACGTCGTCGAGAGGCCCACGCCGAAGCGCTTCTGCTCAGCGTCGAGCTGGCGCTGGGCGCGCTCGCGTGCCACCTGCGTGACCTGCACGCGCTTGAAGTTGGTTGAGACCTGGCGACCCGCATCGCGCACCGAGGTGGTGACCTCCAACTCCGCGTCACGCAGTTCAATCTCCGCGCGCTGCTTCTCGAGCCTGCGTGTGGCCAGCGCCGCTTCCGTGCCACTCTTGCCGATGGGGTAGCCGACGTTGACGCCGATCGTCCACGCTGGATTCGTGTTGCGGAAGGCGTCACCGAGCACGGGGCCGAAGCCACGTTCACTGCTGCTGATCAGGACCGGCGGAAATTCATTGGAGAAGTTGTTCTGCGTGCCACCTGTGCCTGATGCCGAGTAGCTGAGTTGCAGGTCCACTGACGGCAGCGTCTGGTTTCGCAGAAGGTCGAGGTTGAGGTCGGTGTTCTCGAGCTGGCGCTTGGCCACCAGCAGGTCCGTGCGGTTGGCGAGGGCGTTGGTGATGGCCGCATCCACGTTCACGTCCACGGCCTGCATCTGAATCGTGTCGGTCGGCTGGATGCGCACCTGCCAGTAGCCGGGGCGGGTCGGCTCGAAGATGAGCGCGCGCAGCGCATCTTCAGACGTGGCCACCGACGACTCGGCGATGATGACGGCCTCTTCGTTGCTCGCCACCTCGGCCTCCGCCTCGATGACGTCGATGGGCGCCATGGTGCCCACTTCCACGCGAGACTGGTTGTTGCGCAGCGATTCACGCGCGAGGTCCAGGTTCTGCTGGGCCACCTTCAGGCGTTCAATCGCGCCAATCAGCGTCAGGTAGGCCGACTGCGCCTGCACCCGGGTGACGACGACCGCTTGTTCGAGTTGGATATCGGCAATGACCCGGTTGCGCTCAGCCGTGCGGACGCCTGCTCGGGCGCTATCGATCTTGAACCCTTCGAGCAGCGGCTGATTGAAGCCCAGGTTGATGCCCGAGTTGAGCGTGGGGTTGAACCGCGAGAACGCCTCGGACGACTCATTGCGACCCGCGTTCCACCGCACCTGAAAACTCGACCCATACCAGGGGAGGAACTGGTTCAAAGTGGTGTTAATCGACACGCCCTTGTTCGTCACTGAGGTTGCGCTGCCTTCAAACACGTTGATGGAGGCGCGTTCACTCGAACTGCGCGAGAAGGCCGAGCTGAGGATCGGAACAAAGGCCGACCGCGCGCTGGCCAGGTTCTCCGACGCGATGTCGGGCGCAAGCCGGTCTGCCTTCAGGCCCAGATTCGATTCAAGCGCCATGGCCTCGGCCTGGCTCATCGACAACGGCAGCACCGGTCCCTGAGGGGCCGCCGCGGCCGACGTCGTCTGCGCCAATGCCACTTCGGGCGTCAGTCCCAGCTGCCCGATGACGGCCAAGCCCACGATACCGCTGCGAATCAAGAAAAACGGGCTGCGAGTCATCATCTCAATCTCTCCAAAAATCACGTTACCGTCTATACTACGCGGCCAAAAGAGTTGTTCCCGCTTCCGGGACAACCGCGTCCCGGATCGCGGAGCCCTTGGGGACGTATCATCAATATTCGCAAGCAATTGCCACTGATTGCCATTGAGAATGCAAACCATGCGCCGACTGACAGCCCTCACCGCCCTTATTCTTTTGACCGGTACTTGGCTCGCCGCCGATCAACGTGCCGCTGGCCCCGTCGCCCCTTCCGCCAAGCCCGCCGTGATGCCCATGACCGTGGATTCCATCATGCGCGGACCGGCCCTCGTGGGGGCCTCGCCCTCTGCCGTACGATGGTCCAAAGACTCATCGAAGGCCTATTTCACCTGGCAGAAGGCCGGCGAAGCACTGGCCTCAACCTACGTCGTGAATCGCGATGGCTCCGGCCTGCGCCAGTTGACCGAAGAAGAGGGCCGCAACCTGGACGTGCCGCAAGCCGGCCGCCCCGATCGGGCGGGCCGGCGTTTGCTGAACGCCGAGGACGGCGACCTTGTGCTGTATGAAGTCGCCTCGGGTGCCCGCAGTCTGCTGACCCGCACCGCGGTCGCCGAATCGAATCCCCGCTGGGCGCGAAACGACACAGCCGTGACCTTCCAGCGCGACGGGAATCTCTTCATCATGTCCCTGGCGGCCGGGTCCGGGCCCACCATCCAGCAACTGACCGACATCGTGGCCGCGGGTGCGCCAGGTGCGGCCGTGGCGACTCCCGATGCTGCCGGTGGTCGCGGCGGCGCCGCCGGTCAACGAGGCGGAGGGGCAGGCCGGGCCGGTGGTGGCGGGGGTGGTGCCGCCGCCGCGCTGACCGAGGCACAGCGGCTGCTCCGCGAACAGGAACTGGCGCTGATGGACTACCTGCGCGCGCAGGCCGAAGGCCGGCAGGGTGGTCGTGGTGGTCGCGGTGGAGGTGCCGCCGGTGCTCAGCCTCCAGTAGCGCCAATCGCGCGCTTCACGCTGGCGGAGCGGCAGACCACAGCGGGTCTGCAGCTGTCGTCTGATGAGCGTTACGTCTGGATTGGCGTCAACGAAGCGCCGGCGTTGCCGGCCCGCGGCCAGGACACGCCGAACTACATCACGCAGTCGTCGTACCCCGAGATGATTCCGGGCCGGACCAACGTGGGCGACGTGGCGCCTGTGCGCAAGCTGGCGATTCTCGACGTGAAAGAAAACAAACACGTGTGGGCGGACGCCGCGCCGATTGCCGGCCGCGAATGGTCCGTCCCGGGCGCCACACTCGGACCCCGCATCGTGAATTGGGGTCCGCCCGATATGTCGGACGATGGGGCGCATACGGTGATTGCGGTTCGCGCCGCAGACAACAAGGACCGCTGGTTCGTGAAGGTGGATCCGGCCACAGGCGCAGCGATTGTCATCGACAATCAGCGCGATGACGCGTGGATTCGCGAGCAGGGCATCGGCGGCGGCTTCGGCGGTGGCGCCGGCATCGCCTGGCTCGCCGACGGCAAACGTTTCCTGTTCCTCTCAGAGAAGACCGGATACCTGCAGCTCTACTCGGTGGACATGAGCGTGTCGAAACCCACTGCCACCGCACTCACGAGCGGCAAGTGGGAAGTGACCAACGCCGTGCTGTCTCGCGACCGCAGCAACGTGTTCCTGCAGACCAATGAAGTGCATCCGGGCGAACGGCACTTCTATACGATGTCGGTGGACGGCGGTGCGCGCACCAAGGTCACCACGATGACCGGGTCGAATGACGCCACCATTTCGCCCGACGAACGCTCGCTCGCCATCATCCACTCCTACAGCACCAAGCCGCCCGAGTTGCACATGATGCCGTTCACCGCCGGCGCTCCGGCCGTGCAGGTGACCACGACGCCGTCGGAGGAATTCCTGGCGTTCAAGTGGATGGACCCCAAGGTCATCACCTACAAGGCGCGCGATGGGCAGGACGTGTACGCCCGCCTCTACACGCCCGAGATGATGGGCGCGAAACGCGACCCGAAGAAACCCGCAGTGATCTTCGTGCACGGCGCGGGTTACCTGCAGAACGCGCACAAGTACTGGTCCACGTACTGCCGCGAGTACATGTTCCATCACATTCTCGCCTCCAAGGGCTACGTCGTCCTCGACCCCGACTACCGCGCGTCGTCAGGCTACGGCCGCGACTGGCGCACGGGGATCTATCGGTTCATGGGCGGCAAGGATCTGGAAGATGTGGTGGATGGCGCGAAGTTTCTCGTGGCTTCGGAGAAGGTGGACGCGAAGCGTATTGGCGTCTACGGCGGCAGCTACGGTGGATTCATCACGTTGATGGCGATGTTCACCACGCCGGATGTGTTTGTGGCCGGCGCGGCGCTGCGGCCGGTGACTGACTGGTCGCACTACAACCATGGCTACACGTCGAACATCCTCAACACGCCGCAGACAGACCCCGAGGCGTACAAGAAGAGCTCGCCTATTTTTCATGCGTCCGGCCTTAAGAACCGCCTGCTCATCCTGCACGGCATGGTGGACACCAATGTGTTTTTCCAGGATTCCGTGCGGCTGGCGCAGCGGCTGATCGAATTGCGTAAAGAGAACTGGGAGCTGGCCGGGTATCCCGTGGAGAACCATGCGTTCACGGAAGAGACCAGTTGGGCGGACGAATACAAACGCATCCTGAAGCTGTTTGAAGCGGAACTGCGTGGCGTGCGGTGATTGACGTCCTGTCGTTGTTCCGTCAATCCGGTGCCCTGCACGAAGGGCACTTCCGGCTGTCGTCGGGTCTGCACAGTTCGGGGTACCTGCAGTGCGCGCTGGTGCTGCAGCATCCCGAACATGCGGCGCCACTTGGCAGCGCGCTGGCCGACGCGCTTCGCGATCTGAAGCCAACGGTGGTGTTGTCGCCCGCGCTCGGCGGGTTGATCATTGGGCACGAGGTGGCGCGTGCCCTGGGTGTGCGCGCGATCTTCGCCGAACGTCAGGACAGTGTCCTCACGCTCCGCCGCGGCTTCACGTTGTCGGCCGACGATCGCGTGGTGGTCATCGAAGACGTGGTGACCACTGGTGGGTCCACGCGCGAGACGATGGTGGTGGCCCGGCAGGCGGGCGCCACGGTGGTGGGCGCGGGATCGATCATCGATCGCAGCGCCGGTACGTCCTCGCTCGACGTGCCGTTCCGCGCGCTCGTGGCCCTGTCGTTGCCCACCTACGACCCCGCGTCGTGTCCGCTATGCGCTGCAGGGCAGCCCGTGACCAAGCCCGGCTCAAGAGCCTGAATGAGGGTCCTGCGGCTGCTCGTCGCGTACGACGGCACGCGCTTTTGCGGGTGGCAGCAGCAGGAAAACGGTCCCACCATCCAGGCGGCGATTGAAGACGCCATGCAGCCGTTTTCGGCGCGGCCGTTGTTCGGCGCGGGGCGCACGGATGCCGGCGTGCACGCGCTCGGGCAGATCGCGTCAATCGAGTGTGACACCGAGCATTCTGTTGACGTGATTCGACGGGCCCTCAACGTCAAGCTCGACCGCGACATTCGCGTGCTTGACGTGGCCGACGCGGCGGAAGGGTTCAACGCCCGCTTCGACGCCACAGGCAAGACCTACCGTTATCGCATTGCCACCGGCGAAGTGGTGTCGCCCTTCGCGCATCGATACGTGTGGCAGGTGCCGCAACCGCTCGATGTGCCCGCGATGCAGGCCGCCATTCCGGCGCTCCACGGGAAACATGACTTCTCGGCGTTCATGTCCAGCGGATCCGATGTGCTCGACACGGTTCGGACGGTGGACCGCGCCGAGCTGCGCGTGAGCGGCGACGAACTGGTGTTTG
This sequence comes from Acidobacteriota bacterium, assembly GCA_009694745.1. GTDB lineage: Bacteria > Acidobacteriota > Vicinamibacteria > Vicinamibacterales > SCN-69-37 > SYFT01. The sequence goes on from SHUF01000002.1 coordinate 96,578, forward strand.
AGGTGCACGGTGACGGGTTTCTGCGACACATGGTGCGCGCCATTGTCGGCACACTGGTGGAGGTGGGGGCTGGCCGCAGGGATCCCTCGTCCATGGCGGCACTCATCGAGTTGCGAGACCGTGGGCAGGCGGGTGATACGGCCCCGGCGCAGGGGCTGACGCTCGTCTCGGTGGACTATCCGCGGTCGGTCGTGGCTTTAGCCGCGCCATCGGGCTAAACTCCCTCTATGGCGCTCGCTGATGTGCTGGCCGGCGTGCCGAAGGGATCGCCCGAAGAGGCCATTTCGCGTCGGCTCGACTTCGACCGTTTACCCAAACATGTGGCCATCATCATGGATGGCAACGGCCGGTGGGCCGCCGAACGGCATTTGCCTCGTGTGGAAGGGCACCGCGCCGGCATTGATTCTGTGCGCGATACCGTGGAGACCTCGGCGCGGTTGGGGCTCTCGGTCCTGACCCTCTACGCATTTTCGGTGGAGAACTGGAAGCGCCCCGTGCCGGAAGTGTCGGCCCTCATGGGTTTACTTCGGCATTACCTGCGGGCCGAACTCAAGACCCTACTCAAGAACAACATCCAGTTCCGCGTGATCGGGCAACTCGACCGCCTGAGCCCCGACGTGCGCGAGGAACTGGAAGCGGCTGTCGCGCGGACCGCGACGAATACCGGGATGGTGTTCAGCATCGCGCTCAGCTATGGCGGACGAGCCGAGATTGTGGACGCGGCGCGGCAGGCGATCATCCGCGGCATCGCGCCCGAGGCGCTTGACGAAGACGTGTTCTCGTCGTTCCTCTATACGGCCGGGCAGCCCGATCCCGATCTGTTGATTCGAACCAGCGGCGAGATGCGGGTCAGCAACTTCCTGCTCTGGCAAATTGCGTACGCGGAAATCTGGGTGACCGATACCTTCTGGCCCGACTTCCGCGCGCGACATCTCCTTGAAGCCGTGGCCGACTACCAGCGGCGCGATCGGCGCTACGGCGCAGTGTCGTCCGACCCGGTTGGAGCAACCAACTAACGCGTGACCCGCGTCCTCAGCGCCGTCGTACTCGTCGCGGTCGTCGGCGGGGTCCTGTGGTTCGGGCCCTGGTGGGCCACGTTGACCCTGGCGGCCCTGGTCGCCGCACTGGCCGCAGGCGAGGTGGCCGGCCTCTCGCGCGCCGTCGGCGCTCCGGTCCCCGTCCTCTTTGTCGCTGTGGCGGCCATGGCTGCATGTGCGGTGGTGCCCATCGGCATGGCGAATGGCGCGGCGATTGTCGTGGTGTTGCTGGCTCTGGTCGTTGGCGCCGGGATTGTGACGATGGCTGGAGGGCCGCCGTCGCCGGCCATGATTACGGCAGCGGCGGTCACGGTGATGGCGCCGCTGTATGTGGGCCTTCCGCTGGGCGCGCTCGTGTGGATTGACGTGGTGTTTGGCCCACGGCCGATGATCTTCCTCATCGCGACCATCGCAATCAGTGATTCAGCGCAGTACTTCACCGGCCGCGCGTTTGGTCGCCGGAAGCTGGCGCCTGCGATCAGCCCCGCCAAGACGATTGAAGGCGCGGTTGGAGGGATGGTGGCGGCCGCCATCACCGGCGCCCTTCTGGGGCCCGTGTGGGGGCAGGTGGTGTCGCCTCTCGAAGGGGTCGCGCTGGGCCTGACGTTGTGCGTCATCGGCATTACGGGCGATCTCTTCGAGTCGCTGCTCAAGCGCAGCGCGGGCGTCAAGGACAGTTCGGCGCTGATTCCCGGACACGGCGGCGTGCTCGATCGCATCGACGCGTATCTGTTTGCCGTCCCTGCGTACCTGCTGTTCCTGCGGTACGCCGCATGATTCGCATCGCCATTCTCGGCTCCACCGGATCGATCGGCCAGAGCGCGTTGTCGGTGGTGGACGCGCACGCCGATCGCCTGCAGGTGGTGGCCCTGGCCGCCGGTCACAATACCGCGCGCCTCGCCGAACAGGTGAGCAAGTACCGGCCGTCGCTCGTCAGCGTGGCCACAGAGAGCGGCCTGGCCGACCTGCAGGCGCTGGTCCCGGCCGGTGCGCGGCCCGCGGCGCTCGAAGCGGGACCGCAGGGGTTGCTCTCGGCGGCCACACATCCCGATGTGGACGTCGTGCTCTGTGCGTCATCAAGTGCGGCTGGCCTCGAGGCCGCGCTCGCGGCCATCGACCATGGCAAGACCGTGGCACTGGCCAACAAGGAAGTGCTCGTGATGGCCGGCGCCCTCATGGTGGATGCGGCGCGGAGCCGCGGCGTGTCGCTGTTGCCGGTGGACTCCGAACACAACGCCATCCACCAGTGCCTGCACGGCCGCACGGCGGGCGAACTGCGGCGGTTGATTCTCACCGCATCGGGCGGCCCCTTCCGTGAGTGGACCGCCGAGGCGCTTGCACGAGTGACGCCCGCCGACGCGCTGCGCCATCCCACGTGGCAGATGGGCAGGAAGATCACGGTGGATTCGTCCACGCTGATGAACAAAGGCCTTGAAGTGATCGAGGCGCGGTGGCTGTTTGATGTGACGCCGCAACAGATTGCCGTGGTCGTCCACCCGCAGTCGATCGTGCATTCGATGGTGGAGCTGCGCGACGGGTCGGTGATCGCGCAACTGGGCGTCACAGACATGCGGCTGCCGATCCAATACGCCTTCTCGTATCCCGATCGCTGGGATGCGCCCGTCCCCGCGCTCGACGTGACGCGCATGGGGCAACTGGACTTCATGCCGCCCGACCCGGACCGGTTCAGGTGTCTGCGGCTGGCGTATGAGGCGCTCGAGCACGGGGGCGCATGGCCCGCCGTCCTGAATGCCGCAAACGAGGTGGCCGTAGAAGCCTTCCTGGCCGGGCGGCTCGGCTTCCTGCAGATTCCCGTGGTGATCGAACGCGCGCTCGAGGCAGCCGGCCGTGAAACGAGCGTGCCCCGCTCATTGGCCGATGTCAGGGCCACGGATGCCTGGGCCCGGCGGCATGCAGCTGAAACCGCCGGTCTGCTACCATCGTCATAGCCCTACAGGGTTTCACATATGGCCAACATCATCGGGTTCTTCGAGACGATTCTGCCGTTCCTGTTTGTGCTCGGGGTCCTGGTCTTCGTCCACGAGCTGGGGCACTTTCTGGTGGCGCGGTGGTACGGCGTCAAAGTGCTCGCCTTTTCGTTGGGATTCGGACCCAAGCTGGTCAAGGTCACCCGGGGCGATACGGAGTACTGCATCAGCATCATCCCGCTGGGCGGCTACGTGAAGCTGGCTGGCGAAACGTCTGAAGACGGGCCGTCCGGGGACCCGACCGAGTTTCTGTCCAAGAGCAAATGGATTCGGGTCCAGGTGTACCTGGCGGGCCCGATCATGAATATCGCGTTGGCCTTCATCCTGACCACCGCGATCCTCACGCAGGGCGCGGACGTGCCCTTGTACCGATCGTCGCCGCCGGTCATCGGCGTGGTGGCGGCCGACGGCGCCGGTGCGCGCGCGGGCCTGCAGGTGGGCGACCGTGTGCTGCGGGTTAATGGCGCTGCGGTGGAGACCTGGGACCAGTTCGACATGGCCGTGATGCCGAAGGCCAACAGGGAACTCACGTTGGCCATCGAGCGCGGCGGAGCGTACCTGGATGTCAAGGTCACCCCCGAGTTGGTGGGCGACATCGTTGACATCGGCGAACTGAAAGTCGGGCCAAAACACCGGCCGCAAGTGGCCCAGGTGATGCCCGACCAGCCTGCGCAGCAGGCCGGCCTGCTCACCGGCGACGTGCTCCTCGCTGTAGGGGGCGAGCGTGGGCTGACGCGCGAGCAAGTCGTCGAGCGCATCCAGAAAAGTACCGGTGTGTCCATCACGTTCACGATCGAGCGCGATGGCGTTCCGCAGGACGTGGCCGTCGTTCCCGAGAAGAGCGGCGACATCGGCGTGATTGGCGTGTCGATCTCAGGAGCGGAGACCCGCCGCGTGGATCCGAATCTGCTGATGGCCATGAGCATGAGCGCGACCCAGACGTGGGAAGCCTCCGTGTTGACCGTCACCACACTGGCAGGACTGCTTACGACCGAGACGCCGGTCAACAACCTTGTGGGACCAGTCGGCATCGCGCGGATGTCTGGCGCCACGGCTCAACTCGGCTGGCTTCCGCTGCTGGGACTGATGTCGATGATCAGCCTGCAACTCGGCCTGCTCAACCTGATGCCCATTCCCATTCTCGACGGCGGCCACATCACGATCATCGCCCTCGAGGGGCTGGCTCGCCGCGACTTCAGCGTCAAGGTCAAGGAGCGCATTCTCTTCGCGGGCTTCGCGCTTATCCTGATGTTGATGGTTACCGTGGTCTTCAACGACGTGGTGCGGCTGATCCGGTAGAACCGTACCCATGGCCCCCTAGCGTTCGAACGTACTGAAGCTGGCGGTGATCGCCATGGGGTCGATGCCGCAGTACGACTGCGACCCCTTCTCAGACCCGGCCACGCGGCTGGCGACCTGCCTGGAACGCTCGATCAAGGCTGCGGCAGGCAGCCGGGCGATGGTGCACGCCAGTTGCGACATCAAGATCGAGGGCCGCTACATTGTCGTGCTCCATCCGGCAGGCGAATTGAGCAGTGATGAATTGGTGCCGGCCGGCCTGCCAGATGCGCTGGTGCCGGAGCTTCGTGCGATGCGGATGCGGGGCAACCCCGCGATCTATGTAATTGCCGCGGACAAGAACGTCTCGGGTTACGGCGCCGGCCGATCGGTGATGAGCAGCCGGACGTCGGTCCAGAGCGCCTTCGTGCAGATCAACACCTTGATGGTGGTGACCAAGAACAAGCAGCCCGTCGCCGTCGCGGTCGGCGGATCACCCAAGGTGCGCGTGATCGAAAGAATCCGCTGAAGGGCGGGCCTCGACCTTGAAGACTAGGCCGAGCTACGCACGGAAAGATGCCGAGTCGGTACGTAGCTCGGGCCCGGTACGTAGCTCAGGCTGTTCCTCAAGCCCGAGTATCCTCACCGCGCTTCGGCTTCCGCAGCCAGGTGGCCGAACGACGGCCAGTCGGATCCTCCCAGAATCGTCGCCCACAGCTGCTGCGCCTCGCGCCGCTTGCCGTTGATGAGATACCAGGCGCTGACCCCGTACCGCGCCGACGTGCCACTGGCCTCTTCACCGGCAGCCTTCAAGACTTCTTCCGGCGTGCGTTCGCCCTTGTACATCAGCAGCAGTGAGTGATAGCTGCCGTTTTCGATGACGTCCAGCCGCGCGTCGATGGGCAACAGTACCGCCGCCGCTTCCTCGGCCTTGCCGGCTCGGCGCAGCGAGAGGTAGAGCCAGTTGCTCGCGGCCACCAGGTTGTCCGCGTTGCGCACCACATCGCGGGCCTTCCTCCAGTTGTCGGCTGCGCGAGAGAAGTCCTTCTTGATGTAGTAGCCTAGGGCCAGGTGGTAATAGATGTTCGAGTGCAGGGTGCTGGTGGGGGTGTTGCGCGCGTTGGGCTGCCCATCGGGTTCCACCTGATCCGGCTGGTCGGCGATGAGCGTCACGGCCTTTTCGAAGTCAGCGACTGCGAGGTCGATTTCGCGAATCGTGAGGTAGCGATGGCCACGATGACGATAGAACCGCGCATCGGTGGGGTGGCGCTTGATGCCTTCGGTGAAGATCCCGATGGCCTCGCGGAACCGGTAGAGGTACCCAGTGCGGCGCCCGACCCAGATCAGCGCATCAGCGTCCTCGCGATTGGCCTCGAATACCTGCACGGCTGTCGCAAGCTGCGCCTCCATGCGCGCCCGCGCCTCGGGCGCAATATCGGGCGTGGAGAGCTTCCGGCCCAGCAGGGACGTGGCTTCCGCATTCTGCATGCTGGCTGTGAGTACGGCCGAGAGCCCGCCAACTACGAGCGTCAGTAGGAGAAAAAGTATGCGCGCCATGCGCGCGATCCTATCCCACCGGGAAGATCCTCTGCTATGTTTGAGGTATGGGTGATTCGGGCGAAGGCCTTATTGACGCGGACGCGAGAATTCAGGAACTGGCCGATGAGCGAGAGGCCGCCAGACGCGAGAAACGGTCGCCGCAGGCGCCGGTTGACCCGGTGAAAAAGGCGCAGGTGACCTCGCTCACGCTGGGGCTGTCGGAACTGCGCCGCCAGCTCGAGGCCACCGAACATCCCGTCCGGCAGAAGCAGCTCAAAGCCGCGATTGCCGACGTCGAGAAACGCCTAGCGACGCTAGGCTAGACGCGACGGCGCGAGCCATTGCTCGCCGTTTGTAATGGCGAAATGCCACAAATGTCCGAAATGGCGAACTGCGGACAAACCAATGCAGGGAAGAATGCCCGAATATCCTTGCCCTTCAATGGTTGAATCTGCAGCTCCAAGGTCACTCTTTCATTGAGCGCCTTGGACATTCACGCATTGGGCCATTTGCGCATTGCAGACATTTCGCCATTTCGGACATTTGTGACATTTCGCCATTACACCGACGATGAGTCCGACGACACCACACGTCGGCGTCAATGTCAGCGCCGACGAAGTATCGGATACACCTTGGCTCCCTCGACGCCCAGTGCGTCGTCGAGGTAATTCCAAGCCGTGAGTCCGTCGTCGGATTTCGGTTCGAGCAGGTAGAACACGAGCCGCGCGAGTTTCTGGTTCATCGCCACGGCGAATGAGCCGATGGGCGCGGTGACGTCGGTGGCCGCCCAAGTGCCGTCGAGGCTGCGGAGTTCGTGGCTACCGGTGTCGATCGAGTTGGTGGCCGCACGCTGGGTGTTGGCCGAGATGGCGAACTGCTCCAGGCCTTTAGTGGCGATGGTTGTCTTTCGCATCTGCACGCCGTGGGTGCGCAGCAACTCAAGCGCCTTGGTGGCGCCGGCAGGAATGTAGTACTCGGTCGGCGCGGTTTCGGTGGTCGTGGGCTCGAACCACAGGCGGTCGGTCATCTGTTCCGCCTTGATGACATCCTTGCGGCGGTTCATGTTCCGGCCGTTGATGGGGTTCTTTTCGTCCTCAACCTCACCCATCAGAATCTCGATCATGCCGCCGTTGCGAATTTGCGCGCGCGAGGCGAGGGTTTTGCCCGCCAGTGTTTCCCGGTCAGCCGAATCCACTGCGGTTCGGATCTTCGCCACGTTCTGGTGCGCGAAGTTCATCGCCTCTTCGATGAAATAGTTCGTGGCCAAGATGCGGTCCTTGAACGTGGCGTACGCGTACGCCTCACTGAGGAGCGCGAAGCGGTTGCGCATGCCGACATAGTTGTTGTGGAAGCGGGGCACATGCTCGAAGGTGCCCCATGCACGGGGACCGGCGGGGACCGCCGGCGCCTGCGGCTGCGCCACAGGAGGTGTGGCTGGGGCGCCCTGGCCCCCACCACGGCCGCCGCGGCCGCCGCCGGGGTTGCTCGCGTTGCCGTAGTAGAACGTCTCCCACTTGTACTTCTCGCGAATGGCCTTGGTCACAAACGGGAACCACTCGTCCTTCATGATCGACATGATGCCGATGTTGGTATTCGGGTTGAGCGGCGGCGAGTACGTGAGGTGGTAGCCGTGGGCGGAGCCGTCGGAGGTATGCAGGTCCATCCCGACGTACGGGTCGTAGTCGTTCCAGAGCTTCGCAAACGCACGGCCTTCCGGCGTTTCGAGCTTCATGAAGTCGCGATTGATGTTGATGTTCTGGCCGTTGGCGCGTGTGCCTTGGCCGTTGATGGGGCCGTTCTGCACGCCGCGATTGGTCAGCGAAAAACGCTCGTTGCCGTCGGCATTAAAAATCGGCGTGATGAGAAACACCATCGTCTCGAGCCAGTCGGCGTGTTTGCCTTGCGCGAACTCGCGCAGCAGGACCAGCGCCGCTTCCTTGCCCTCCACCTCACCCGCGTGGATGTTGCCCTGGATGTGCACGCGCAACTTGCCCGAGGCTTTGACCGAAGCCGCACTGGCGTCCTTGAGGCCCGTGCCGACCACAGCCAGCGGCATCATCCTGCCCTCGTAGGTGGTGCCGTAGCTGATCACCCGGATATTCGGCGACGCGTTGTCGACGATGGTCATGAACCCGAGCACTTCAGCGTAGGTCGAGGTCGTTCGGTAGTCCGACGACTCGGCCACGGTCTTGAGGCTGTCGAGTTGTGACGTGGGCTTTGCCGGTTGCGGTTGCGGTGCCGGCGGCGCTGCCTGCTGCGCCTGCCCCGGAAAGGCCAGGGCGGCGACGATGGCGAGTGAGAGAAGTGATCGTGACATGACGGTGGGGAACCTCTGGGCCACGATTATAATCGCGCGTATGCCCCGAACCTTCATCCGAGTGAGTGTGGTCCTGTCGCTGGTCGTGCTGGCCTGGTTGCCGCTGGGCGCCGACAAGCCGCTGTTCACCCAGGCGTTCTCCACTGGCGAGTTCAAGGCACGCCGCGCCAAGGTGATGGACGCCATCGGGAATGGCGTGGCTATCCTGGCCGGCGCCACCGAACCGGCGGCGTATACAAAGTTCCAGCAGGGCAAGCAGTTCTTCTACCTCTCGGGCGTTGAAGTTCCGCGCGCGATTCTGCTGATTGACGGGCGCACAAAGACATCCACGCTCTTCCTGCCGGCGCGCAACTCGGCCTCAGACCGCTCTGAAGGGCCCCTGCTGGCTCCTGGAGACGAGGCGGCTCGACTGACGGGCATCGAGCAGGTGGCGGATCGCGACACGTTCGACGGCGTGGTGAAAGCGGTGGCGGCTGAAGGACGGTCAATCTACTTTCCGTTCCGGAGCGAGTCACTCGGCGCGGCGGCGCCCGACCGCATCTCCAACCACGAGCGCGCGGTGGCGGCCGACCCGTGGGATGGCCGCGCGTCGAAAGACGCCGTGTTCCGCGAGAAGCTGCGGGTGGCGGCGCCCCGGTCCGAGATCCTGAACCTCGATCCGTTCGTGGACCGCATGCGCATGATCAAAAGCGCCGAGGAGATCAAGATCATGCGCGAGACCACGCGCCTTTCGAGCCTGGCGATTCTCGAGTCCATGAAGTCGGCGAAGCCGGGGATGTACGAGTACGAGATCGAGGCGATTGCCGACTACATCTTCAAGCGCCACAACGCGCAAGGTATCGGGTACTACGCGCTTGTCGCGACAGGTACCAACGCCTTCTGGCCGCACTACCACGCGGCGCAGAGCCGGCTTGAAGACGGTGACATGGTGCTGATGGACTACGCGCCGGACGTGTCGTACTACACCACCGACGTCACGCGCATGTTCCCGGCCAACGGTACGTTCTCGCCGAGGCAGCGCGAGATGTACGGCATCTATCTCAAGTTGTACCAGGCGCTGATGTCGTCGATCCGGCCAGGGCCGGCGGCCGAGTCTCTCGCGAATGCTCACAAAAAGATGATCGCGATCATGGAGACGTTCCCGTTTACCGACCCCAAGATCAAGGAAGCGGCCGAACGGTTTGTGGCCGGCTACGCGCGGCCCCGCAATTCGTTTGGTCATTGGCTTGGGATGGAAGCGCACGATGTGGCCGGCGCCAACTTCGACGGCGTCTACCTGTCGGGCATGATGCTGACCATCGAACCCGCGCTCACCATTCCCGACGAACGCATCTACATCCGCCTCGAGGACGCGATTCTGATCACGGCCACAGGCTACGAAAACCTGTCGGGCTCGCTCCCGATGGAAATGGCCGACATCGAGAAGGTGATGAAAGAGCCAGGGCTGAGCGACCTTTGGAAAATTGGGAAGTGACGCGCTGGCTGACTGCGGCCCTATGCGCAGCGCTGGTGCTCGGCGGCGCTGTCGCCTGTGGGCGCGACACCGCCGCGCCGCAGTCAGCCGTAGCGCCGCGGCCCTCCATCCTGCTCGTCACGCTTGATACCACGCGCGCCGACGCGATCGGACCGGGCGCGATTGGGGTGGAGACGCCGGCGTTCAACCGACTGGCCGCTCGCGGGCGCGTGTTCTCGCAGGCGTACGCGACTGTGCCAGAGACGCTGCCGTCGCACAGTTCGATGATGACCGGCGCGTACCCTGGTGGCCACGGTGTCCACGAGAACGCGCGATTCCTTGCGGCCACGCATCCGGTGGTGGCCGAGGCGCTCAAGTCCGCCGGTTATCGCACGTCTGCCTTTGTGTCTTCGTTTGTGCTCGCTCGGCGGTTCGGACTCCCCCGCGGGTTCGATGTGTACGACGATGAGCTGTCGGGCGGACGGGCAGAGCGCACGTCGCGTGAGACGACTGACCGAGCGCTGGCGCATCTGGCGCAGGCGGCTGGCCAGGAGCCGTTGTTTGTGTGGGTGCATTACTTCGATCCCCATGCGCCGTACGAACCACCCGAGCCGTATCGCAGCCGTTACCCGAAAGACCCGTACCGCGCGGAAGTGGCGGCAATGGATGAGCAGTTGGGCCGTCTCGTGGAGGCGTTTGAGGCGTGGGTTGCAGCTCGTGGTGGCACGGCCGCGGTTGTTGTCGCAAGCGATCACGGTGAGGGGTTGGGTGATCACGGCGAGCCGCAACATGGCCAACTCCTCTATCAGTCCACGATGCGAGTGCCGCTCGTGGTTGTGGGGCCAGGCGTGCCCCCTGGTGTGGCGGACACGCCGGTGAGCACGCGCCGGATCTTTCATACGCTCACTGGCTGGGCAGGACGTCCGTCGAGTGAAAGTTTGAGCGCGGCGACGCCATCCGCCGAAGTGGTGATTGGCGAAGCGATGAAGCCGTTTCTGCAGGCGGGATGGCAGCCGCAGATCATGGCGGTGTCGGGCTCGCTCAAGGCCATCCTGTCGGGGCGCATCGAGGTGTACGACGTGGTGGCCGATGCCGGCGAACTGCGCGACCTCGGCGCGTCGGCGTCACTGCCGGCTCCGGTGCGGGCGGCGCTGGACGACTATCCCGTGCCGACGGTGGACGCTGCGGGATCAGCGTCCACCACGCCGCTCGACAACGAATCGCGCCAGAAACTGGCGAGTCTCGGTTACGTGAGCGGCTCCACCGCGCCGTTGGTGCGACGTGATGCGCCCAGGCCGGCGGACATGGTCAAGCTTTTCCCCGTGATTGACGCCGCGTCCACACTCTTTGTGCAGGGCCGCTACGAACAGGTGGTGCCGCTGCTGAAGCAGATCCTCGCCGCCGACCCCTTCAATCTGGATGCCACGATGCGTTTGGCGACGGCGTATTCATCGCTCGGCAAGGATGCACTGGCGGTGCAGACGTTTGGCAAGGCGGCCACACTCGCGCCGAAGTCGCAGGATGTGCGCCTGTACCTGGCGCTGCACTACGCGCGCGGCGCCGAGTGGCGCCGCGCGCTGCCGCTGCTTGAGCAGGTGCTGGCGGAGTCGCCCGAGCGCGTGCCGGCGCTTGAGGCGCTGGCCCTCGCGCGGGAGCGCGAGGGCGGGCTCGCCGACAGCGTGGCGCTGCGCCAGCGCCTGTTCGCCCTGCGCCCGGCGTCACCGGCCGAGCTGGTGCAGCTCGGCCAGGTGGCGATGGGCGCGCAGCAGACGGATGTGGCGATTGGGGCGTTTGAGCGCGCGAGCGCCGCGCAGGGCGCGGCGTTCGCGCAGCACCTGGAGCTCGGCGTCCTGTACCTCGCCGCGCGTCGTCTGGACGACGCGCGGCGGGTGCTGGACCTGGTGCCGGCGACGCATCCGGCGAGGGCGATGGCGCTGTTCAAGCGCGCGCAGGTGAGTGTGTTGCTCAACGAGCCGGACCGGGTGGCGAGGATTGAGGCGGCGCGTCGTGGCGCAGATGCCACGACGCGCGGCCTCATCGCCACCGAGCGCCTGTTCAAGTGAGAAACGACCTCTGAGGTCGTTTTGTGTACACACAAAAAAAGGCCCGGCGGGGGGAAACCCCCGCCGGGCCTTCGTGTGTACCTTGACTGCGGCTGTCTAGAACTGGAACCGGGCCGCCACTTCCAGCCGTCGCGGTGAGAAGTACGACCGCGGCGTGTTGAACAGGGAACTGTTCTTGGAGGGTTCGAAGTTGTAACCGGTCTGCTTGTCCATCAGGTTGAACAGGTCTGCCGCCAGTTGCAGGTTGTACCGTCCGCCAAACCGGAAGTTCTGCGTGTAGTTCAGGTCCATCTGCCAGTGCGACGGCGCCCGGCGCGTGCCTGTGGGCTCCGCGTTGCGGATGGTGTCGCTCGTGCTCGTGCCCACGATGGACGCGGGATACGCCTTGTAGTCCCAAGCTTCCCACGGCTGTCCCGACTGCGCGATGGCATAGACACCCGCGGTGGCCTGCCACGGCAGCGTGTAGAAGCCGTACACCTTCATCATGTGACGCCGGTCGCCGCGCAGGTCGCCTTCCTTGTTGTCCCACACCTGACGCCCACCGCCGTCGGCCACGTTCGACGAGCCAATGAAGATGGCCGCGTCGTTGCCCACCGTGGTGTTGTCCTGGTCGAAGTTGCCGAAGTAGTGACTCCACGTGTAGGAGCCACGCACGAATACGTTGCCCGACCGGTACTCGGTCTCGGCCGTCGCTTCGTAGTACTTCGTGAAGGCCCCGTCCAGTTCGGCAATCACGTACGACGAGCCCAGCGCCACGGCGCCGCCGCTGCCGATCTGTGTGCGCCTCGCATCGAGATCGGGAATGTACAGCTCACGCGGTACTCCGGCCGGTGGGTTGAACGCCACGCGCGCGTTGTTGTTGGTGTCTTCCCAGAAGTGGGTGCCCGAGCGGTACCGGCCGTAGACGCGCGCCGTGAGCTTGTCGCTCATCTGCATGCTGGTGCCGATCATGTATTCGTCCGTCCGGCGGGGCGTCATGTCCTCGACGAACAGCTTGCCCGACGACGAGCCGACCGGAACCGCGGCGAACAGGTTGCCGTTGGCATCGAAGTGCGCGTCAACGAACGTGCCGGTCAGGTTGCGGTCCCACGACGCGGCGCGCGGCAGTGAACTGGCTGCCGGATTGTACCGAGCGAAGCTGGCGAAGATCGTGTCGCCGTTCTCGAAGGCCCGCACCGCGCTCACGCGGGGCTGGATCATCTTCTTCCACGGAATGTTGTACATCTCGTACTCGGTTCCGGGTGACGACACGTATTTGGACAACGTGTACGGCGCTTCCTGGAGGCCCTGCCCGAACAAGGTGTCATTGCTGACCACCGCGCCCAGGTTGAACGACCAGTTGTTCCAACGAATTGTGTCGTTGAGCTCGATGTTCTGTGACCGGTACTTCGACTTGATCGGCGCCGCCGCACCCGTCGACTGCGCCTGGTAGCGGGCCGTGAAGTAGATCGGCACGCCGTTGAGCGACGTGCGGGCGCCCGGAATGGTGATTTCACCCCAGCCGTTCGACCCGCGCAGCAGGTCTTCGCGGTCTTCATACCACTGGTATCCGGCATGCAGTTCGTGCGTGACCGTGTTGCCGAACGAGATGTTGTACGCCAGCTGAATCTGGTCACGGAAGAAGTCCTGGTCGTTGAACTGGCTGGCGTAGCCGTTGATGCCCGCCGTTCGCACACCGCTCGCATTGACGTAGCCGTACTTGTCGAGGAACGGCTGCAGAAATGCGTTGAACGCGGCGTTGCCGGTGACCGGAGTCGGGAGGCTGAGCCGGCCCTGTGTGTCCAGGTTGGCCACGTCCAGCCGCGATCCAATCGTGCTTGACGCCTGCGCCGCCGACAGGAAGTCGGGCTTGCTCAGACTCTGGTTTTCGAAGCGTGTGTACTTGGCGGTCGCGACGCTGCGCGAGCTGATGACCCACGATCCTTCCGCGATGGCAATTGTCTGCGAGGCTTCTTCGCCAGACCCGGTGGTGCTGGACGCGTTGGACGAGAACAAATTGCTCACATCCGCGCGCTTCGAGTCGCGATAGCTGACGTTGAGCAGCAAGTCGCGCACCGGCGTCAGCGTGATCTTGCCGAAGTATTCGTTACGCACCCGCTCGAACTGCGGCAGCGGGCCATACAGGTTCGCCCGGTTCTCGCGCGAAATCTCCGGCTGGTAATACGACCCGTAGAAGAACGCCTTGTTCGGGAGGAGCTGGCCGCCGAGGCTACCGGTCATCCACGTGCGCTTCTGTTCGAACTGCGAGACCTGGCCGCTCTTGAGGTCGGCCGACATCGCATCGTTCTGCAACTTGTAGCTCAGTTCGCCGATCAGCCGACTGGTGCCCGACTTGCTGACCGAGTCAATCGTGAAACCGCCCGACCGGTCGAAGTCCACGGCCCGCGCGCCGCCCTTGATCGTGGTCACCTGCGCGATGTCATGCGACGACGGCTCGGTGGACAGCGTGCCGAAGAGCGGCAGGGTCACGTTGACGCCGTCGAATTGGTAGACGTTGTCCTGGCCGCTGCCGCCACCGCTGGGGCCGCGCACGGCGTCCTGCGAGTACTGCACGCCGGGAATGAGCTTCAGCAGGTCGCGATACTCGTTGCCCACCGGCAGTGAGGCAATCTGCGCGGCCGTGACGCCGCTTTTGATGGTGGCCGCGCCCGGATCCACGAGGCTGGCGGTTGCGGTGACCGTGACGGTCTCGCTGACGCCCTGAATGGACAGCGTTGCGTTGACAAAGGTGTCGGTCGACAACTGGACCTGCGCCATGCGGGTCACCGTTTGCATGCCCGACAGCGTGAACGTCACTGTGTACGTGCCCGGGGGCAACGCCGACAGCCGGTAGTCACCGTTGGTGCCCGTCACCGCCATGCGACCGCCAGGCAGCACATCGCCCGTGGCTTCCACGGTGACGCCGGGCAACAATGACCCGTCGGTGGCCGCGACGCGGCCGGTGATCGCGCCGGTCGACTGGGCGAGGGCGGTGACCGGGGCAATCAACAGTCCCAATACCGCGAGGATTACGAACTTGTGACGCATTTGTCCTCCATCTGTAAAGATCCCAAGAATTCCTTTTGTTATTCGCAGAAGATGCTACTACATCCCCGACGCGCGAACGGCCGCCCCAAGCAGCCCCGCAGCCGGGTTGAGGATCACCGAAACGGGCATGGTGCGGAGCAGGTCCGACAGCGGGGCTTTTCCGCAAAAAGCGTCAAGAAACGGCCCTGACTCGAGCGCAGCCAGCACCTTGGGCGCAATGCCGCCTCCGATGTACACCCCGGCCGTGGCCACCGACCGCAGCGCCAGATTGCCGGCCTCGGCCCCATAGGCCTCCACGAACATGTCCAGCGCTTCCGCGCACTGTTCGCACTCGCCCGAGAGCGCGCACGCGCTGATCGCCGCCGGCATCTCGCCACTCCCCACATCCGCCCCGATGGCAGGGCAGACGACAGCCGCGGCGGTGGCGCCGTGCGTGAACCGGAAGATATTCACCAGGCCCGGGCCCGAAATCACCCGGTCGTTGTCCACGCGGCCATGGATGGCAGTCAGTTGCTCCACCAGCGCCAGTTCGCGGGGCGTCCGCGCGGAAAAGTCGGCGTGGCCGCCTTCCGACGCCGACGGCACAAACCGCCCATCCACGTAATGCAGCAGCGCCTCACCCAATCCCGTGCCGGCGGCAATGATGGCCGCGTTGCCACCCGGCACCCGCACGCCATCCTGCAACACGGCGATCTCGTGCGGCTCGAGCACGGTCACGGCATGCGCCATCGCTTCCAAGTCGTTGAGCAACTGCACGGGACAATCGCCCAGGCGGTCGGCCAGCGTGGAAAGGTCGGCCAGCCACGGCACGTTGGTGAGTCGCGCCACCAGGCCCGTCGCCGGTCCCGCCACACCAATACATACCGCCGTGAGCGACGAGGCGGCACGCGTGTCGTCGAGGAACACCTGCGTCAATTCATCGAAGCTGTCGAAGTCGAGCGTGGCGTATTCGCGCACCACCAGGGTTCGCGGACGACCCCGGTCACGCTCGAAAAGTCCGAGGAGCGTCTTGGTTCCACCGATGTCACCCGCGAGGAGCATGGGCAGATGCTAACATCGGGCCAGACTGCCCGTGAGCATGCCCGCGCCAATTCCTGTCGATCACCCGTTTGCCGCAGAGCACGTCTCGGTGGTAGGCAAGGGCGGTGTGCTCTCGCGCCGAGACCTGCGCTCGGTCGTCGAACGCCTCGGCGGCACCTGCGCCTTCACCCCCAATCCCAACACCACCATCATCGTCACCACCGGGGACTCGTTGCCGGCTGAGTGGCCGGCCTCGGTGCGGCGTGTGATGACCGAAGACGAGTTGTGCCGCCTTGCGGGCCTCCCGGATCTGGAGACCCTGCGCGCGCAGTATTATTCCCCGCGCGATTTGCAGGGCATGTACCCGGGGCTGCGCGACGATCACCTCCGGTACCTGGAGAAGTGGGGACTCATTCGCACGGTCGCCGGGCGCTATTCGTTTGCCGACCTACACGTGGTGAAGGCCGCGGCCGCCGATCTGGAGCGCGGCCTCTCGTTCCACGCCATCCTGCGCGCGATGCTCGCCGAACGCACGGGCCAGATGGCGTTCGACTTCCAGCCGCCGCGCTCCGATCGCCCGCACGCGCGCGTTGTATCGCTGCCCGAGCGCCGTAAGTCGGCAACATCGTTG
Organism: Acidobacteriota bacterium; assembly: GCA_009694745.1. Taxonomy (GTDB): domain Bacteria; phylum Acidobacteriota; class Vicinamibacteria; order Vicinamibacterales; family SCN-69-37; genus SYFT01. The sequence goes on from SHUF01000002.1 coordinate 112,931, forward strand.
TTCCCCAGCGATCGCGCCGAGGCGATCCAGTCGGCGAACTACACGCTGGCCGCCAAGTACTTCCTCGAGGGCGCTGAACTCGACGATGGGGATGACCGGAGCCTGGAGGGTGCGGCGGCCGCCTATCGACGGGCGTTGTTGTTCGACCCGATGCTGGTGCCCGCGTTGGTCAACCTTGCCAACATCCACTACGAGCGCGACGAGTTGGTGGAAGCCGATGCGATCTACGAAAAGGCGATCCGCATCGACCCCGAGTGTTTCGAGGCGTACTTCAACCTCGGCAACATCCACCACGATCTGGCGCGGTACCTCGATGCGGTGCTCGCCTATCGCGAGGCGCTCGCGATCAACCCCGCGTATCCCGAGGCGCACTTCTATCTGGCGGTGACGCTCGAGAAGCTCGGACGGTCAGCCGAGGCGCGCGCGCATTGGAAGCAGTATCGCGACCTCGATCCGGACGGGGAGTTTGTGGAACTCGCGAAAGAATTTTCGGACTGACTGAGATCACGCTGCATCAACGATCACGACGGATCACAGGAGGCGCTGAGGTCGGGAGGTTCTTTCCGAAGGGCCTCTCGTCACGCTCGTAGACGCCAGCTCCCCAGCTCACCGCTTGACGGCCACCGTCGCCTTCTCGCCTGCCCTCAGCCGCACGGTCGCTGCAGTCTTTGCCCACTCCGTCATACGCTCGTGCGAGAGCTCGGTGTTGGTCGGCATGAGCGCCACGTAGTAGTCGCCTACTGGAACGTTCGTGAATGTGACGGTGCCGTTGGTGGTGACCCAGGCGGGAATGAACCGTCAGATCGCCACGGCCTCCGGTATGTCTCCCAGGGGAATCAACCAGATCGCATTCGCCGTGAAGTTGCCGTTCGGCATGCCCATGACCAAGCCGGTAACGCGCGATGCGGGAACGAGGGTGACGTCGATGTCGATCGCCGTCTGTGGTTGTGCTCCCGACACCTTGACCCGCGTGGCTCTGCCGGCGAGTGTGGTGTTCGGATGGAACGTTGGTGCGAATGTCCGAAGCGTGGTGTCGAGGCTCGCGGTGTCCGCGCCGGCCTTTGCCGCGCGGCCTGCCACAGCCAGCAACTCGAGGGGCCGCGCGGCCAAGGTGGTCAGCAACTGGCCGTTAAATGGAATGGGCTCCCGGCTGCACGCACAGAAGTAGTACTCGCCTGGTGGCAGATTCGTCAGGCGATAGAGAGGGGCCGTTCGTGATCAGCGAAGGAGTTTGAGGCCGAACGCCTTTTCGATGTCTTCGAGGTACGAGCGCTCGTGTTCGTCGGCCAGCGTCAGGGCGTGGCCCGTGGCGTCGTTGCGGCCGGTGCGGCCCACACGATGGACGTAGCTGTCCACAGACCGCGGCACTTCGTAATTTACCACCAGCGCCACATCGTCAATATCCAGGCCGCGCGCGGCGACGTCCGTCGCCACCAGCACCTTGACGCGACCAGATCGGAACGCCTCGATGGTCTCGGTCCGTTCTTTCTGCGGCCGGTCGGCGTGCACCGCAGCCGCGCGCAGACCGGATCGATGAAGCTCACGCGCGAGCCGGTCGCACCCGATCTTGGTGTTCACGAAGACGATCGCCGTGCCTCGTTCGCGCCGCAGTTCTCGTGCGAGGGCCGCGGGTTTTTCGCGCGACGACACAATACGCGCTTCATGTGTAATCGTCGCCGCCGGGCCGCGGCTCGACCCCACCTGGATGAGCGCGGCATCGGGCGACAATTCATCCGCAAATCGCATCACCTCTTCCGGCATCGTCGCCGAGAAAAGCATGGTTTGTCGATTCGAAGTGGCCGGCATCATCTCACTGATGCGACGGACGTCGGGCCAGAAGCCCATGTCCATCATGCGGTCCGCTTCGTCGAGCACGAACACTTCCACCTTGGAGTAGTCGCCCACGTTGCTGCGCATATGGTCCAGCAATCGTCCCGGCGTAGCGACGACGATGTCGACGCCGGCTTTGAGGGCGCGTTCCTGCGGCTCCATCGGGACGCCGCCGTAGACGGCCACGCTTGCGACGGGCGCGTGGTACGCGAAGCCCTGAATCTCATCGTCAATCTGCGTGGCGAGTTCACGCGTGGGCGCCAGGATCAGCGCGCGAATCGTATTGTGGGAGCCCTTGTGGCCTGCCGCCATGAGCTTGACGAGGATGGGGAGCAAATACGCAGCCGTCTTGCCGGTGCCGGTTTCCGCGCACCCAATCACGCCGCGGCCCGTCAGGGCGTACGGCAGGACGGCGCTTTGGATCGGCGTGGTCTGCACGTAGCCGCGCTGCGCGAGTGCGTCGAGCACGGCCGGCTCAGTGATGAGGGATGTGAACGGGACGGGCGCTGGGTCAAATGGTTGCGAGACGCGCGTCGTGGACATCGACTTGGCGCTGCCGGTGGAACGGTGGGCCGGACGCGCGCCGCCGCCACCCCCTCCACCGCTTCGCCTGCGCCGTTGTGGTCTGGGAGCTTCTGAATGTGTGGACAAAACAGTCTGGTGCGAGGCTTTGACTAGGTACGCTAGCGAGCGCGGAAGGTGATGATGCCTCTGACGGGGTCGTAGGGCGAGACGCCCACGGTGACCCGGTCTCCCGGCACGACCTTAATGCGGAAGCGGCGCATCCGGCCGCTCAACTGGGCCAATACTTCGTGGCCCGAATCCACTTGCACACGATACAGGCCGCCGCTATGCACGGCGACCACGGTGCCCTGGACATCAATCAGATCGTCCTTACTCAAATTCGCATCCCTTTCAAGCTTTCAAGTATAGCCGAAGGCCTATTTGAGCGAAATTCCAAGGGACAGGAGGAAGACGCGCTCGCGCTCCCGGGCGGCCGTGACCGCTGTGGCCACTGCGGGCCGGGTCAGGTAGAACCGCAGGTCCACGGCAAAGGCCAGGTGGGCATTGGTGAACCACCGGGCGCCGCCCCCATAGTTGAGCGTGGTGGAACCCACGCCGTCGGGGGTGGCCTCATCCAGATAACTCTCGAATTTGAGGGGGCCGCCGCCTGCGGTGAAGTAGCTCCAGCCCTCGCCCTTGCCGAAGTTTAATGAGATCTGGCCTGAGACGGCGTTAAGGCGCCGACGGATGACCGGGCCCACGGCTTTGCCGGTCGTGTCTTTCTTCTGGCCGGCCGCGGAGCCGAGCAGCAACTCGCCACCGAAGCCCAGCTTGAACCCGCCGCGTCGGAATGGGTAAACGTGCAGCCCGACCACCGCCGAACGCAGGCGCCCGGGTATGTCGGTGGGCGCCACCTTCAGTCCCGCAGCCGTGGTGCCGTCCTGACCGCCGGACGTGAATCCGCCCCTGACATCGAACACCAGCACAGGCAGCGGTGTGATGGGCAGCGGCGCCACAGGTGACTGCACAGGTGTTTGTGCCGCCACCGGGACCGAAAGCAGGACCAGCAGGGCGGCGACGAAGGCGGCTCGCATGCGCCAAGCGTACCGCAAGGGATAGAGTTACGGCCAGTGGCGCAGACATCCACCATCTACAACTTCGAGATCGATCTCGCCGACAGCAATCGCGGGGTGTACGAACACCTTGAGCTGCGCGTGGCCCGGCATCCGTCGGAGTCTGAGGACTATCTGGTCACGCGGGTGCTCGCGTATTGCCTGGAGTACACCGATGGGATCGCATTCTCCAGGGGCATTTCCGATCCGGACGAGCCCACCATTGCTGTGCGCGACCTGACGGACACGATTGGGGCGTGGATTGAGATTGGCACGCCCGACGCGGCGCGCGTGCACAAGGCTGGGAAGGCCGCGTCGCGCGTCGCAGTCTACGCGCACAAAGACACCACGCAGATGCTGCGGCTCTGGGCGAATGAACGCATCCACCGGATTGAAGCGCTCGAGTTGTATCGCGTGGACCGCGCCGTGATCGACGCGATGGTTGAGGCCCTCGACCGCCGCATGACGTTTTCGCTGTCAGTGAGCGACGACGATCTCTACATCGCGCTTGGTGATCGAACGATCGAAGGGCGCGTCACGCGCGTGGCGGTCAGCTAAGAGAGCGTTGTTGTCCGGAGGTCCCGGGCTTCAGCCCGGGACGCGCGGCACGGGCTCAAGCCCGTGCCCTCCGAACGTCATGCCCTCATGTGAGCCGTCGTAGGTCCTGGGCCGCCTGGGTGCGGACGTTCGAAGCGTCCTGCAGCTCTCGTGCGCGGCGGTGGGCGTCCTGTTCCACATCTGAGCGCTGCTTCTCGAGGAACTGCATCCGATCGCGCACGGCGGCGTAGTCGCGTTCGACTTTCGCGACCGCCTTGCGCGCTTCATTCATCGTCGCCTCGGCCTCGCGCTCTGCAGCCTCCGCCGCCTCCTTCTTCGCCGCGGCTGTCTTGGCTCCCGGACTCTGGACTCTGGACTCTGGACATTAATTGTTCGGAGCGCCTCCATCCCAGTGGCTTCAGCGGGCGGGCGAGCTGACCGGGCGGGTCGTCCGTGGGCAGCGACCGCAACGTATCGGCGATGGCTTCGAGCGTTCCACCCGACAGGCTCTCGCCGGCGGCCTGAGCGACTTCTCGAATTGCCAGCGTGGCGGCACACATCGCGTCGCGATGCGCGGCTTCCGCCTGGGCGACATCCGCCTTGCGGCCCGAGAGCATCTGCGCATGCGCCTGGCGCATCACGCCGGCAGCTTTGATCAGGGCGTCGTACGCCGGCCGCCGTTGCCAGTACAGCTGGTTCACCGCCCACGCCGCAGCCTGGGGCTTCTCGAGCGTGCGCACCTCCGCGCCAGCGGCTCCCATCTGTTTCGCCAGCGCATTCCGCGCCGCCGTGAACTCACCGGGTAGAAGCCGATACAGTGCCGCTACGTGGCCATCCATCTTCGACATTGTCACCATTCTCCGCGAACGCTGGACTCTGGACCCTGGACCCAGGACTATCATGGTGCTATGTCTCCTCTGACTTCTATCCTGACCACCCAGATCGTCCGTGAGCTGCAGGGCTTCATCCGCGAGATCGAGGCGTTTCCGAGTGACGACAGCGTCTGGCACACGCGACGCGGCGTGACGAACTCCACCGGGAATCTGGCGCTGCATGTGTGCGGCAACCTTCAGGACTTTGTTGGGCGCGTGCTTGGCGGCACCTCGTACGTGCGTAACCGTGAACTGGAATTCAGTCAGCGCGAGGGGACCCGCGCCAGCCTGGTGGCCGAACTCAGGTTCACGATCGGTGTCATTGAAGCCGTGCTGCCGGAGCTCGCCGACGAGGTGATGGCGGGGAACTACCCGATGCAGCTGGCCGGCAAGACGGTCAACACCATCGCGTTTCTCGTCCATCTTGCCGCGCATCTGGCCTTCCACCTTGGACAGGCGGGCTATCTTCGGCGCGTGATCACGGGCGACAACACCAGCACCAGTCCGCTTCCCCTGGCAGCGATCGCGGCCCCATAATGGGAGTACGGAGGCGGTGATGATCGACCGAGCCTTGGTAGTGGTGCGCACGTTCCTCACTGACGTTGAAGCGGAACTGGCGCGCAGCGTTCTTGAGGCCGCCGAAATCGAATCGCTCATCCGGGCCGACGATTGTGGAGGCGTGGGGCCCAACCTTGGGTTGACCGGCGTTGACCTTCTCGTCGCCGCCGACGATGCCGCCCGCGCTGATGAGGTCCTGAGTACCTCAGCCGCGACGCCCGACCCCTGGGTCGAGTAGCTGCGCGAGGGCTGCCAGCGCTTCCTCCAACGTTGTCACCCCTCCGTCGAGCTGCTGTTCGTAGACCGCCTTCAACAGTGTCCCGACCACCGGACCAGGAGCCACTCCACGTTCCAGCACATGGCGTCCGAGCAGCAGCGGCGCCGGCGGCTGGTGCTCCACGCCGAGCGCGCGCGCGCGTTCAATGAACCAGTCCATCGCCGCGCAATCAAATGTGCCGCGCCGTCCGTGACAATCGGCCTTGGCGAAACGCGCGAGGAGTTCCGGGTCCACCTTTTGTGCCAGTCGCCGGAACGCCCCGTCTCCCACCGGCGACGCCGACTTGAAGAACATGGTCGGCTTCAGGTGATGCGCCACGATGCCGAGCACGGTGTGGCGGACATCGTAGCCGCCAATCGTCTGGATGTTGAGGCGATCGAGGAATCGGGAGGCCGGCGCCACGCCCGCTTCTTCGTGGCCCTTCGAACGAATGCGGCCGTCTTCGAACTTCGTGGTCGCGGGCTTGCCCATGTCGTGGCAGAGCGCGCCCAGCATCATCACCACCGCGCGCGGATGGTCCAGACCGTCGATGCGCTTTCGCGCTTCGTCGGCCACCATCAACGTGTGCACCCACACGTCGCCCTCCGGATGCCACTCAAACTCTTGCTCGCAGCCGCGTAGTGCGAGCAGTTCGGGCCACAGTCGATCGACCACGCCCAGGTCCATCGCGAGCGCGAGGCCGACCGACGGCCGAGCAGCGCGAAGCAACAGCTTCTCGACTTCACTCCAGATGCGCTCGGCGGGCAGGTCGTCGAGGGGTAGGGACCGGCACAGATCTTTGGTGCCATCCTCGACAGTCAGGTCGAACCTCGCCGCGAATTGCAGCGCACGCAGCACGCGAAGACTGTCTTCGGCAAACGTCGTGTAGTCCACCGCACGAAGGACGCGCGCCTGGAGGTCGGCGGCCCCGTTCCACGGGTCGATGACCTCTGCCGTGAGCGGGTCGAACGACATCGCGTTGATCGTGAAGTCGCGCCGGCGCGCGGCGTCCTTGAACGACAATCCCGGGTCGCCTTCTACGACGAAGCCTTTGTGGCCGCGCCCGGTTTTTGATTCGCGACGCGGCAGCGACACATCGAGGTCGCCGAGTTTGTACACGGTGAAACTCTCGCCGACGGTATTAACCTGGCCGAATGCGGCCAGCGCGGACTTGAGCGCGCCCGCCTCGAGACCGAACACTTCCAGGTCCAGGTCTTTCGCATCGCGCCCCAGCATCTGGTCGCGCACCCAGCCACCAACCACGAGCGCGCGCCCGCCGCGGTCACGGACCGCACGAGCGATATCGATGGCGAGTGGCGGCGGGCTATGCATGAATAGTTTCGACTGACCGATGTTAATACTTCGCCCGATCTGAGATCATGCCAACTGCAATGACGACCCTGTCCCTGCTGTCTGATCTCGTCTCGGTCAATTCCATCAATCCATCGCTCGTGCCAGGCGCGCCGGGCGAGGCCGCCGTCGCCGAGGTGGCCGCGCAGGCGCTCAAGGCCGGCGGCCTCGAGGTGGTGTTTCAGGAGGCGGCGCCTGGCCGGCCGAACGTCATCGGTGTGCTTGAGGGCCGTGAGGCCGGGCCGGCCGTGATGTTGTGCGGGCACCTCGACACCGTCGGCGTTGAAGGCATGACGAACCCATTTACGCCTCGCGTGGCTGACGGACGCCTCTACGGGCGTGGCGCGCAGGACATGAAAGGCGGCGTGGCCGCGATGATTGCAGCGGCCGTGGAGCTCGCCCGCGATTGGCGGCGCGGACGGCTCATCGTGGCCTGTGTGGCCGACGAGGAATACGAAAGCGCCGGCGCGGATGCGCTCGTGAAGGAATGGACCGCCGATGCGGCCATCGTCACCGAACCGACCGACCTCGCCATGGCCGTGGGGCACAAGGGCTTTGCGTGGATCGAAGTCGTGACCACGGGCCGGGCAGCGCATGGCAGCCGTCCCCTGGAAGGCCGGGACGCCATTGTGGACATGGCGCGCGTGTTGATGGCCCTGGAAGCGACTGACCAGCAACTGCAGGCCCAACTTCCATCCGAGCATCAGGGCACGCCGTCGCTGCACGCGTCGATCATCACCGGCGGCCGTGAACTCAGCGTGTATCCCGATCGATGTGTGTTGCAGTTCGAACGCCGCACGGTGTCAGGGGAAGACGATGGGGTGGTGGTTGGCGAGGTGCAGGCGATCCTGGCGCGTCTACGCACCGCCGACCCGGCGTTCCGCGGTGAGGTGCGACTGATGACGTCCCGGCCGCCGTACCGGCTCAGCCCAGCCGCTCCGTTGCCCGTGGCGCTCGCGGCTTCGCTTCAGGCGCGTGGTCTGTCTTCTGCGCCCATTGGTATGTCGTTCTGGACCGACGCCGCCATCCTTGCCGGCGCCGGCATCCCATCCGTGTTGTTTGGTCCCGGCGGGGCGGGGCTTCACAGCATCGAGGAGTACGTCACCCTCGCAGACGTCGATGTCTGCCGAGATGTGTTGATTGAGACCGTGAGACGTCTTAACAGAAACACTACACGCACTTAACACCCGTCGCGCAGGCCTCGGCCTTGACAACCAGGCCGAGCTACGTACGGGAAGAGAGGAACGTAGCTCGGGCTGGTCCTCAAGCCCGAGTGTCGGCTACGCGCAATAAATGATTACTGACCGCGCCCGAACCACTCGAGTGGCGCAAGGGTGAGCCACGGGACATAGGTGATCAGCAGCACGCCGATGGCGAGGATGATCAGCATGGGGATCGTCGCCCACATCACGTCCAGGACCGGCCGCTTGAATCGCACCGACGCCAGCAGCAGGTTCAGTCCCAGCGGGGGATGCAGGTAGCCCAACTCGAGGTTCGCCACGAAGATCACACCCAGGTGGACGGGGTTGATGCCATATGCGGCCGCGACTCCGGAGATCAGCGGCACGACGACCACGATGGCCGAGAAGATGTCCATGAGGCTGCCGACGATGAGCAGGAAGGCGTTGAGCGCCAGCAGGAACATCAGCTTCGATTCGACGTGCGTCGTGGTCCAGGCGATCAAGGCGTCAGGGATCTGCGCGTTGACCATGTAGTTGGTCAGTCCGACGGCCACCGCCAGGATGACCAGCACGCCGCCGACCAGGCCCACCGAGTCTGCAGTCACGCGCACCACATCCTTCATCGCCGGCAGGTCGCGGTGCACGAAGCGCTGCATGATGAACGCGTAGAGGGCCGCGAGTGCGGCGGATTCCACCGGTGTGGCATATCCACCAAGCAGCGCCGTCATGACGACCAGCGGAAGGCCGATCTCCCACTTGGTGTTCCACAACGCCGCGCCGGCTTCGCGAGCCACAAACGGCGTGCGCGCAGCGCCCGTCCGAATGGCCTCGCGCACGCTGTAGGCTGCGAGCATTCCGAGCATCAGCATGCCCGGGAGCAGGCCGCCGATGAACAGGTCTTCCATCGCGATGTTCGCGATGATCGAATAGAGAATTAGCGGCAGCGACATCGGGAACAGCAGGCCGAGCGAACCCGATGCCGTGAGCAGACCGATGGAGAAACGTTCGCGGTACCCCTCTTTGAGCATCGCCGGCAGCAGCAGGCCGCCGAGCGCGAGGATGGTCACGCCCGAGCCGCCGGTAAGCAAGGTGAAGAACGCGCAGAGCGCGATGCAGGCCACGGCCGTGCCGCCAGGCATCCAGCCGACCAGCGCGCGGAACATCCGAAGCAGCCGTTCGGATGACCGGCCTTCGGCCAGCAGGTATCCCGCCAGCGTAAACAGGGGGATCGTCGCCAGGCCGGCCGATCCCGTCAGCTCCTGATACGCCGTGATCAGCAGCACCGTGGGTTTGCTGCCCTGCACCATGAAGAGCACGGCCGCGCAGCCGCCAAGCAACACGAAGATCGGCGCGCCCAGAATCGCCGCGAAGATGATCACGCTGAGCCACGGCAGCGCCGACTGGCCGTCGAGGAGTTCCGGGTGTGTCGCGATCCAGTAGCCGGCGATGGGGCCGATGACGGCGACGCCCCGCAGAACCCAGTTGGTGGACGCGTTCCACACCATGCGCAGCGCAATCAACGCGAAGCCGAACGGCAATACGAGGTCGGCCACCCAGACGGGGACGCCGGCCGCGATCTCCGCGCCATCGAGCCGGTCGATCTTGACCAGGTTCACGCCGCCCACGGCGAACAGTGTCGAGACGGCGGCCCCCACGAGCGCCGCAATGAACTTGGCCACGCATGCCGTCGCGCTGTGCGCAAGGAACTCGCCCGTCGCCAGCGACAGCAATTTGCCGTCGCGGGCGGCGATCGCCGCTCCCAGCATCCCCACCCACATCGTCAAATGCTGCGCAAAGGGCGCGGCCCCTGGAATGCCCGTGGCAAACCACTTGCGCAGGACGATTTCCCCGAGAGGCAGCACCACGATGCCTGCCATCGCGAGGAGGGCGACGGAATTTTCGAAGCGAATCGCCGACTGTTTCACTTACTTGCCCTTGGTCTTGCGAAAGGCCGTACGGGCCTGCATCGCCGCGTCGTACACATCGGTCGGGACGGTGGTGCCCCGCATCGAGCTCACGAGCGCCTCGGCGGTCTTGCGGAATTCCACCATGGCGGCGGGCGTGAGTTTGGTGACCTTCAGGCCCCGGGCCGACATCGTGGCCACGGCATCGGCGTCCATCTTGGGCGCCTCGCCCATGAAGCGCTGTTCGAGCGCAGACGCGGCGGCCATCACCCTGGGTTGGTCGGCCGCGTCGATCTTGCTCCACGCGGCAGTGGTCAGGACGGTGGCGCCAAGAAGCGGCCCGAGTTTTACGTCGAGCAGGTACGGCGCATCACGGAAGATCTGGAGCATCGAGGCGCCATAGGCCGGGCTTGGCGCGGCGTCGATCATGCCGCGCTTGAGGCCGCCCACCATGTCGTTGAACGAGAGGGGAATCGGCTGGAAGCCGTTGCTCTTGTACCACTGCACCGACTTGTCATCACCTTCCGTGGTGTAGAGCTTCACGGCTTTGAGGTCGGCCAGCGTGCGAATTTCTTTCTTCGAGAAAAGCTGCACCCAGCCGGCGTTGCCCCAGTGGAGCACCTTGAATCCTGCCCCCTCGATGCGCTGCGTCATCAGAGGCCGCAACGCGGCAAACACGGCGCGCATTTCTTCCTCGGACTCCAGGAAAAACGGCATGCCGAAGACTTCAACGGCGTCGTTGATTCGGGCCAGCCCGGGTGGCAGGAGCAGCGCAGCCTGAAGTTCCCCCACGGCCGGGCTCATCATCTTGACGGTGGAGGCTTCCGTCCCCAGCGTGCCGCCGGGATATACGCGAAGAGTGACGCGGCCTTCGGTGGTTTTCGTCCAGGCGTCACCCATGTCGAGCAGCGCCTTATGCCACGCCGAGTTGGCGGGCGCGAACGTGGCGAGCTTGACTGTGAGCGGCGCGAGTGCCTGCACGGGCAGTGTAATGACGAGTGCGGCAATCACCAGCGCAGCGGCGCCAAGGACACGGGTCAGAGGTTTCGACATGGCTATCTCCCTATCAAATACGTGCTTACTTCAAAAAATAGTAGTCGGCCTGGTCCAGGAAGTGCCTGGCCCGGCGCTGCAAGAGAAGGGTGGTCAGGCGCTCGGGTGGGTTGGCATCCGGGTTCACGGCCAGCGCCATGTTCAGCAGTTTCTCGAACTCGGCCCGATCCTGCCGCGCCACAGACACGCCCATGGCGAAGGAAATGTACGGGCCCGGGGACAGGCCCTTCTGGATCTCTACCGCGCGCTCGAAATGTTTGCGCGCGCGCTCCTGCGAGCCGCCGAGCAGTTCCACGCTGTCGAGCACGACCATCAGTTCATGGAGCGCGCCGTTCCACCAGGTTTCATCCAGTTCCAGGCCACGCTGGGTCAGTTCGCGGACCGCGGGGAAATCGATCGCCAGCGTATCGGGACTGAGTGCCATGGCCAGACCCCACGAGGCGGCAGACCAGTAGAGCAGTTCCACGTCGGTCTTTTTGGCCTTCGCCAGCGCGCCTTCGGGATTCTGGAGCAGCCGTGTGGTCACACCCTTGAACCGCTCCTCGAGCGCACGGGCACAGTAGCCGTGTGCGCGCAGATACAGGTTCAGCGTACGTTCGTCGATGGCCTTGGCGGCCGGCCGGTCAGTGTTGCGCACGGCGGCGGCATCCGTGGCCAGGAAGCCATACGCATAGGAGGCGTACCCACTGCAGGTGGCGGTCAGCAGCGGGACGTAGGTCGGCATCGACTCGAGCAGGGACTCGTACGTCTTCAGGCCAAACGGGACGGCCGCGCGGATGAGTTCGGGATCGTTATCCGAACTGATCGACGTGCCGCCCGCCGACAGCGAGTCGGCCACCATCTTCATCGCCTTGTTCGAGACGAGCGAGCAGCCCGACACGGTGACTGCCAGCACCACGCACTCGATCCCACGCACCCATCGCTGTTTCAACACCGCGCTCTCCTGTCGAGGCTACTTGCTCTTGTCTTTCAGGATACTGCCCACCACAAACCCGACGTTGGCCGGGCGTTCGCCGAGGCGCCGCATGAAGTAGGGGAACCATTCTCTGCCAAACGGCACGTAGACCCTGAAGGGGTGCCCGTCACCGGCGAGCGAGGCCTGCAGGTCGCGCCTGATGCCGTACAACATCTGGAATTCGTACCGGTCGTTCGCAATGCCGTTCGCTTTGGCAAACGACGTCGTGGCGTCGATCATCACAGGGTCGTGCGTGGCAATCGCCGGATACGTCCCCTCGGTCAACAGCAACTTCATCTGCTCGATGAAGGCGGCGTCCACCTCCGCCTTCTGCTGAAAGGCGACGGCGGCCGACTCGCGGTACGCGCCCTTGACCAGACGAATGCGCGCGCCGAGCGCATTCACACGTTTGATATCGGCCGTCGATCGCTTGAGGTACGACTGAATGACCACGCCCGCCTGGCGATACCCGATGCCCCAGAGCGTCTCGAAAGTGTCGAGCGTACGATCGGTATACGGAGAATTCTCCATGTCGATGCGCACGAAAAAATCAGACTTGGCGGCGATGTCGACAATCCGCCGCAGGTTGTCCACGCAGGTGGCCTGGTCGATGTCCAGGCCGAGCTGTGTGAGTTTCAGCGAGATATTGCGACCAACCCCGGCCCGTTCGATGGCCTCCATCACCGCGATGTAGGCAAACGTCGCGGCGTGGGCTTCCTCGTGAGACGCCACGCTTTCGCCCAGCAGGTCCAGCGTAACCATCAGGCCCTGACGTTCCACCTCGCGGGCCGCTTCGATGGCCTCGTCGACCTGTTCCCCCGCAATGAAGCGCCGCGCGAAGCTGTTGGTGCTGCGCATGCCGTACTTCGAGGCCAGCGACTTGAGCGTGGAACTCCCGGCGAGAACAGAAAACGCGGCTTTTGGCAGTGCAGCGAACATGAGAGTTCAGTTGATAGTACCCGAGCTTTGCGACGCCAGGGCCCCGCAGATTGCCTGTGTAAAATCGGTGGTGGATGCCGTGCCGCCCAGGTCGCGGGTGCGCACCTGGCCGGTCATCAGCACAGAGTCCAGCGCCGCCTGCACGCGCGCCGCGGCGTCAGTTTCGCCCAGGTGGCGCAACATCATGATGGCTGAGAGCAGAAGCGCCGTGGGATTGGCCACATTCCGTCCGGCAATGTCCGGCGCGCTGCCATGCACGGCTTCGAACACCGCCACGCCGGCGCCGTGATTGGCCCCCGGCACCACGCCAAGGCCGCCCACGAGTCCGGCGCACAGGTCCGAGACGATGTCGCCGTAGAGGTTCGGCAGCACGAGCACATCGAATTGCTCCGGCCGCATCACCAGGTGCATACACGCGGCATCCACGATCTTCTCGTCGTAGGGCACGTCGGTGAAACGTTTCGAGACCGCCCGCACCGAATCCAGAAACAGGCCGTCGCCAAGCTTCATGATGTTGGCTTTGTGGATGGCCGTGACCTTTTTCCGATTCTCGCGGCGCGCGTGTGAAAACGCAAACTCTCCAATACGCGTGGACGCGGCCTCGGTGATGATCTTCAGGCTTTCCACCACGCCAGGCACAATCACATGCTCCAGGCCGGCATACAGGTCTTCGGTGTTTTCACGGACGATGACGAGGTCCACGTTGGCGAAGCGCGACGCCACGCTGGGGAGATTCTTGACGGGCCGCAAACTGGCGTACAGGTTCAACGCCTTGCGCAGGCCCACGTTGACGCTCGTGAAGCCTTCGCCGATGGGCGTGGTGCACGGGCCCTTGAGCGCCACGGTGTTGCG
>SHUF01000078.1 GCA_009694745.1 Acidobacteriota bacterium
CTTTGTGCGTGAAGTAATAACCCGCGGCCTGGCCACCGCCCGTCGTGCCACCAATGACCCGGCCAGCCGGCGTGACAGCCATGCCGAGGACCTTCACAAAAGGCCCATCAAAGCCGTCGAGGACGCGATCGAACTGCACTCCCATCTGCATCGCGAGCGTGTAGCCGGCACTGTCGTACGGACGGCTCGGCGGGCCACCGGGATACGGGAAGTCGTCCGGGTGATCCTGCGGCTCGAACATGTCCATCACATGCGGCCGGAACGCCTGCGACGTCTTGACGACGTAGGAGTTGGCCGGGTACTGCTTGCCGTTCACCGTAAACGCCGCGGTCGCGCGGTGCACCATGACGCCCGTCTTGATGAGCGTGTTCATGAAACGCGTCGCCGTGCCGAAGTCGGGCTGGTCCGCGCTCATGATGAATCCGCGCGGATCGCGCGTCTCAGGCGAGTGCAACTCTGTCCAGTAAAGATTCGGCGCGCCCGCACCGGCGCCACGTTCACCACGGGTGGCCACCGTGACACCACCGGGAGCCGCCGCGCCGCCACCGCCCGCGCCGCGTCCACCACGGCCGCCGCCGGCACCACCGGCCGCCGCCATCTTCGCCTGAATCGCCGCCACTCGCCGCGGCGTCATCGTCCACGAATCCTCGCTCGACCGCTTAATGTTGTCGCGCCCCATCTGGTAGATGTTGAAGAGGAACGTCTCGCGATACCGCGACGCCAGATCGAGAATCGCGTAGTTGGCGGTCAGCGAGTAGTCCACCGACTGCCGGAAGTGCCACTGCTGCGGCGCAATCGGCGACCACAGGCTCGAGTTGGGCAGCAGCTTGCTGGCCGTGAACGGAATCTGCGTCGGCGTCGGATTGCCAATCGTCTCCGTCAGGATGCCGATCATGTTGTGGAAGTACGCGGTCGTGCGGAGGCCGCCGTTCCACCACGTGGAATACGCGGCGCCCTGGCGCGACGTCACGCCGGGCTTGCCTTCGGCCAGGAAGCGGTTGGCCATCGCAGATCCGACCATGTCGATGCCCGCGGGAATCATCGGGTGAAAGTTGTAGTTGAAGGGATCGCGGAAGGGCGGCGCAAACATCACGGTGCCGGCCGGGCCGGTCTGGTGATGGTTGTACATGATCTGCGGGAACCACTCCTTGTACATCACGCGGTTCATGTTGGTGGATTCGTCGAGCGCCGACATGTAGAAATCGCGGTTGTTATCGTGACCGGCGTACTTCTGATAGAGCACGGGAATGCCACCCGTGGAGCGCTGCTCGGGCACGGGAATCCGCATGTACCAGTTGGACACCAGTTCCATGCCGTCCGGATTCGCGTGCACCGCCAGAATGACCACGTCGTTGAGAATCCGCATCGTCTCTTCGTCGGTGCGGCTCGCCAACTGGTAGACCGTTTCCATCAGCTGCTGTGCGCCCAACACTTCAGTGGCATGCAGGCCACCGTCGATCCAGACCACGGCCTTACCTTCTTTCGCGAGCGCACGCGCCTGCTCGTCGGTCAGGCCCTCAGCGGTGGCCAGCCGTGCCGAGATCTCGCGGAACCGATCGAGACGCCGGTGATTTTCTGGCGACGTGATGATGGTCATCAGGTGGGGCCGACCTTCTGCCGTCTTGCCGATCTCCACCACCTTGAGGCGCGGCGATTCCTTCTCGAGCTTGCGCCAATACGCCATCAACTGTGTGTAGTTGGCGAGGTAGTAGTCATCGCCGAGGTTGTTGCCCAGTTCCGCCTTGGGCGTAGTGACTGCGGCGAGGGTCTGGGGGCCCATGCGCGGCGGCGTGGCCTGCCGAGCCTGAGCCGCCAGCGTCGAGCCGGCAGCGACGGCCACGAGTACCGTGGCCAAAATCCAGTGTTGTTTCAGTGTTTTCATGTATGCGTCCTCCGGGACGGGCTAAAGATAACACGGCGTACCTCCACGACCGCGGCCACCACTGCGGTGCCGACGATGTCCGACCACGGTGCGGGATGCACCAGAAACAGACCGCCAATCCCCAGCACCATGCGCGATCCAGGCGACGCCAGCAGCCCCTGGGAGCCCGTAATCGCGAAGGCCAGCGCCGCGACGCCGACCAGGGCCGTCAGTGAACCGACCACCACATTACCCCATGGCCCCTGCATCAGCATCCCCATGCCACTCGGCTCAAGGGTGAACGCAATCGGCACGAGGAATGCCGGCAGCGAATACTTCCAGGTCAGCATCATCGTGCGAAACGGCTGACCGCCGGTCAGCGCCGCGGCAGCGAACGGCGCCAGCGCCGTCGGTGGACTCACCTCCGACAACACGGCGTAATAAAACACGAACATGTGTGCTGCGATCGGCGCGACACCGACGGTGGTCATCGCGGGCACCACCATCACGGCCGCGATGATGTACGACGCGGTCACCGGCACCGCGAGGCCGAGAATCCATACCGCGAGCGCACCGAACAACACGGTCAACGGCAGCGACCCGCCCGCCAGCGCCACGATCAGGCCGGCCGCCTTGAGGCCAAACCCCGTCAAGGTCACCACTCCGACGATGGCACCAGCGACGGCGGTGGTTGAGAGCACCGACAACGTGTCCTTGCCGCCTTCGGTGAGCGCCGACGCCAGACGCCTCGGGCCAAGGGGCGTTCGAGTCATCACGCTGATCGCAATCGCCGCCAGCGTGGCCCAGAACACCGCGTGGAACGGCGTGAAACTCAATGCCATCAGCACGGCCACGAGAAACAGTGACGTGAAGTGCCAGTATCCATGCACCGGCAGCCGGGCCTGCGACAGGCCGATGGCGGCACCGGACGCCGGCAGCGCGATGCGCTGCGCATCTCCATCGATCATCAGCACGATCGACGCGTAGTACAGCACCGTCGGAATGGTGGCCATCACCAGCACCTGGAGGTACGAGACACGCAAATACTCGGCGATGAGAAATGCCGCGGCGCCGAGTGTCGGCGGCGAGAGCAACGCGCCGATGCCAGAGGCGGCCAGCATCGCTCCGGCCGTGTTCGCCTCAAATCCCGCACGGCGCAGCAGTGGCCAGGCCATGGACCCAAGCGTCACGGTGGTGGCGACGCCCGAACCCGAAACCGTGCCCAACAGAAAACCCGCCAGCGAGACGGACCGGCCTGTCGCCGCAGGCGACTGCGACCCACCTGAGAGGGACAACGCCCAATCGAGAAAGAACGTACCGGCGCCGGACGCCTCGAGCACGGCGCCGTAAATGCTGAAGAGCGTGATGTACGTCACCGCCACCTCGAGCGGCACGCCGTAGATGCCCTCAAGCGTCATGTAGAGGTTGCCCACCAGTCGCGGCAGGTCATATCCACGATGGGCGATGTCCACCAGGCCGATGGACGCCAGCGCGGGACCAAAGACGGCGTACGCCAGGAGCCCTACAGTGACGATCGGCAGCGCCCAGCCAGTGGTGCGGCGCACGGCCTCGGTGATGACGAGCAACGCCGCGATGCCGGCCGCCACGTCTCCGCCGGTCGGGTTGGCGGCGCGATACCAGAACGGCTCACCCTGCGCCAGTGGCCACCCCAACCCGAACATCGTCAGCACCACCCACACCAGGTCGATTGCCGGCCCCCATCTGCCTGCCGATGGCTTGAGGCGGAGCGTGGCCCAGACGCCGACGAGCAACATCAGCGGTCGATAGGTTTGAGGGGGAATGACGAAGAGCACCCACGCCAGCGAAAACGCTGAGAGCAGGAACGCGAGCATCGAAGCGGAGGAAACGCCGCGCAGGCGCTTGTCCAAAGACACGACCTAAAACACGACTCGCAGCGCGAGACCCAGGCCGTTCTGGTAGTACGACACCGCGCGCGGGGTGGAGGCATGGCTGCCTGACAATCCAAGCTCCATCCGGCGTGCACCGGTGGAACCGAAAATCGGCCGCGTCAGGTCCCAGTGGGCGACCACGTGCGCAAACGGCACCTCTCCGCCCGGTGAGTGGCCGGCGCCAATGACGCGCACGCGCGCTTCTGCTGAAAATCCCCACCCGAGGGAACGCTCGGCAAGGATGCCCAGGACGCCGACCGGCGCCCCAGATTCCAGAATGGGATCGGGCGACGAGTTCAACACGTCGCTGCCGGCACGTGCCGACACGAGACGCCACACCTGCATGCGACCGCCGCCGGCTTCGATGCCGCGGATCAGACCCAGAATTCGCTTCTCCCGCCACTGCACGGCGCCAGTCACAAGCGACACCTGCTGCCGGTCGTGCGCAATGAGTTGCCATCCCACGCCCACAAACAAGCGTCGCGTGGCGCGCACCTGCGTGTGTTCCAGATCCACCGACAACTGCCACGATGAGCGATCAAATACACGAAGACCAAGCGCGCCGTGGACCATGCCGAGCCCACCCCGCTCTGCTGGTTGAAAATGAGCGGCCGCCCGGTAGGTACCTGTGCGAGCCAGGCCTACACCCACGCCGATGTGTTGCGGGTCGGTGGACGTGACAGACGTCAGGACACGCACCGACAGATGCCAGAGTGGCGCCCGATCGCCTCCGGCCTTCGGCGGATCGTCCGCGAAGGCAGCAGGGATACCAACCGCCGATACGAGCATCACCGACACGATGGCTGTTCTCCAGGGCATGGCCGTCATCGGAACACCGTCATGCCGTTGTTGACGAGCCACGCGAGCGAACCCACTTGATCCTCCGGCAGATTGACGGCGCTGCTGCCCACACCCTGTCGATCCGCCGACCAGTCCTGAAACACCACGCTGTGGGGCCTGCCGACGGCGCCGCTCACTTCGTACGCCAGTGCCATCGCTGACGCCACGGCGCCGGCATCCGTCTTGCCGTCGTACCCGGTCACAATCAACTCGAAGTCAATCCCCCGACTGTCCAGAAACCCGTGCAGGCGCTTCAGATCCTGGGTGGCGTTGGCATCCACGTTTCGCCGGTGGCGGAGGTCAAAATCCAGTCGGAAAAACGGCAACCGCACGCCCACGTTATCAAGGGCCTCGATGAACAGGGTGATCTCATCCACCGTGAAGTACGGATACGGCTCGATGAGTCCAATCCGAATCAACGGGTACACCGAGTGCACGCGGTCGATGAATGCCTTGACCTCCACCACGGCTTGATCGACCGAGAAGTCACACCGTGCTAACGTCCCCTCGCGGTTCGGCAACGCCGCCGTGAACGGCTCGTCCATGGCGATGTAGGTCACGTGACTGCCCGAGCCATAAACCACCCGCATGTCGTTGTTGACGACGTTGCCCAGTTCCCGTCCGCCGCAGGTGTGTTCCTTGACCGCGCCGGCCTCCACGCCAATCTGAATGCCCTGACTCGATAACCAGGCGAAGGCCCCCGCCGGCCGCGCATTCACCAACTGCGCGCCGTTGTTCGGCCCGCACATCTGGCAGAACCCTCGCAGCATTTGCTGGTAAAACTGAAAGCCTCGGAGGCGACCGCGGGCCTGGGCCCACTCGGCGGCCCCACTCTCGGTAAACATCGCGACTAGATCCGACGACGCGCTGGCGGGCGCCATGATCGCGAAGCGATCGGACGACGCTTCGCTCGGACTCGTTGGACGGCCGCACGCGGCCGCCGCAAGGAGAACAGCCGTCAGGATTGCCCCGGACCTCATGGATCAATGAGTCTAGGCCAGGCAGCAGCCGGAGGTCTAGCGCCAACCCCTGGCCTGGTAATACCGCAACGCACCCTCGTGAAAGGCCACGGGCGCAGTATCAGGCCCAGTGGCACGCTCCAGGTGCCGGGCCTCGGGGTGAGCGGCGGTCAGGTCGGCCTTGGCATCGAACAAGGCCGCGGTGATCGCTTCCACCAACTCCGGCGACAGTCGGCTCGACGCCACCAGCACGTTGCTGACGCCGATCACGGACACCGGATCGACAGTGCCGCGATACGTGCCGCCAGGCAAGGACCCTGCGCGATAAAGCTCCCCGCCGTACTTCGCCTGGAGGGCCGGCAACAGATCGTCCTGCGGCACAAGCGCGATTGTCAGCCCGGCGGACGCCGCGAGGTCCTGGATGGCCGACGTCGGCAGTCCGCCGCTCCAGAAGAACGCGTCCACCTTGCCGTCCTTGAGCGCGCCCGCTGATTCACTGGCGCCCAGCGCGTGACGCGTGATGCCCTGACGCAGATCGATGCCGGCCGCCTGCAGCAGCCGATCCGCGATCAGTTCAGTGCCGCTCCCGGGCGCGCCGGTGGACACGACGCGTCCCTTCAAGTCCGCGACCCGTGAGATGCCGCTGCCCTGACGGGTCACCAGATGTGTGTAGTTGGTGTAGAGCACCGCGACCGTGCGAGCGTCAACGGGCCCGCTGGCCGCGAATGGTCCGGTGCCCGCCGCGGCCTCGTGCAGCGTATCGGCCAGCGTGAAGGCGAGGTCCGCGCGGCCTTGCTGCATCAGCTTGAGGTTGTCCACCGATGCCCCCGTCACCTCAGCCGTGACCTGCGTGTTCGGTAGTTTCGCCGTGAGCACACGCGCCAGCGCGCCACCATACGGGTAATACACGCCGCCGGTACCGCCGGTGGCGATGGAGAGAAACTGCACCTGCGATCCCGATTGCCCGCACGCAATCGCCACAACGCTCAAACCCAACATGATCACGAACCGAGTCAGCCGTTTAGTCAAGGTGGCCCTTCTCCGCATCGCCCATCCGGATATCGCGGTGCGGGAAGTACTCGCGCCACCGGCGAGAGACGGTGGCGGCCACTTCCGGCCGGCATGTCACTTCCTTCGGATACCAGGGCTTCATTCGCGCGTCGATGAGCACCGGCCCCTGATACGCGATGTGATTTCGCACCACTCGTGTCGCGGCCGCGTGAATATCGGCAGCCGGTTCAAACCGCGTGAACGTCGTCCACAGAAAATTCATGTCACTGCGCGTCGCACGATCCGCATCGTCTGTGAGCACCACAAGCGGCCATCCCGCAAACGCGGGGTCTGCCGCCAGCCTAACCGCAGCCTTGGCGTCGGCCGCAAACGTCGGCCCGCTGACCACCAGACAACCGGCGCAGAAGACGCGGACGTCGCGCACGTCCGACGACGGCGGCACGGGCGGTCGGAACTCGCGCGGAAGGTCGCGCACCGGATCGCCAAGTCCGAGCCACACACCCTTGGACCCTTCGTTGACCGACGGGCCGCTGTAGTCGAGAGTGTCCATCGACAAGTTCGAAAACACGTACAGATCCGTCTCGGGATTCGTGCGCGCAAGCACGTGTTCAAGCGTCGCGCGGAAGTCGCGCAGGTTCACGGCCTGATCAGTGACCAGCAGGAACTTCTGCAGCGACAACTGGCCTTCGCCGAGGATACGAAACGCGCTGGCCATCGCTTCGCGCCGGTAGCGCTGTTTCACGACGGCGGCGGCGAGTGAGTGGTAGCCCGTTTCCCCGTACGACCACAGTTCGGTGACGGCCGGCATCACCAGGGGAAACAGCGGCGACAACAGATCCTGCAACAGGTCGCCAATGAAGAAATCCTCCTGGCGCGGCTTCCCCACTACGGTTGCCGGGTAGATCGCGTCGCGACGATGGGCGACCTGGGCGACCTGGAAGACTGGGTAGTCGTGCTGGAGCGAGTAGTAGCCGTAATGATCGCCGAACGGCCCCTCGGGCTTGCGGACGCCCGGCGCGACCGAGCCCATCAGCGCGAATTCAGCGCGCGCAACGAGCGGATGCGGGTGGCCATTGGGACCGGGCACCTGCGCGATCTTCTCCCCGGCGATGAGCGAGGCGAGCAACATCTCGGGTAGGTTCTCGGGCAACGGCGCGATCGCCGCCAACATCAACGCCGGCGGACCGCCCAGGAACACGGTGGCCGGCAAGGGCTGCTGCCTCGCCTCGGCAATGGCGTAGTGAAAGCCGCCACCTTTGCCGATCTGCCAGTGCATGCCGGTGGACGTGCGGTCGTGTACGTGCAGGCGATACATCCCGAGGTTCGGCCCGCCCTTGTCCGGGTGTGTGGTGTAGACCAGGGGCAGCGTGACGAACGGCCCGCCGTCCTCGGGCCAACACGTGAGCGCCGGCAGTTGATCCAGGCGCACATCGCTCGTCACCACGTCGGTGACAGGCCCGTGTGACCGCCTCTTCATCCCAACGCGAAGGGCCTGCATGGCCACGTCGCGGGCGTCCCAGAGTTTTCCGGGCGTGGGCGGCAGCATCGTCTCGGCCAGATGCACGAGGCGCTTGATGAAGTGGAGGGGCCTGGGCCCGAAGGCCATCTCGGCGCGGCGCGGGGTGCCGAAGAGATTCGTGACCAGCGGAAACGCCGCGCCTTTGACGCGGGTAAACAACAGCGCCGGCCCGCCGGCAGCGATCACACGCCGATGAATCTCGGCGGCCTCCTCAACCGGGTCGACTTGCGCGTCGATCTCGACAAGATCCTTGTCGCGACGCAGTTGATCGAGGAATGCACGCAAGTCAGTGAACATGATCTACCGCGCCTCTGGGCCTCCTGTAATCCTTCGTGATCATCGTGTCAGCTTGCGGTACTTGATGCGGTGGGGCTGGTCGGCGTCCACACCAAGGCGGCGTTTCTTGTCGTCCTCGTATTCCTGGTAGTTCCCCTCGAACCATTCCACGTGGCTGTCGCCTTCGAACGCGAGCATGTGGGTAGCGATGCGATCGAGGAACCAGCGGTCGTGCGAGATGACCACCACGCAGCCGGCGAATTCGTCCAGCGCCAGCTCTAACGCGCGCAGGGTGTCCACGTCGAGGTCGTTCGTGGGTTCGTCCAAAAGCAGCAGGTTGCAACCGCGCTTCAGCAGTTTGGCCAGATGCAGGCGGTTGCGCTCACCGCCTGAAAGGGTGCCCACTTTGCGCTGCTGATCTTTGCCACGGAAGTTGAACCACGAACAGTAGGCCCGCGCATTGACCGTGCGCTTGCCGAGTGTGACCTCGTCGTTGCCTTCGGAGATCTCGTCGTAGACCGTCTTATCGGCAATCAGGGCGTCGCGCGACTGGTCCACGTAGCCGATCTGTACGGTCTCGCCGATTCGCAGGATGCCCGCATCGGGTGTCTCCTGCCCCACCAGCATCCGGAACAACGTGGTCTTCCCCGCGCCATTCGGCCCGATGACACCCACGATGCCGCCGCGCGGCAGCGTGAGGTTCATGCCCTCGATGAGCAGCAGCTCGCCGTAGGCCTTTTTGAGATCACGCGCTTCCACGACCACGTCACCCAGACGGGGGCCGGGCGGGATGTAGATTTCCACGCGCTCGAGTTTGTCGGTCGTGTCCTCGCCCAGCAGTTGTTCGTACGCGTTGAGGCGCGCCTTGCCTTTGGCCTGACGGGCCTTGGGCGACATGCGAATCCATTCGAGTTCGCGCTGCAGTGTGCGCTGCCGCTTTGATTCCGACTTTTCCTCAAGCGCCAGCCGCTGCTGCTTCTGCTGCAGCCAGCCCGAGTAGTTGCCCTCCCACGGATAGGCCTTGCCCCGGTCGAGTTCAAGGATCCATCCCGCAACGTTGTCGAGGAAGTACCGGTCGTGGGTAATCGCGACGACGGTGCCTGGATAGGCGTGCAGAAAATGCTCGAGCCAGGCCACCGATTCGGCGTCAAGGTGGTTCGTCGGCTCGTCGAGCAGCAGCAAGTCCGGCGACTGCAGCAACAACCGGCACAACGCCACCCGGCGACGCTCGCCACCCGACAGTTTGATGACATCTGCGTCGGGCGGAGGCAGGCGTAACGCGTCCATGGCCTGTTCGACGCGTGCGTCCAGGTCCCAGGCGTTCGCGGCTTCGATGGCGTCCTGCACGCGCGCCTGTTCCGCCATGGTCTTGTCCATCTCTTCGTCGGACATTTCCTGGGCGAACTTCTCATTGATTTCGTCGAACCGGGTGAGCAACGCCCGCGTGGCCGCCACGCCCTCTTCCACGTTGCCCAGCACCGTCTTGGTCTCATCCAGTTGCGGCTCCTGCTGCAGGAACCCGACGGTGGTGCCCTCGGCCCGGAACGCTTCGCCGAGATAGTTCGGGTCCATGCCCGCCATGATCTTGAGCAGCGTGGACTTGCCGGTGCCGTTGCTGCCGATGACGCCGATCTTGGCGCCGGGCAGGAAGGAGAGCCAGATGTCCTTAAACACGACCTGGTCAGGTGGATACACCTTGCCCAGGCCCTTCATGGTGTAGATGAATTGGGCCATAACGCGACGCGAGCTCTATTCTCCCCGGAAGCCCCGGGATGTGGGCGGCTTTTCCACCGGCGCCTTGGGTGGCTCTGGTGTGAAATCTTCGCCGGGATTGATGAAACGATCAGCTTCGAAATGGTACTGCTTGTCGTACAACTGGCGGTAGCGGCCTGGCCGTGCCAGCAATTCGGTGTGCGTGCCGCGCTCGACAATCTCGCCGTGTTCAAGCACCAGAATCTGATCGGCAGACTGGATGGTGGACAGGCGATGTGCAATGACGAAGGTCGTGCGGCCGCGACGCAGTGACCGCAGACCGTCCTGAATCATGGCCTCGCTTTCACTATCGAGGCTCGACGTCGCTTCGTCCAGCAGCAGGATACGCGGGTCTGCGAGGATGGCCCGCGCAATCGCCACGCGCTGCCGTTGCCCTCCCGAGAGCCTCACGCCGCGCTCACCCACCACCGTCTGGTACTTCTTCTCGAACCCCTCGATGAATTCGTCGGCATGCGCCACCTGGCTCGCCCGACGGATATCGTCCTCTGTCGCATCGGGCCGGCCGTACGCGATGTTGTCGGCCACCGGACCGTCGAACAGGAAATTATCC
>SHUF01000079.1 GCA_009694745.1 Acidobacteriota bacterium
CCGCATCCTCGGCACCGTCAATGTGCTGCAGACGGTGGGCATCCTGCTGGCGTCGGTCGTCCTCTGGTTCCTGGGCACGTCTCTGAAACTGTCGATGACCGCGGTATTCCTGGTGACAGGACTCCTGACACTCGCGGGCTCCTTCTACGCGCTGGCCACGCTGCCGGCCTTCTTCATCAGATTCACCCTATGGCTGCTGACCCACACGATCTACCGAATCACAGTGGTCGGACGCCAGCACGTCCCTCGCGACGGGCCCGCCTTGCTCATCTGCAATCACGTGTCCATGGTGGACGGCCTGCTCGTGGGCTCATGTGTGGACCGCTTCGTGCGCTTCATGATGCACGGCCCGTATTTCAACCTGCCTGTGATTCACTCGGTGGTCAGTCGACTCCATGCAATTCCCGTCACGGCTGGTGACAAAACCGGCGTGGCGGCGTCCATCGAGCGCGCCCGCGACGAACTCCAAGCCGGGCACGTCGTCTGCATTTTCGCCGAGGGCTCAATCAGCCGGACGGGCAACCTGTTGCCGTTCAAACGGGGATTCGAGCGCATCCTCACCGGACTGGACGTGCCGGTGATTCCGGTCTACCTGGACCGCGTGTGGGGCAGCGTCTTCAGCTTCAAGAAGGGCCGCTTCTTCTGGAAACTGCCTGAACGCCTGCCCTACCCCATCACCGTCGCATTCGGCCCCGCGCTGCCCGCCACTGTCACGGCCACACTCGTACGCTCGGCCATCAGCGAACTCGGCACCGACGCGATGCGCCATCGACGGCAGTCGCGCGATCAGCTGCACGCGTCGTTTCTTTCAACGGCGAAACGCCGCTGGCGCGACCTGGCGGTGGCCGACAGCACCGGGCAACGCCTGACGTACGGCCGAACGCTGGTGGGCGCCCTGCTGCTCTCGCGGATCATTCGCAACAAGACCGCAGGTCAGGAGATGGTGGGCCTCCTGCTGCCGGCCTCGGTCGGCGGCGCGCTGGCCAACATCGCGACGCTCTTCGCTGGACGGGTGCCGGTGAATCTCAACTTTACGGCTGGCGCAGCCGCGATGGCTGACGCGCGCGCGCAGTGCGATATTCGCACCGTGATCACGTCGCGGCGTTTCATCGACAAGGCGGGCCTTGAAGCGACGCCCGACATGATCTTTCTCGAAGACCTCCGCGAGACCATCACGCCCATGCAAAAGCTTGCGACGCTGGTTCGGGCGCGCGTCCTCTCCGCCGCCTGGCTTCGCCGAAGTATCGGCCGACCCGACTGGACCGCGTCAACACCAGCGGCCGTCATCTTTTCCAGCGGCAGCACCGGCCAACCAAAGGGGGTCGTCCTCACGCACGCCAATCTGCTCTCGAATGTAGATTCGCTCGCGCAAATTTTCCCGATGGAACACGAGGATTGCTTCATCGGCGTGCTGCCGTTCTTCCATTCGTTCGGGCTTACAGGCACGATCTGGTTTCCGCTCCTGCAGGGCTGCAGCGTGGCGTATCACCCGAACCCCATGGACGCCAAGACGGTTGGCGAAATGGCCGAGGCCTACAAAGGCAGCATGCTGATCAGCACGCCAACCTTCTGCCAGTCCTACGTGCGACGGTGCACCAAAGAACAGTTCGCTCACCTGCGTTACGCCATCGTCGGCGCCGAGAAGCTGCGCGCGCCATTGGCGAGGGCGTTTCAGGACGCATTCGGCATCGGACTGCTCGAAGGCTACGGCTGCACTGAAATGGCACCGGTCGTGTCAGCCAATCGGCCAGACGTGGTGATGCAGGGCCGCACCCAGGTCGGCACGAAGGCGGGGTCGGTTGGGCACCCCATTCCCGGGGTGGCGGCAAAGGTGGTGGATCGGGACACGGGCGAGGGCCCTCTCTTCAACACGGAGGGCCTCCTTCTGGTCAAAGGGCCGAACCTGATGTCGGGGTACCTCCATCAACCCGAACGGACGGCCGAGGTCATCAAGGACGGCTGGTACATCACAGGCGACATTGCCAGGATTGACGATGACGGGTTTATCTTCATCACGGATCGACTGTCGCGATTCAGTAAGATCGGCGGGGAGATGGTGCCGCACATCAAGATTGAAGACACCATCAACGACATTCTCGGTGAGCTCGCATCAGCGGTCGCCTCCGTGCCGTGCGACATCAAGGGAGAGAAGCTGATCGTGTTTTACACCCGGCTGGATGTGCCGCCCGCGGAGATATGGACACAGCTCAACGCGACGGATCTTCCGCGGCTGTGGATCCCCAAGAAGGAGCACATCATGCAGGTCGAGGCCATTCCGACGCTGGGGACCGGGAAGATTGATCTGCAGGGCTTGCGGCGACTGGCGCAGGAGAAAGAAAACGACCTCTGAGGTAGTTTTCTGTGGGACGGCTAAAAACTACCTCAGAGGTCGTTTTCTCATTTGCGGGGCAGCTTCTGGTCGCGCATCGCGGTGTGGTACACGAACACCGCAGCCACGGTGGCGGTTTGCTTCAAGTCCTCCGCCTGTACTCGATCGTAGAAGTCCATGTTCGAGTGGTGCGTCCGCGAGTTGTACTCAAGGCGCTCCTGCACAAACTGGAACCCCGGCACGCCTGTGCGGTCGATATTGGTGTGGTCTGTGCTCGACACCGACCTGGGTCCGAGGATCTCCACGCCCAGGTCCTTCAGTGGCGCAATCCACGCGCTGAAGATGGGGGCTACGAGCGGGTTGCTCTGCATCCAGATGCCGCGCACCTTCCCGGTACCGTTGTCGAGATTGAAGTACGCCGAGTGCAACGCCTGGCCGGGCTTCGGCGCATCCGGCGCGCCAAGATGCTGGTCTGCATACGCGCGCGATCCCAGGAGTCCCTGCTCTTCACCGCCCCACAGCGCGATACGAATCGTCCGCCGCGGTTTGAGCCCGGCGTCCTTGATGATGCGCAGCACTTCCATCATGGCCGCGCTGCCGGTGGCGTTGTCTGTGGCGCCGGTCGCACCGTGCCACGAATCGAAGTGCCCTCCGATCAGCACGATCTCGTTCGCCAAATCTGTCCCGGGCATCTCCGCCACAACATTGAAGCCGTTGAGCCGCTCGGGTGTTTCGGGGTGGAACGTCACGTCAACGTTGATGTCCACAGTCACCGGCACCTTTGCATCCACCAACCGCACCATGCGGTTGTAATGCTCCACGGCGAGCGTCACCTGCGGCACGCCAGTGTTCGCGCTGCTGCGGCCGCCGCCAGTGGCGCCCCCGACGAATATGGTTCCGCCATCCACCCGCTGCGTCTGCCAGGTCAGGTCGCTGCCGCCTGCGCTCATGTCCGTATTGGCTCCGCGGTCGAATAACGCGACCACACCCTCCTCAGCGTAGAACTGATTCAGGTTAAACGCCGGCGCCGCGCCCGCTGCGCCGAGCGCACCGGCGCCACGCCCGACTCCTGCTCCACCTGCACGCCCACCAGCCGCGCCGGCGCGACCACCCGCGCCCCCCGCCCTTCCGGCCGGCGCCGTCGCCGGTGGCGTCAAGGCCTCCTCAATTTCTTTGTCAGTCATGCGAAGGACGATGCGGCCTTCGAGCATGCGGACTTCGCGCGTGGGTTGTGTCAGGACGATCTTCCCGCGGAGCTTCCCCTTCCACTGCTCCGCTTCCTGCGCGTTGGTTATCTCCGGTCGCACGACCTCGGACGTGACCATGCCCTTCGTCCCCGTGCTCCAAGCCTTCGGCAGCCCGATGATCGGCATGGTCTGGGGCGCGGTCATCGTTGCGTGAAATCTATTGAGGGACCAGCCTGTACCAAACGCCCAGCGCTCTTTGCGGGCGTTCTGCAGTCCCCACGCCTTCAACGTCTCGACCACCCAATCGCCCGCGCTCTCGATGGCCGGTGACCCCGTGAGGCGCGGCCCGCGCACGTCCGTCATCTGGAACAGGTGGTCCATGACCTTCGACTGCTTCAATCCCTGTTCGCGAATTTTTCCGATTGCGGCGGTATCGACTCTTTCGGACGTCTGCGCGGCGAGGCCTGCGACCGATAATAGGAGCAGCAGGGCGAGTGATATGTGTTTCATGGCGGTTTTCCTCCGGGGACACACGGATTCTATGCTGCCTCGCCCATACAATGGGCCGCATGCACACGCGAGCGTTTGGGCGCCTTGAATGGCCGGTGTCCGAAGTGGGCTACGGCCTCTGGGGCATGGGCGGCTGGACGGGGTCAGACGATGCGGAGTCGGTGGCGGCGCTGCATCGTGCGATCGAACTCGGATGCACGTTCTTCGACACGGCGCTGGCGTACGGCGACGGCAAGAGCGAACGCTTGTTGGCCCAGGTGCTTCCGGCGCACCGCGACAAGCCGTTGGTCGTGGCCACCAAAGTTCCACCGAAGAATGGGAAGTGGCCGGCGAAACCGGAGTACGACATCGCGGATGTGTTTCCGCCTGACCATGTCATTGAAGCGACCGACACCAGTCTGCGTAACCTCGGCGTGGAGCGCATCGACCTTCAGCAGTTCCACGTCTGGACGGATACGTGGGCCGAGTGCGATGAATGGATGGAGGCGGTCGATCGACTGAAACGCGCGGGCAAAGTGCGTGCGTTCGGGATCAGCGTGAATCGCTGGGATCCGACCAACGTCATTGAAGCCCTTCGCACCGGGCTCATCGACAGCGTTCAGGTGGTGCACAACATCTTCGACCAGCACCCGGAAGATTCGCTGCTTCCGTTATGCCAGGAGATGGGTGTCGCCATCATCGCGCGAGTCCCCTTGGACGAGGGCAGTCTGACGGGAACCTTGACGAAGGACACCCGCTGGCCCGACGGCGATTTCCGGAACCAGTACTTCCCACCGGCCCGACTGGCTGAAGCGGTGGACCGGGTCGAGGCCCTAAAGGACCTAATACCGGCCGGCATGTCGTTGCCTGAGATGGCTTTGCGTTTCATCCTTTCGCACCCCGCGGTCAGCACGGTCATTCCGGGGATGCGCCGGCTGAAACACGTGGAGGGCAATATGGCGGCCGGCGACGGCAGGAGCCTTCCGGCTGACCTGGTGGCCAGGCTCCGAGTTCATCGGTGGGACAGGGGCTATGTTGTTGAGAAATAAAGACATTCGTCGGGGTCCTGGGGTCCTGGGGTCCCGGAGTCGATTCGTGCGCTATAATCAATGTTTGTTCGCGGGTAAAAGGAGCTGTCTGTGAAGCCTGGTATTCACCCCAAGTACACCGAAATTGACGTGCGATGCGCGTGCGGCGCCACGTGGAAGTCGTTTTCCACGAAGGAAGATCTGCACCTCGACATCTGCAACAACTGCCACCCGTTCTACACGGGTCGCCAGAAGCTGATCGATACGGAAGGCCGTGTGGAACGCTTCACGAAGCGCTTTGGCGCGCAGACGGCGGAAGGCCGCAAGACGCAGACCGCCGCGAACAAGGCCGCGAAAGCGAAGAAGGCCGGCGCGCCGGCGTAGCGGGTCCAGAGTCCTGGGTCCAGTGTCCAGGGTTCAGTCGGAATCGAGCAGGGGGGCGACCAATGGGTCGCCCTTTTGTTTTTCCTGCTTTCGCGCGAGACGTCCCAGGCGATGCTCCACGCCGGCCACGTGGCGGCCGGTGACCTGCCCTCGCACGACCTCAGCGTACCGCCTGGCCTCACCCAGATCTCCGGCGCGGTGTTCGTGATGAATCGCCAGCGCTTCTGCGGCCCGGCGCTCGATGCCGCTGAACGGTCGCGCGGCCCCCTCCACCAGGCGGAGCCACGTGGCCGCCGCTTCGTCAAAACGCTGCTGGCGCCGCAACAGCAACGCCTGACGCTCGAGCGCGCGGCCTCGCAGGTCGCGGTCGTCTGCTGCGCCCGCCAGGGCGTACGCATCCAGCGCGCGCTCGAAGTCACCCTGCCTCTCGTAGAAATGCCCCAACCCCAACTGCTCGCTCGGTTCGCGGCACCACTGCGGGCCGTCCTCGGCCATCCGCAACGCATGCGCTGTGACAGCGGCGAGCGACACCAAATCCAGCCGATTGTGCTCAAGCACGCCTTCGATCACCGCTGGGTCGCCAGTGCGCAGAAAATGAAAATACCGAGCCGGGATTTCGAATCCAGGCACATCGCCCACTCGATGAAAACCGAGGACCGATCGTTCGAGCGCGGTGAGGCTGCAACTCGTGTCGTCCTCGCGCCGGCTCCATAGACGACGGGCAGCCGGCAGCATGTCGAAGTGCGGCAATTCCTC
The DNA here is from genome assembly GCA_009694745.1 of Acidobacteriota bacterium. Classification (GTDB taxonomy): domain Bacteria; phylum Acidobacteriota; class Vicinamibacteria; order Vicinamibacterales; family SCN-69-37; genus SYFT01. The sequence continues at coordinate 6,174 of SHUF01000079.1, forward strand.
CACCGGGCTGCCCTGGCGATGGAACGCCCATCGCATTTCCATGAACGGCACATCGAACGTGCGCCCGTTGAACGTCACGAGCAGCGAGGCGTCGTCGAACGTGCGGGCGAGCGCGTCAAGCAGGACGCGTTCGCCCGCCGGTCCGGTCATGAGCCACTGGCGCACGCGAAAAGCCTCGGCTTCGAACCACCCACAGCCGACGAGGAACGCGACGGTGCCCGCGCCGCCGCTCAGGCCGGTGGTCTCGATGTCGAAAAACACCATGCGCCTCGCCCAGTCGCTGACGGCCGCCAGTCGCGGCTCGAAGAGCGCGACTGGCGCCTGGGGCGAGACGCGGCAGGCGTCCACCTGCCGCCGGCCATGGTAGCGGGCGTCGTCGTAGTCGCGATCAATTACGAGGCAGGCGCTGTCGTGGCGGCCCTCCGGGGCCGCCACGACGGCGCCTCCGAGCGCGGCGGCGATCGCCGCCTGCGCGTCGAGATCGGTGGAGCCTGGCGAGACCGCCATCCCGGCGGTCTCGCCAGGCTCCATCGTCGGCTCGCGCCGCTGATCACGCACGATTGCGCGCAGGCGCGAGGCGAGGTCCTTCACGCGCTCTGCATCTCCGGCGGCGACAGCAGCTTCAAAAGATGCGACGCGACAGTCTTGGCGAGTGGGCCCGTGTTGCCTTCGGGGCCGACGCACGACGGGCATCCCGAGCGACACGGGCAGCCGTCGATGAGCTCCCGCGTCTTCGCCACAAGGTCGTCGTGCATGCTGTGGAGCGGCTCGCTGAATCCGATGCCGCCGGGATAGTTGTCGTAGATGAAAATGGTCGGCTCGACCGTTCCCACCGTCCGCGCCGCTTCATCCGCCGTGACGCCGTCCACCGACAACCCGAGGTCGTGACTGTCACACATCAGCAGCAACGGCGCGACGTTTCGCATCGCGAACGCCAGCCCCAGCACACCGTCACGCCGATCGGCGATGCCATGCGGCAGGGCGTCCATCGTTTCGCGTGGCACGGTGAGCCAGTACGACGAGGTGTGCATCTGCTGTTCCGGCAGGTCGAGTTCGCCCGAGCCGATGTTTTCATTCGTGTAGAACTTGATCTTCTTGAACCCGACGACGCGCGAGACGACGTGGACTTCGCCGTGGTGAGCGGGGGGAAGGGACACGACATCACCGGAAATGACGTCCAGAATCGTGACCTTGGTGTAGTCGATCGCGTCAGTGTAGTAGTCGCACTCCACAGCCCGCACGAACGCCTTGCGGCCATCGAAGTCCAGGCGCTCCACCTGATAGAGCTGCCCTTCCACGATGTAGATGGCTTTCTCATGCAGCACCGACGGGCCGCTGGTGAGGTCGGTCTCGCCGATCACACGCTCGCCGTTGGTCAGGTCCACAATGATAAAATTGTCGGAACTGACCGACCGCAGACTCACCGCATCCGCGGGGTACGACTCGTGGGTCCACTGCCACTGCTCCCCCGCCTTCTGAACAAACCCTTCTTCGCTCAGAATCGACAGCATCTCCTGCACGTTGAACGCGCCGAACGTGGATGTGAAGGTGAATGGCAGTTCGAACGCCGCACACTTCACGTGATCGAGCAGGATGTGCAGGTTGTCGGGATTCACGAGCGCGTGTTCGGGCGACGCATCGAAGAAATAGTCGGGGTTGCGCGCCACAAACTGATCGATGGGCGCGCTCGACGCCACGAGCACTGCTGCCGAACGGCCCGATCGCCGGCCCGCGCGCCCCGCCCGTTGCCATGTGGCGGCAATCGAGCCTGGATAACCGGCCATCACCGCCACGTCCAAAGCCCCGATGTCGATGCCCAGTTCTAGCGCGCTGGTCGACACGACGCATCGCACTTCGCCGCTTCGAAGACCGCGCTCGATCTCGCGACGACGCAAGGGCAAATAGCCGCCGCGATACCCGCGCACCACGTCAGCGGCCCCCGGAGGGCCGGCGAATGCGTCCTTCATGTAGGTGGTCAGGATCTCCGTGGAGAGCCGGCTCTGCGCGAACACGATGATCTGCAGGCCTCGCTTGAGGAACTCAATCGCCACACGACGTGTTTCGGCCAGATACGAACGTCGGATGCCCAACTGCTCGTTGACCACCGGCGGATTCACGAAGATGAAGTACTTCTCGCCGCGCGGCGCGCCGCTTTTCTCCACCAACTCAAAGGGCGCACCGGTGAGCCGCTCGGCCAGGTCGCGCGGGTTGGCGATTGTTGCAGACGAACAGATGAATGTGGGTGACGACCCATAGTGGCGGCACACGCGATCCAGACGCCGCAGGATGTTGCCCAGATGACTGCCAAAGACGCCCCGATACACGTGCAGTTCATCGATGATGACGTATTTCAGGTTCTCGAACAGCTTCGCCCAGCGGGGATGGTGCGGAAGGATCCCGGAGTGCACCATGTCGGGGTTACTCAGCACCACGTGCGCGCGGCCACGGATCGCACGCCGCGCATCCTGCGGTGTATCGCCATCGTAGGTAAAGACACCGATGTCACCACCGCCCTCAACGCCGATGAGTTCCGCCAACTGATGCAGCTCCGCGAGCTGGTCCTGCGCAAGGGCCTTGGTCGGGAACAGATACAACGCGCGCGTGGACGAGTCCTTCAGGATCGCGTCCATCACCGGCACGTTGTAGCAGAGCGTCTTGCCCGAGGCGGTCGGCGTAATCGTGACCACGTTTCGACCGGCCATCGCGTGGCCGACGGCTTCCGCCTGGTGCGTGTAGAGCTGCGAGATTCCCCGGCTCGTGATCGCCTTCAGAAGGCGTGGGTCGAGCGAATCAGGGAAGGGTGCGTACTGCGCCTCGATCGCGTCCAGCCGGCGCACGGCGGTGACGTGGGGGTCATCCTCGGACGCCCTGAGTGCGCGGTCGTGCTCCGAGAGCATCCGCGACAGGGCCTGGGTGAGCGACTCGTCCTTGCTCCTGGCGTCAACTGGAAGAACCGGCAGGCTGGACATGGAGGGTGATCGTACCAGCCGGTTGCAGGGCGATCAATAGGCGAAACACCGGAAAAGACGTCGGGTGTCTTTTTCGTCGAAAAAGACACCCGACGTCTTTTTTACGTCCTGCCGCGGGCGTAGACGGCGGCGACGCCGCTCAGGCCGATGAGGCCGATGAGGTTCGGGAACACCTGCAAGCCGTTCATCAGGTCGCCCCACGCCCACACGAGGTCGGGCTTGAGCACGGCACCAATGGGAATCAGCAGGCAATACACGTAGCGGTATGGCATCGTGACCGACCGCCCCAGGATGTACTCGAGGAACTGTTCGCCGTAGTAGGCCCAGCCAATCAGCGTGGTGTACCCGAACAGAAAGGCGCAGAACGCCACAACCCAACCGCCGACGGTCGGCACGGCCATGTTGAAGGCCGTCGCAACCGCCGCGGTGCTCGTAGGCACGCCAGCCATACACGCCGCCCGAGCGACCTCGTCGAGGGCCGCACACGCCTGCCGACCAGCAATCGATGACTCGGCAACGCCGCTCAACAGAATGGCCATCGCACTGATCGTGCCGGTGACAAACGAGACGATGAACACTTCCATCACCGCCTGCAGGCCCTGCTGCGACGGACGATCCGATCGTGCCGTACCGTAGGCGACCGCAGCCGTCCCATACCCGGCCTCATTCGCATAGATGCCACGCGCAATGCCATAGCGCATCGCAATGAAGAACCCGAATCCAAGTCCCGACCGTCCGGGTGACGCGAACGCTTCATCGACGACCATCGAAAGCACGTACGGCACGCGGTCGATAAACGTGAGGATTACCACCGCGCCACCCACCAGATACAGGCCCACCTTCAGCGGCGACAACTTCTCGACGGCACGACCAATGGTCTTGATACCGCCGATGATGACCAGCCAGGTCATCACCGCGAGCAACAATCCGGTAATCAACGCGGTCCGATTCACTTCGCCCAGGAACGGCAACACCAACGTGCCGCTCGGCCACACATGCTGCACAGCGATCGCAATGGAGTTGGGCTGCGTGAACGGCGTCGTGGTCAGCGCAGCGATGCCGGCCACACACGCGTAGGCCCACGCCAGCGCTGGCGACTTGAGCCCATCGCGCAGGTAGTACATCGGGCCGGACAGCACCGTGTCACCGGCCTGCTCGCGAAACTTCACGCCGAGCACGGCTTCCGAAAATTTGATGGATGTCGCGAAGAAACCGTAGACCCAGATCCAGAACAAGGCCCCGGGGCCGCCAGAAATGACGGCGGTCGCCACGCCGGCGATATTGCCAGTGCCGATCGTCGCCGCAAGTGCCGTCATGAACGCCTGGAACGGCGACAACGCCCCCACGCCGGTGCCCGCCTGCCGTGTCACCATCGCGCGGAACGCTTCGCGAATGCGCCGCACCTGCACCACGTTGAACCGTATCGTCAGGAACAGCCCCGTCCCCAACAGGATGGCGACGATATACGGCATGA